>CAXHCC010000080.1:0-11350 GCA_964014945.1 uncultured bacterium | reverse complement strand
CTATATTCTACCTCCTACCTTCTAGAAAAAAATCAATCAATCACCATTCTGCGGGAGATGTTTTTGTCACCGCATTCAGCCCTTATTATGTAGGTGCCTGGTGCTAATTGTTCAGGGAAAGTAATAGGGTAAAGTTCTGCATCGTCATGTTCCACATTAATATCAAAATCAAAGATGAACTGACCTAGCATATCATAGATAGTTAACTCCACTTCATCGCCTTTGTTGGCATTAATTAAAGCAGCTATAGTAGCTCCACCACTCGGGTTAGGGGATATGTTAAACTCAAATTCGTCACTACCATGTATGGTAATATCTTCAACTTGTGAATAGGTAAGCGAGCCATCAAAATCGGTTTGTTTTAAACGGTAATAATAGGTACCTGTTGTTACGTCCGTATCCTCAAACCTGTAATTTAAGGTGGAAGTTGAATTGCCATTAAGTGCTTTTGATGGTATATTGGCAATTTCAATATAGTTGATACCATCCGTTGAACGACATATGGTAAAGTAATTATTGTTTATTTCAGTAGCGGTACTCCAAGTAAGATCCACTGCTGTTCCGTTATAGTTCGCTTCAAAAGATAACAACTCAACTGGTAATGGGTTATTAGCAGCACCACCCGAACCAAATGTAAATGGACTAAAGGAAGAAACCGCATTGGATGTTACAGACCCCGGTGTACTACTCGATATAGCACTTTGTCCAGCATCCACCCAATCAGCACCGGTAAAATGAGCAACAATTAAGTCACCAGAAGAGTTGTCATCTATACCACTTCTTGTTCCATCTTCCCAATAAAGGGTAATGTTAATCGAAGTTCCTGCCCCTGCATCATTGTCTTCATCCAAGTCCCAATACTCAACGTTACTAACATTATTAAAGCCAATTATAGTTAAGTCGGAATAAGCCGAGCCAGTATATTTGGCGGTAAACTGATCGGCAGCATTATCTGGCGCAGAAATACCAATACGCGCAAAGTAGGTACCATTACCCGTTGGGAAGACAAAGGCATCATCGCCAATTTTACTTACCTGACCAACAATATGGCTACCATCAGTACCGCTCGAGGTTGTAGCCCCATCATTAAACGTTATAACATTGGTAGCATCGGTATATAAATGCCCATCTGTTAAGGTTAAAGAGTTGGCAACAATTACTGGGTCGGCCAAGGTAATATCGTCACTACCATCAGCACCGGTATTGTTAATGGTTAAATCATAAAAAGTTTGTGTGCCTGCACTGGTACCTAAGTTTTGATCGGTAGTACCGTTAAATGTTACATTGCCATTGTTATGGGTAAAGGTAGCATCGTTATCAAAATCGCCAGCTAAACTAAGTACACCAGAAGTAGAAGTTAAGGTGCCTGCACTAATTACCAAGCCACTCAATGTTACCGCTTGAGCATCAAAGGCTAATCCACCTGCACCGGCAGAAGTAAGGGTAGAGGTGGCAGCTGTTAATACACCACCCATGGTTAAGGTATTGGCACTGGTAGTAATGGATCTGCTTGCCCCCATGGTAATGGCACCATCACCTAAATCTAAGTTATTAGAACCAGTAAAGGTAAAGTTACCGTTAATGGCAATTGGGTTATCCGTTGCACTCATATCAATAGCACCAGAAGTAGCATTAATGGTAGTACCATCAGCAATGGTAAATGTACCAGCCGAAGTACCTAGGGCTTGTGCTGCCTCTATATTTAATGTTCCCGCACTTAAGGTAACACCACCTGTAAATGTGTTAGTACCTTCCAAGGTAAGTGTACCACCACCTAACTTGGTTAATGAGAAACCACCACTAATAACACCGCCAACAGTTAAATTGCTAGCACTGGCCGTAATTTGTCTGTTCGCACTCATAGCAACAGCACCGGTGCCTAAATCTAAATCGTTGCTACCTGTAAACGTAAAGTCGCCATTCCATGCTTGTGGGTAGTTAAGTGTGCTTATATTGCCCCCTGTAGCATCAATGGTAGTACCATCAGCAATGGTAAAGGTACCTGCAATGGTACCCAATGCTTGTGCATTAGCAATGTTTAAGGTTCCCGCACTTAAGGTAACACCGCCTGTCATGGTATTAACCCCGCTTAATGTTAAGGCACCAGTACCTGATTTGGTAAGTAAACCTGCCCCTGAAATAATACCGCTATAGGTAGCAGTACCCGTTATGTTGTTAGTTACCGCCAAGCCCCCATTATCAATGGTTCCTTCAATGTTCAAGGTGCCTCCTGCTTGGGTACAAGCAATTGTAGGTGCGTTGGTACTAAAGGTGATATTGCTCTCAATGGTCATGGTATTGCCGGTGTTTTCTGCGGAAATGGCATTACTGGTTGTACAACCTGCGCTTGTAATGGTAAAATCATTACCCGATACTGTAAACGAACTTGCGCCCGATACAAAAGTTACCGATGCAAAGTTGGTGCCGCCAGCAAAGTCATTTTGAGTGTCGGTATTAACAGCGCCTCCAAATGCAATATTATCATCAGCAACCGGAGCAACATCTCCTAACCAGTTTGCAGCAGTGGTCCAATTGGCATCACCGCCGCCGCCATCCCAAATTTTTGCATTAAAGAAATGATTGCTTCCTGCAGTGGCCGTCCCAATTTTTCTACCCGCTTTCATAGTAAAGTTATCAGTATCAATCGCATTAATACTAATTACATTACCATCAGTAGCATCAGCATCTACATCAACTACAATCCAGAAGTGAGAGGTTGCACTTGCCGTTAATGTGGTTGAAGTAACGGCAAAAGTTTCTGTAGTACCATTGCCCCCTGTTGGAGTTAAATCCGCTGAAATTTTTGTTGCACTGGCTAAATCATTAGAAGTATGGTACCATAATTCAAACTGATCAATGTCCGCTGCAACATAAGAACCATCGGTAGTAAAACTCAAGCCAGTAAAACCTCGGTCACCTGGTCCAGCATCTATGGCTACAGTAAAATAGTATACAGATTCTTTCGTAGCAGTGTTACATAAAAAGCCTGTTGTTGAATTTCCTTGAGCTAAGGTGGCATCATAGGTGTCACCTAAGGTAAATAAAGAACCAGAGGCCATGTTAACTCCACTTATTGACCATACATCGTCACCACTGGCAACGTCACCATTGGTACCATCATCGTAGAGGGCAATGGTTGTTTCGTCATCAAAATTGCCGTCTAAATCGGTATCAATTACCAGTACATAGTTTTCGCTACCAGCAGGTATGTTAAAGTCGGCATCTTCTACATCAACAGAGAACAGCAAGTCCCCCACATCGCCATCGCCATCGCCAGTACTTTCTTGTACTTTCCACACCCTATCTAATAAATCTAAGCTACCTGGCCCACCTGCAGTAAATGTGGCGGTGCCATTTTCACTACCCCAAACAAAGTATTCATGATCGGCCATGGCATCCCATGTAATATCTGCAGCTGCATTGCTGGTACCTTCACCTGTGGCATGGAAGGTTACAATACCATTAGCCGATTGTGATTTGGATTTAATTTGGCCTAGGTCTTCAATATCATCTCTACCAATACCTGCAATACAAAGGCTATACGTACTATTCGCACTTGCATCCCATATTACATTTCCTTCTGTATCTACATAATCTCCTTCGTTAACTCCATCCCCGTTTGGTTCTTCATGATCGGTTCCATCCCCATCTGTATCACCATCAATAGTTACGCCATATTTAATGGCTAAATACGTATTAATTCTTTGAATTTGGGCGTCTGTAAGGTCATATTCGTTATAAATAATTACCTCCGGCATGGTGCCATCCAATTCTTCATTATTATCATCGTTGGCACCAAAAGAAACATCATGAGCAATACCATTACCAACATCATTATAGCCATCACTTCCGGCCGAAAGCTCTTCTTTATCAGCCCCATTTTTATAATTAACTACCCTACCCGCAGCGCCAACCCCATTGTTCCAACCACTGGTAATTAGGGTGTTTTCGCCAGTAGTAACTGTTGCTGTGGTATGTTCACCATTATCACCATTAAAATCGGTGCCTAATGCAATTACACCAAATTTACCTGCGGTAGTTTCTAGGTTTACTTCCCAGGCAGGGTAATCGTTTTCTCCCATTTGGCACAAGGTGCCTCGGGTATCACCATCTTTATTTACGGCAAAAAAGGCCATTAACTCATCCGCATCGGCAAAAATTTCACCAGCGTCAACAATATATTCTAAACCATCCAGTCCAGTTTGAAATTCAATACTTGGGTTGAAGTTCCAGGCTGCGTTGTTTGAGTTGTAAAGCGGTTCGTTGGCTGTTTGATTGGTGAATGATTCATTGCCAGCAGCCTGGTTTTGCCATGCAGTTACATCACTACCCGATGTGGTAACACCTGCATCTGCTTTCATCCAAATTTTTAGACCTGATAACACACCACCCGGGTAAGTTGCTGTACCAGCAAAAGTAAAATAATCGCCATTATCCAAATCATAGGTGCAGGTATAATAATCAATACTATTTATGGTTTCGGCGCTCATGGCAGTTTCTGCATCAGAACCACCTTCTCCAAACGTTGTGTTGCCATCGCCACTCACTATTAAATATGGCGACTCGACATTGCCAGGAACATCAGATTGTAATATAGCCACTTTAACAGAACCAACGGTACCTGATTGTTGCACTTTCCAAATGCGCGTCATACGATAGTTCATTGTGCCCGATGAAAATGCGGTTGCAAATTCGGTAGATGTGCCATCGCAACCCCAAATTAAATAACTTTGATCTACCGCAATACTAGTTGTATGTGAACTATTATCGGCGGCTATTTCATCCGCATTACCAATAACTGGTTGTACGCCTGAATTTATAGAGTTGGATTGTTTTTGATCCAAGCCTTCATCGGCATCAACACCTATTCCGGCAATACTAACACTATAGGTGCTATTGGCAGATGCATCCCAAATTACATTATCGTCAGCATCTACATAATCACCTTCTGCAATACCCTCAGCATTAGAGGCTTCATGATCGGTACCATCACCATCATTATCTCCATCCAATGTAATGCCCCATTTAATAGCTAAGTAGGTTTCAATTTTTTGACGATCGGAAGCAGCTAGGGCAAAATCATACATGATTAATTCGCCAAAATTACCATCATATTCAGAACCAGTACCAGCCTCATTTGCACCAATGCGTAAGTTGCCATCTGCTGCGTTTGGTGTTAAGGCGGCATTATTATAATCCATCTTACCTTCGTTATACAGGTTAACAGTTGTTGCGCTAATATCGCTCCTAGACGTACTTAAATTCCAGGTAGCAAAGCTGCGTGCTGTTGCAGCATTATAGTCGGTACCATCTACATCGATGGCTAAGTCGGTAGCCGAATCATCAATAAACATTAAATCGCTACCGGTGCCAGTACCGTCTAAGTTTCGCCATATAATTTGGTCGGCGCCCCCATCATCAGAATTCCATACGGCATATACCGTAAAATCGGTTGTGTTTGGGTCAAAGGCATAATCGGATGTTAAATAATCCGTAACGCCCACTAAGCTTATCACATCGTTAAAGTTTGAACTTGCCGCTGCATCGGTAAGGTTTACGGAACCATTTTCAGTCATAGTAACACTGTTACCACTTTGATCTGCCCAATCGGTAATAGGAGTTGTCCCTGTAACACCGGCATCTGCCTTAAGCCATATTTGTATGTTAGACCCTACACCGCCCGGCATATTTCCTTCTTCAGACGCTATGGTGAAATAGGTGTTATCTGCCATATTAAGGTCTATTTCCCAAATATCGCCACCTGAATTGGTAAGCGCAGAGGTTGTAGCACCTGCAGAAAAATCGGAATCGCCTACCTCATATATGATATAATAAACCGCACCCGATTGCAACGGCGGTATATTAAAGTCAGCATCAGCAACATCAAAAGCAAACGTACAGGTACCCACATCGCCATCATTTTCTTCAACCAACCACGTACGGGTAGATTTTACATACCCGCTTGGCGCATTGGTTTCTGTCCAAGATGCACTACCATTATTGTTGCCCCAAATTAAGTATTCTTTATCGTCCATATCCACAAATGTGTTGGCCGAATTGGTTCCTTCACCGTCAGCCTCCACATATAAAATGCCATCTGTGTTATGCGATTTTGATTTTACTTGTCCCAATGCCTCATTATCATCACGTCCAATACCAGCTACATCGTTATGGTAAGTTGCAGTTACCTCTGAATAGTCCCATACGACTGTTCCATCGGTAGCTATATAATCACCTTCTTCATAAGAGGTAGCGTATGTTTCTCCCAAGTTGCTATCTCCATCAATATCGTTGGTTAGTGTAATACCGTACTTAATGGCCAAGTAGGTATTAATTTGCATCATTTCTTGTTCGGTAGGTACTGTGGTATAAATGAAAAACTCTGCAATTTTACCTTCATAATTTTGGTTTGTACCATTACTTCCAACACCCAAATAAAAAGGACTATTATCTCCTGTGAAAGGTGTAAATGTGGCATCGGTAGCCAATTGTTTGCCATCCATACTTGCTGTTTCTTCCAAACCTGTACCCAATGCATTGGTTGCTGCTACACTTGAACCCATATAAGAATGTATATTATAATAATCTTCTACCCAACCTGAAGTAGTGTAGTCATAATTCATAACATCTGATAAAGGCACGGCCCATTCGTGATTAGCCCCATCATCTATACCTGCTTTAAACTGTGTTCCTGAGCAATCTTCCCCAAATAAATAATCATCTGTAGAGGCATCTTTTTGCGCAACATAGAAAATAGCAATGTCGTTAATAGTAGTTACTCCCAACAAACCTGCCGCGTACGTTAATGCATCTGGGTCTGTAAAATCCATTGCTGGGTTATAGTTAATGGCATCTGTTGTTAAATCAGGAGAGCCATTATCCACAGTTAAATCGGCACCGGCAGAAGAATGATCATCCCATTGGGTTATAGGTGTTGCCCCGGATACACCGCCATCGGCTTTATACCACACATGTAAATCAGTACCAACATCGCCAGGGTATGTGCAATAAAATGTTTGTAATCCACTTCCCGTAGCTGCTCCGGCAAGGTTACCATCCAGCCTATTACCATATACAGTCATGGTAATATCTCTATTGGCCATTGCGCTTACTTGTATAGTTCTTGTACAAGCTGTTGATGAGATATCAGCAACTATCCAAAAATAAAAAGTAGCATTGGAAGTAAATGTTTGAGTTAGACCAGTAAAAGTATGATCACCTGCAACAGCAGTAGCTGCTGTTCCAATAGATGTGGCAGCGCTAAAATCATCTGTAGCACTGTAATACAGTTCAAATAGTGTAACATCATCGGTAGTGTATGTACCGGTGGTTGTAAAATCAACATCTGTTAATGTAAAAGTACCTGGAGCAATATAATTGTCGGTTTTTAAGGTAAATTTATGTATAGGATAATTAGGGTTTGAGGCTGGTACGGCAGCATCAGCGGCTACGGGGTCGCTGCCAAGTGTGTAAAGAGGCCCAAAATCTACCATTACTTTTCCATTTCCTCCATTTCCTCCTGCATCAGTTCCTTGTGTACCGTGTCCACAACCGGCACCACCAGCACCACCATCATCACCATCGGAAGCATGGTCGGACCACCAAGAACCATACCAAGCGTCTGCTCCATCGGTGCCGCCCGTAGGAGCGGTTCCTCCAACGTCACCAGATGATTCACCACCAGCATCAATTAACGGGGAGTCTGGTCCTGCACCACCCGCCTCACCTAAATAGGTGGCACCCCAGCCAGCAGAAGCTCCTCCTGGACCCGGGCACTCATTATCACTATGTGTAGCTCCTAAACCTCCTTGTCCTCCAGATGCTGTAATGTCTCCTGTACAATTTCCAGCCAATCCTCCTGCCCCTCTAGTGCCGGAATTTGCTCCACCTCCTGAACCCCCATCGGCCACTACAAGCGATGTTCCAACTGAGGTGCTAAAATACGTATCGCCACCATTGCCTCCTGTAGCATTTGAAGCACCTACACCTCCTGCTCCTATGGTAACACTATAGGTAGCACCGGTAGTAACGTCAGAAATCACCTTATAAGCATAAGCGCCACCACCACCACCACTACCTTGTTCATTATTTGACCCATCACTTCCACCACCGGCACCACCACCACCCCAAGTATGCACTGCAACAGCTGTAACGTCAGCAGGAATAGTCCAATCGGTTACGGCGCTATAATCACCAAAAGATTTTATATGATAACTTATTTCTACTTTACCCACACCTCCAACACCAGTTGCACTACTGCAACCTCCACATGCTTTAGTGTAGCCTCTACCACCGCCACCACCACCACCAGCTGCACCATCCCTTGCATAATAAATTGTCATGTCATAAAATTGACCATTCCCCGAGCCACTGCCTCCTCTTGCACCTCCAACAGGAGCAGGTCCTGGAACACCACCAGGTGTAAAGTTACTAGCAGACGCATTTGGTGCATCTACCCCTGCTACATCATAACCTGCTGATGAGCCACCACCACCACCATCATCGTAAATACCATTATCTCCAAAATCTCCTCCGTCTCCTCCGTCTCTTGTGATACCCCCTATACAGCTTCCTGATGCACCACCGGCACCACCGGTTCCACTGGTAGCACTTGTTCCTCCAACTGCTAATGCTCCTTCTGTAGCATTAAGCGGTGCAGCAGTTGTTGTACTTACATAGGAAGATCCTCCAGAACCAGTACCTACTGCTCCTGCAGCTCCAACCGTTACAGTTAAGGTTTGGCCACCAGCAACAGCAAAGCTTCTCACACTGGCATAGGCTCCACCGCCGCCACCACCACCGCCGTTAGTTCCATCACCATCTTCACCACCACCACCACCGCCCCAGCAATGTATATCAATTGAAGTTACATTAGAAGGTACTGTAAAGCTGTAATTTCCAGCAGCAGTATAGGTTACCCCTGTAGGAGTAGTTGTTTGGGAGTGAATGTTAGAAGATAGAATTAAGAAGAACAGTAAAGCCTCACCCCTAACCCCTCTCCCAAATGGATAGGGGAATGAGTTGCGCGTAGCCCCTTGTAAAACCGCTAAAACATAAGCATAAATAGCCTTGCACCACGCTTTGCATGATGCAAGTATAACTGCATATGTTTTCAAAAATTTCAAAATGGTGAGGGTATTAGTGCTTCAAATTATCTGTTTTATAGCTGTTTACAATTTCTAATCTGAGTAATTCTACGTAAGCAATTTATCAAAGGTTACATTCACCACCCCCCTGTTTGTTGTTAAGTGGTTAATTATTAGTTGTTTACGATTACAAATAAAGCCAGTAATTTCTTAAGATCATGAATTTAAGCCATTAAGTCTATTGTATTGTTATTATGCAAATACAAGTATTAACAAGTTATATTTTTGTAACATATGTTACCCTGAGATGGGTTTCTATCGGTAGGGTGGAGCACGTCGTAGGAGGGTGTCAGGTTTGTTTTGGAAATGGTTGTGGGATTACTATCGTCATTGCGAATCCGACGATAGGAGGGTGTGGCAATCTTATAATCGCTTCGACAATGTTGAGATTGCCGCGTCGCGAAATGCTTCTCGCAATGACGGTTTAGATGGGTAATAATGTTTATTATTTTGTCTCCCGATGGTTATCGGAAGCGAATCCCTTTTTCAGGGTGAAGCAATCTTAATGTTTTATCGATAAATTTTGAGAGGTGATGATGAGGCAGGCTCCCACCCGGTATCTATCGGGTGACGGGCTAACGGGCAAAACGAAACACCCACTAAACTACTGCCTACTTAATGCTATCTACTTCCTCCTAACTACTATCTCCTGCCTTCTAACTTCTACCTCACCAGCTGCAACACTCCTCTATAGGTATAAGTTTTACGCTCAAGGTCTTCGGCTTCTACAGCATAGACGTAACTATCAATTTGTGCTATTTCAGTACCGCCATTGGCAGTGCCATCCCAACCCTCATTGATATCATCAGTAATAAAAATCATGTTACCCCATCTGTCGTAAATTTTCATGCTAAATTCGCCTATACCTTCCCCTTTTGGTAAAAATGTGTCATTAATACCATCGCCATTTGGTGTAAAAGCTTCAGGTATATATACCAAAATAGGGCTGGTAATTAGTACAGTTCTAGTAATAGAATCTTTACAGCCTAAACTGTTGGCTACTACCAATTTAATGGCATAAGAACCTGTATCCTTGTATTCATGATATTGTGGGTCTGAACTATTAGAGGAAGTCCCATCACCTAAATCCCAGCTCCAGCTATCCGCATTTAATGAGCTCTCGTAAATATCAATCACAGGTTCAATAATAGTAGCTTGGCTTGCTCCCAAATCAAAACTAGCAATAGGGTTTTCTTTAATGGTAATGCTTACTTTATTATTACTAAAAGTACTAGAACAACTATTTGCATCAGTCACGCTTTGTAACGCATATATTTGTGTGCCTGCAAAAGAGCTGTTAACCATGATAATGCTGCTGTCGACACCTACAGTGGTGGCTACGCTTTTAGGGTTGCCGTCTATAGTATAGTTAAAGGTATAAGGCCCTGTAGCATCACTTGCTTTTAAGATTATGTCTTGCGCAACACTATCTTTACAAAGGGTTTCACCACCACCTACTATATTGGCGGTAGGCAATGGTAATACCGTCATAGTTTTTGGGCTTGATACCGCTTTTGAACAATTGCCATCTTCTACCTTAACAATTTCGTAGGTATGTGGGCCATCAACACCTGTTAACGCACCAATTACCAATTTATCATTACTACCTATTGTAGTAGCTACTTGATCAGGCCCATTATCTACTTTGTAAGTAATGGTATAAGGTGCAGTGCCGTTAGAACCTGTAAATATTACCTGAGCGGCAGCGTCTTTACACGCTGTAGTTGAAGATAAGCTAGTAGCACCGCTTAAGCTTTGTCGAACGTTAATAGTATAAGTTGCTTGGTCCGTTGCTGCTCCACATGTATTATTACTACTAACCTCCATAGTAAGTACAACGCTTGTGCCAGCATCGCCAACAGCAGAAGTATAGGTTGGTGTTAAGCTGGTTGCTCCAGATGTAATAGAACCTGCACCAGCCGAAGACCACATAATAGTGCCATCGGTAGCCGTAGCTTCACCTGCTAATACAGTAGCTGAGTCGCCTTCACAAATGGCTTGTGTGCCTCCTGCAGTAGCTGTAGGTAAAGCATCAACATTAACCGTATAGGTTGCACTAGCTGTTTTCGATACACCACAAGTATTATCGCTAGTAACGGTCATGGTAAGCGTAACCGTATTACCCGCATCACTGCTTGCAGCTGTATAGGTTGGTGTTAAACTCGTAGCACCAGCAGTAATTGATCCTGCACCATTTTCTGTCC
>CAXHCC010000079.1:0-11368 GCA_964014945.1 uncultured bacterium | reverse complement strand
TTATTCCGGGTCTCGTGGGCTCGGAGATGTGTATAAGAGACAGGGATAATAATTGACTAAATACTTCCTCTACTTTTTAAATCTAAGTATTTATTGATGGTTGTAGCTGAAAGTTCTTCTGGAGAGCATTTAATGGCCTGTATGCCATTTCTAGCCAATTCCATTACAATTTGCTCCTTTTCGTTTATAAACTTCTTTGCAATGGTTTTTTGGTATATATCCAAGGTGTTTCTTGCTGGTTGCACACTATAAGATTCTAACTCGGTGTTTTCAAAAAATACTACAACCAGTAAGTGCCTTCTATTTAACATTCGCAAAACCTCTAAATTACGCTCTAACGCGTACATACTATCAAAGTTGGTATATAAAAATATTAAACTCCTATTGGATATGGTCTTGCGTATATTTCTATACAATGCCTCGTAATTCGCTTCGGAGTAATCGTATTTTTCTTTGTGCAATAAATAAAGAATCTTTTTTAGTTGTCCGCTCCCCTCATCTGCCTTTAGACAGGTGTCGACACTTTTTGAAAAACAAATTAGACCAGCCTTATCATTTTTCTTAAGTACAATATTTGAAAATGCCAATGACGCGTTAATTGCATAATCTACTAGCGTTAAACTGTTAAATGGCATTTTCATTATTCTGCTTTTGTCAATAATGGAATAAATTTGCTGTGATCTTTCATCCTCATAATGGTTAACCATTATTTCGTTAGACCTACTGGTAGCTTTCCAATTGATGTTTCTTGGGTCATCACCTGGTATGTATTGTTTTATCTGGTCAAACTCATAACTCCTTCCCAGTTTTCTAACCTGCTTATCCCCTTGTGTAAATGAAATATGATTCATTGCTTTTAGCTCCTGTTGTTTCATTTGTAATACAGATGGGTATACAGCTACACTTTTTCCCGCTAAAGTGGTTTCTCGCTTCATAGCAAAACCTATATCAGAACTTAAAAACAAATTAATATTTCCAAAATGATATTCTCCCCGTATTGTAGGTCGTAATACGTATTTTATTGTTTCTTTACCCGCCTTACTAATGATTGTATTTAATGAAAAATCACGCAAATTGAACTGGTACGGAGTTTCATCAATAACTTTTAGCCTAAACCTTTTATCTGATACATTATTTAAAATTAACCTAATGTTATTATCATCATTTAATGACAATACCGGCGCCACCTCTCGTTTTACAGTGATTAGTTTTTGCCTAAACAACAGATAAATATCCAAAAGCAATAATATTCCACACGATGTGAGCAATACTATTGCCAGATAATAAAATGGATATACCACAAATGACACGAAAAAGGTGAAAACAATTGCACCCATCGCGTAAAAAAAACGATCACTGAGGTATAGGTTAGCAAGTTCATTAACGTGGAACTTCTATATCTTTTAACATTTCAGTAATTAAACTTTCGGTGGTAACACCTTCCATTTCTTTTTCTGGAGATAGTACTATTCTATGATTTAACACCGCGTAGCAAACTGCTTGAATATCATCTGGCGTAACAAACCCTCTACCTTTAATCGCCGCCATCGCTTTAGAACCTTTCATAATGGCCATAGATGCTCTTGGAGAGGCTCCCATAAACAAGTCTCCATCATTACGCGTGTGGTGAACAATAGTTGCAATGTATTCTAGCAACTCTTTTTTAATGTGAACTTTTTCAATGATGCCATAACATTTTAATAAATCCTCTGCAGTTAAAACCGGCTTTATTTGTTCAACGTTCTTCTGCGAAAAATCACCTTCAAAACGTTGTAAAATTTCCACTTCTCCTTGCAAGGAAGGGTAATCAACATTCAGCTTAAACACGAATCTGTCTAATTGTGCTTCCGGAAGCTTGTAGGTGCCTTCTTGTTCAATTGGGTTTTGCGTGGCAACTACAATAAATGGATCATTCAAATGATATGTTTCTCCATCAACACTTATTTGTTTTTCCTCCATTGCCTCAAAGAGTGCTGCTTGGGTTTTTGCAGGAGAGCGATTTATCTCATCTATTAATACCAGGTTGGTAAATAAGGGTCCCTTTTTAAAGGTAAACTCTGATTTTTGCATGTTGAATATCGTTACACCAATTAAATCTGATGGCATTAAATCAGGTGTAAATTGCACCCTTTTAAAATCGATGTTTAAACATTGGGCTATTAGTTTTGCGGTTAATGTTTTGGCAATACCAGGAACACCTTCCATTAAAATGTGTCCACCAGTAAAAATACCTGCCATCATTAACTCTAACAGTTTTTCATTGCCTATAAGCACTTTTGCAACCTCATCAGAAATTTTAGTTACCATATTTCTTACATGGCTTACATCTATTTCCGATTCCAGAATTGGACTTATTGGCGCTGCATCTGGTGAAGGAATATCCTCTTTTACCTCTTGATTTTCATTATTTTCCATATCTATAAATTATTATTTCCTGTTTTTATTAAAATGTTCAATCATATTGTATAAAATATTTACATCCTTTGGGCTTGGATTACCTATTTTTCTTACTAGAGTAAACTGTTTAAACAGTTGCTCTACCATAGATTTATCAACGCCCGATCGGGTATATAACTTCTCAATCAATTCTTTTTGATCCACTTTTGTATTAATGTGATATTTAGTTCTAATATCTGTTAAAAACTGCATATACAGCTCTTCAGCTATATCCTTTGCACTCCCTTTTTGAAAATATAGTAGGCCTATGGTTTTTGCAAAACCAATGGTTGAGTTATTATTTGAAGGTAATATTGGTATTATGCGTTGTTGACGTTTTGAACGAAACAAAACATATAACAGAACCGTTATAAGCAGTAAGTACCAACCCGATCGCAATGTTTTATCAGAAAACAAAAACTTTATTGGATTACTAAATCTTCTATTAAAATTTAAGGGGTTGTCACTTTGTACATCCCAATAAGTTGTATTATCCTCAAATAAACTTAAAACGTTATTAAGGTGTTTAAACCCTTGTTTGCTTGATATGTGTATGTTCGAGAATAATAATTTGTTAGTATGAAAAATAATTTTTCCTTTACCATGGTTTACGTAAAACATATTTATAACCCTTCCATATTGTTTATCCTTAAAGTTTGATAACGGAATAAACCCATTAGGTGAAAGGCGCTCGTTAAAATAATTTTGTGAATAAACACTCCATTTGGTTGCTACCGTATCTTTTATATATTTATTATAAAAGGTTAAGGTTTCATTGTACGGAAACGTATTAAATGTGTGCTCAACTGCTATTTTACTTCTTTTCACATCTCCATATTCGTGTATAGAATCTGAAGATGGAATAAATGTCCTTAAAACTTCAAGAGGAGCACTATTGCTTATTATTAATACGTTATTGCCAGAAAAAGCAAAATTTAAAAGAAACTCGGCTTTTAATGAATCTATTGTTTCACGTTGTTGAAAACACACGTAATTGGTGTTGCTCTCCAAGCTATCCTCTTTATTATAATCATACAAATAATCAAACCTTTCTACTCCTTCTTCTGTATGCGCTTCTAATAATTCATAAAAAAACTTAATACCATAAGGCTGCACACTCTCTAGGTTATATGATCGGTGCCAGTCAAACTTTGGATTGTATCTTTTTTGATACAAAACGTAGCTGACGTAGCCAAGCACAATTACAGCAACCAATAAGATAGACCCATTTCTACTCATTTACCTCCTCCTCTTTTGGTTTTAATAGGTCTTTAAGACTTCCATATTTAGGTGCAGATTCAAAATATTCTTCCTTTGATAAGTCCAACTCACCATACCATATTGGCTCAAAACTTAAAATAAGTGATTCAAATTTCTGCGCTATTCCTTTGTTTTTTTACTTCTGCATGATACTCCCAATTTGTTTTTTCTTTAGCCCAAACGATATAACCAGCTTGATTTAGCATTTTTATAATTATTAAGAAATTAATTCTAAACGCTATCCTATAATTTTCAGCTGCAAGGGCTTCCTTTAAGAGTTTATCCAAATCAATTTCAAGCATGCGCTCCTCAATTTCTTCTATAGAATTAATATTTAAATCAGAACTACTTATTGTTGGGTTTTGTTTAGCATTTAACATGATTTTAACCAATAAGTAAATAAGCAGGCCAATCAGAATTAGGTAGAAAAGGTATTTGAACGAACTCCAATCATAGTTCAGTAAACTTGAAAAATCCGAATTTGCGTCCTTGTTTTCTACCTTATTCTTTTCCCTCTCCAAAAATGTTTCGGTATAATCAGCATTATCTATAACATCCTCCCAAAGTTCATTGCTTATAGGGCCTTCCACATCTTGCTGAGCAACAGCAAGAAAGGAAGATAACACTACCATTGTACCAATTAAACCGTAATTAAGTAATTGCCTCATTTAGATAGTTTTATTTGACTTATTCTATGCAATAGATTTTGCGCAGAGTAAGTTTCAAAAAAGGTATAATACATTATATAATTAGAAGCAACAGTAAGCACAACATAAATCATAGAACTAAAGGCTAATTCAAATGCCGATAAACCTAAAGTAATTTTGCCTGCAACTACTGAATCATTTGTTAAAATCATCATAAGTGCATCATTAACAAATAGAATTTGAATTGCAGCAGCTCCCGATACATACACCAACCAACTAATTATAAACATTAAACCAGAAACCACTATAAAACTTGAAAATTGCTTATTGAGCAAGCTGCCAACTACATTTAATGATGCGAAAAATGTTATATTTTGTTTAAGACAGATAGTGGTAATAAAAACAAGAAAAGGAAATACGATATGGGCCAAAGCAATATACCATCCACTGTCCATCATAATAATTAGGACAAACAACACGGATGAAATAATTGATGGCACCGAAATACTCTTAACAATATTATTTCGCTTAACCCTTAGCTCTTGACCAACTCCAATTACATTCGATAAGCGCCAAAATGAAAGCAATAAGGTTATGGTCATTATCAACCCATTTAGAATTCCTGTTGATGGAAAATTTAAAAAATCATAATAATCGCTAAGTGATATAGTTTGACTTTTTGTAAGATGAAATAAGTTATTGCTATCATTGGCGATTAGTATGCCTACCAATAGCGCAATACCAAACATATAGGGTAAAAAAAACGGTAAATTTTTAAAGAGCTGCCTTATTGTTTCGGTAATTAATTTGCCCATATTTAATGCCTCATGAACATTAAAGGTTAATTGTGGCTTATAAATAGGTTTATGCTCATCTGGATTATAGGCATGTTTGTTTCGTTTTACAACCTGCCGAGGGTACCAATAAAAGTACATTATCATAAAGCCAAATGAGCATAAAATGAATAGGAGTCGCAAGGCATTGTGAATTTCAGTATGGCGGGTCATAAAACCTTCGATAAATGCAGCTGCAAAAGTTATTGGAATAATACCTAGTATTATTTTTAAACCATGCATTGCATTCATTCTAAATGCTTGAAAGCGGGTATAAGTACCAGGGAACAAAAAACCACGACCGAGCATGATACCTGCACCACCTGCGATAATTATGGTAGATATTTCCAGTGCACCGTGAGTCCATACTCCTAAAAATGATTCCCAAAACACGCCCCTTTCAATAAAGAAAAACTGAAACACACCTAGCATAACACCGTTATACACCATCACAAGCAGCGTACCAATTGCTGCAAATAGTCCAGCAAAAAACGTAAGCATGTCAACGCGAAAGTTATTCCAAAATATGTGCAAAAACATTTCTAGTTCACTACTCCTTTTATATACACCCATTGGGTCTCCTTCAGCAATATTATCCTCAGTCATGTTTACATAACTACTTCCAAGAATTTGTTTAGCAAAGCCTTCATCATAAATACTTGTAACAACACCTAAACAAAATGCGGCAAGAAATACAACAAAAGATATAAGCATGGCTCGTTTTGATGCGTACACCGATAAAGGCAAATCTCTTCGCCAAAAATTCAAGAAATCCTTAAAATAACTTTTATCTGCTCGGCTAATGCTATTGAGTAATAGCTTGGCTACTCCATTTAAATATATTTTAACGGATCGGTTGTTATAAAAGGTTCGAGCAAAAGATAGATCATCTGATATTTGAATAAACAGCTTGCTTATTTTTACAGGACTGGCATCTTTTTTCTCAATATTCTCTTCGAATTCAAGCCACTTTTCTTTATTTTGCTCTATAAATTCCGATTCCTTCATAAAAAAACATGAGTAGATCTCCAAAATACGCAAAATGTGAATAGTATTAATATTACAACTAGTCAAAATGTAACCATTAAGTACGAACTATCCACTGTTACCTACAGAGCTTTGGCATGGCTAATAGATTCTATTACCCTATGGATAAGCTCATTACTATTACTTTGGATATTGGGTTCCATTTTTGACTCAGAAGGTACGTTGATCTTTTTTGTTGTTCTTGTTCCTTATATCTTGTTTTTTAGTTTGGCCTTTGAATATTTTAACAATGGTCAATCACTTGGAAAAATGGCACTAAAAATAAGGGTTATTCGTATTGATGGAGAAAATGCCACCTTTTTAAACTATTTCATGCGCTGGATATTTAGGGTAGTTGATATTTATGGATGTTTGGGATCGATTGCAGCTTTAACCATCCTTACCAGTACTAACGGACAACGAATAGGCGATTTATTGGCAAATACAATAGTGGTAAGCGTAGATAAAAAGGAACGTTTAAAATTGAAAAGCCTATTAAAATTAGGCGCATTGAAAGATTATAAAGTGAAATTTCCGCAAGTAATTGGATTGAGCGAAAACGACATGCTAATTGTAAAAGAAACCTTAGATAAAAACATAAAGTTTAACAATTATGCGCATAGTAGTGCCTTGAACATGTTGGTTGATAAATTATTAGAAGAGCTGGAAATAGAGAAAAAGCCAAAAGACAAAGTTTTGTTTTTAAGAACTTTGTTAAAAGATTATGTTGTGCTTACGCGCTAAACGGAAATCTAAACTTCCTTAACAACCATATCATAGGGCAACCTAGTTTGAGGATACCAGATACCTTCAGGCACCCCCTTCCCTACAGCAATTACCATATTAATTTCTGCTTTTCGTGGTAAGCCTAAATACTTTTTGATTCTTGCAGAATCTACGCCTTCCATTGGGCAGGTATCGTAGCCGTATGACTTTACGGCTAACATAAAGGTTTGAGCCGCCAAAGCAACACTTTTATGAATGGTAACTTTTTTATTTATGGCCGTTACTTCTCGTACAATTGGTCTGAACAAGCCAATTACACTTACCAATAGTTTTTTAAAAAAACTTAATATAAAAAGGAAATCACCTGAATAGTACATGGGCATTATTTTACCATAATACACCCTCCTTCTCTCTCTAAACTCCTCCTTTTCAAAGCTCTTCGGATCGTTCACCAAATCTAAATTATGCTTAATTGACCGTGAAGCTAAATCTGGTCTAGCCACCACAACAACTAATTCTCTGGCCGATTTAGAAGGACCTTGATTTAAGCAGTACTCATTCATAGTTTTGAGGGCTTCTTTGCTACGCACCCTTACAAATTGCCACAGTTGCATATTACTACTGTTGGGCGACAAGATTGCTAATTCTATACTTTTCTTAACGATATCTTCATCATAGGGCTCTTCTTGATCAAATCGACGCATGGATCGTCGAGAACGGACTATGTTTTCAAATTCAGTTTGGGTTGAACTCATGGTTGTAATTATTTCTTGTAAAGGTATTACAAAAACAAAGTTATGAGTTTACTTAAGCTAATTTTACAGGAGTTTTATTGATAATGTTGGCTAATTTACTTTCACCATTTTCAGCACCTTTATCCTTCCTGAAACTTCAATATTCACAAAGTAAATCCCCTCATCAACTGCGCTTACATCTATCGATTCAATTGTTTTGTATAACTGGTTAAAGGCAGATGCATTGAACTCATGCGTTGACAACAATAAACCGTTGGATGAATAAATACGTACTGTAAAGTCGCCCTCATTAGTAAGCTCCACTTCCAATTTAAAAACTCCACTAGAAGGGTTTGGGTAAGCCTTCGCCTCTAAAATTGATAGCTCCGTATTCGAAATAATGCTCCAAGGTAAAGTATCGTTAAGAAGTTCTACTACCGTTATATTTTTAATAGTTGTATCCGCACAATCGCCGTTAGACGAAATTAATTTTACCGGATAAACACCGGGAACATAATAGGTTTGTGTTGGGTGTTGTTCTAAGGATGTAACACCATCGCCAAAATCCCAAGCATAATGCACCAAGTCGCCAGGTTCAGATACTTGAACAAACTGTATTTCTTCATTTACTTCAACCGTTGTATTGGCCAAAAAAGCAGCTGAAAACAATGGCGTGGTTGTTGACACATTTATCGTATCTGTTTTAGCACATTCATTTATACTTTTTACATTGGCAATATATGTTCCAGGAATATTTACAGGCAACAAGCGTGAATTGGAAATAAGTGTATCATTTCTTTTCCATTCAAAACTAAAAGCCGGCCCCGCATCCAAAATCAATTCTGGCGATTTACAAATTACTCTATCCTCCCCTAAATTGAGTGTTAATGAATTATCTATAGTTATGTTGATTGTATCACTTGCCATACAACCGTTTGAATCCGCAACCTGTAACCATGGTGATGAAGTTGAGTGAATTACTCTGCTAGCACTAAAACTAGAATCGTGCCACGTATAACTGGCATATTGGTTTCCGAAGTCATAACGAATTGCATCGCCATTACAAATCAAGGTGTCATTCCCAAGATTAATTATTGGTAAAGGGTTAACTGTTAAATCAACTGATTTTGAATAATTACAAACATTATAGCCGTCAACAGCCACCGTGTAGGTTCCTGATTGCTCAGGAATTATAAACCGTTCCGTTTCACCGGTCGACCATAAATAGGTCTCTCCACTTGAGCCAGCAGAAATTCTTTTTCCACTACAAATGCTCATATCTGAAGACAATGGCACACTAGGTTTTGGTAAAAATGAAACATATACATATTCGGTACTTCCACAACCACTTAATGTATCCTCCATCCCAGTTGCTGACCACCCCGACTCCGTAACTTTAAATTTTTGTAACCCCTCGGCAATACCATTTCCCACCCATCCTGAATATACTATATGCGCTTGATTTACTGTGGCATCCAAAACAACCGTATCTCCCAAACACGCATTCACCATTTTGCCTAAACTTTCATCAAAATTTGACGAAACTACATTTTCAAAATTTATTTTCGGTGTTGGGTTCACCTGCACCGTTATGGTATCAGTAGCTTGACAATTGTTCTGATCCTCAATGGCCAACCAATATGTTCCTGTATTTCTAGCGATAATAGTATCAGTGGTGCTACCAGTTGACCACAAGTATGTTGCGCCATAAAAGCTATTACCTAGTACAACAGAATCACATTCTTTACTATCATTTCCTAAATCGATTAAAAGTTGCGAATTCAGTAAAACTTCTGTAGAAGCACTTTTTTTACACCCTTTATTAGTTGTAACTATTACAGAATACGTTCCATCAGACACAGCTGTATATGTTGCTTGACTACTCAAGTCCTGCCACAAATAGGAAGCGCTATCTTTATAAACACTTAATTCTAACTGATTACCACAAGTAGTTAATGTATCCGGCCAATTAATATATGGCAATTCAAATACCGTTATGGATTTATTAACAGTATCTCTACAATAGTTATCAGATGTTGCAATAAATTGAATGTTATATATACCGCTTTTTGAATAGCTATACAGCGGGGAATGCTGAGTACTTCCTGTTCCGTCTCCATACATCCACCTAGATGTAAAAGAACCGCTTTTGATGGTAGTGGAATTTACAAATGAAATTTGCTCACCCAAGCAAGTATCCATGGCTGTAATTGCTGCAATGGGTTTCGGGTAAATATTGATAGATCCGGAAATGGTATCTGCACATGACGCGGAGTTGCTTGCAATCAAAGTAACTGTATATGTACTATCTACATCATAAATAAGTTTAGGGTGTTGACTAGTTTGCGTTGTACCATTACCAAAATCCCATAAGTAAGAAAGCGCATCGTTTCCATCAGACGAAGTATTCGTAAAACTAACGGTACGATTTACACACGTATGATTAAAAGCAAAACTAGCAGATGGAAGTGAGAATACAGTTAGGCTCTTAAAGGTTGAATCGGAACATCCGTTTTTACTATATACCTTTAAAGTTATTGTTTTATTGCCACTTGAATTGAATGCGAATTTCGGTTGTAATTGATCACTCATCCCCTCTCCTGAAAAGTTCCAAACAATTGAATCGACTAACAACGAAGTATTGTTTAGTTGCAAGGTTAGGTTCTGACATATAGCGGTATCTACTGAAAAATCGGCAATTGGAGAATTATAAACAGTAAAAGCCTTACTACTTGAACTTATACAAAGCGCATTAGAAGTGACTGTTAAGGTGGAAGAATAGCTGCCAGCGGCCAAGTTTTTACTTAAGTTAACTGTACTGTATTCCGATCCATCACTCAATTGCCAAAGGTAGCTTGTAAATCCTCCGGTGCTAATGGTAGTGTTATTGCTAAAAACTGCTGAATCTCCTGTACAAAACTTATCTATAGTATAGGCAACGTTAGGTTTAGGGTGAACTAACACGACCTTATTCACGGAATCCATACAACCATAAGAGCTGGTAACTACAAGTTGAGTATTATAGGATCCAGCATTGGCAAATAGGTATGCAGGTACACTGACAGTTGAAGTATCCGTACTAATAAGGGTGTCGCCAAAGTCCCAACGGTAGTTAACAATGTTACCGTCGGCACTTGAACTAGAATTGGTGAAATTCACTTGCTGTCCATCACATAAAGGAGCACCAGCAACGGTAAACTGGGCAACAGGTTTTGCCTTGTTAATAATGACAACCGTATCTCTGTTCGTACAACCATTATTTCCTGTTACCTCTAGCCAATAGGTATCAGATGCGTTAATTAGTTTAAAGGAGTCTACACTGCCGTCATTCCAAAGGTAAGTTGCCCCTTGTTCTGCAATTGACATATTAAGTAAAAGCGAATCTGTGCCACATGCATACAGTGTATCTGCACCAAAATCTACGGTAGGTAATGTGTTGCATACACTATCCGCAAGGGTTAATATACATTTGGTTATGTTAGTATCAACAGCAGAGAAGCTGACCAAATTATTTATTGTGTTTATGGTAGCATTGTTTCTGCGCCATGAAATGCTGTCTTCACTTTTCCATAAGGCAAGAGAGTTTTCATTTTTGCCGTTGAGTTCTACGTCTAAATACGAAAAGTTAACATTGCTGATATTTACGCTATTGGATTGAATATTAAAATAACGTTGAATACCACCATTACCAGCATTAGTTTGGGAG
>CAXHCC010000078.1:0-11457 GCA_964014945.1 uncultured bacterium | reverse complement strand
AAATTATGGTAAAAGAAAATACAGATTGTGCCACCTGCGTAAACCATACTTGCTTAATTAAGAAACATGTTAACGATGAAAACGTAAGCAAGTTTATAGATAGAAAAATAACGGTTAAGTGTAAAAAGTCGCAACAGTTTATTTTGGAAGGCGCACCTATGCATGGCTTATATTTTATTTATAATGGTAAAATAAAGGTTACCAAAACAGGTATTTATGGCCGAGAACAAATAGTGCGTTTTGCCAAGCCTGGAGAAATTATTGGGCATAGAGGTATCAGCAAAGACAACCGTTACCCAATTGGAGCCGTTGCTATTGAGGATAGCACGCTATGCTCTTTCTCCAATGAAACATTAGCAGAAATGCTTAAAACGCTGCCTGAACTTACCTACGACTTAATGTTATTTTACTCTTCAGAATTAAATGTAAGTGAAACAAAAGTTAAGACACTTGCACAAATGACCGTACGTGAAAAAGTAATAGACGTGTTTTTATATTTGTTTAGAAAATTTGGCCAAACCAAAGAGGGCTATTTAGATATTGCTTTATCCAGAAAAGAAATTGCAGACTTTGCTGGCACAACAGAAGAGCAAGTAATAAGGGTAATTTCGAGCCTTAAAAAAGAGAAATTGCTACAAACCAGTGGCAAAAAAATAGGCATTACTTCTGATTACTTACTTAAAAAAGAAATTGCCGATCATAACTTTTTCTTAGACAATTAAACACCTGTCTTACCTTTACTATGAAAGGGCTGTGGGTTTATCCACAGCCCTTTTTTTGGCTAAACGCCCAGCGCCAAACCAAACAAAACGCAGGTTTTGGGTTGCTTTTTCCGCTAACATATTGTGCGGTAAAAGGCTAATAAAGTCTGAGTAAATCGATGAAATATCCACGAGCCGCGCCATAGTTTTGCCTCAACAAATTATTACAAATAATTAAACAAGAAAACAATGGAAACTTTAAAATTGGAAAATCTAAAAAAGCATTACATCGGTAATGCTTTAAAAATTAAGCAGGTGCTTTATAGTGCATTTGCCAGTATTATCTTATTATCCTTATCCAGCTGCGGAGGTGAAGAGTCTGCCGAAGATACCAGCATGGAAGAAGAAACAACAAGTACAACCGAAGCGGTAATAGAAAAACCACAATTAACCTTTGGCTTTATTAAACTAACTGATATGGCTCCTTTGGCCATTGCCAAAGAGTTGGGCTACTTTGAAGATGAAGGCTTATTTGTAACCATCGAAGCACAATCTAACTGGAAAAATGTGTTAGACCGTGTTATTGATGGACAGCTTGATGGTTCACATATGCTAGCAGGACAACCTATTGCAGCTGCTGCCGGATTTGGTAGACAAGCAGAATTGGTTACACCTTTCTCAATGGACTTAAATGGTAACGGTATTACTGTTTCTAATGATGTTTGGTCAAAAATGAAAAAACACGTACCAATGGAAGATGGCAAACCTGTACACCCAATTAAAGCGGATGCCATTAAGCCTGTAGTTGAATCGTACAAAGCAAGTGGTAAGCCATTTAAAATGGGCATGGTATTTCCAGTATCAACGCACAACTACGAAATTAGATATTGGTTAGCAGCGGCAGGCATACATCCTGGTATGTATTCTGCTGATAATATTCAAGGACAAATTGATGCGGATGTATTATTATCTGTAACACCTCCACCACAAATGCCGGCTACTTTAGAAGCAGGAACAATTTATGGTTACTGTGTTGGTGAGCCATGGAACCAGCAAGCTGTATTTAAAGGTATTGGTGTGCCGGTAACTACTAACTACGACATTTGGAAAAACAACCCTGAAAAGGTATTTGTGATGACCAAACAGTTTGTAGAAGAAAATCCAAATACGGCAGTTGCGGTTACCAAAGCATTAATAAGAGCCGGGAAATGGTTAGATGATGCCGCAAACAGAGCAAAGGCGGTAGGTATTTTATCAATGCCTGATTACGTAGGAGCAGACTCAGTTGTAATTGCCAACTCAATGACAGGTACATTTGAATTTGAAAAAGGTGATAAACGAGAAATGCCTGACTTTAACGTATTCTTTAAATACCATGCTACCTACCCATTCTATTCCGACGGAATTTGGTTCTTAACGCAAATGAGAAGATGGGGACAAATACCAGAATCTAAACCAGCAGAGTGGTACCATAGCACCATCAAAGAAGTTTACCAACCAGCTATTTGGGAAGCTGCAGCTAAGTTGCTAGTGGAAGAAGGTAAACTTGATGCAAGTGATATACCAAGTACAGACGGTTATAAACCAGCCACAACCGACTTTATTGACGGAACTATGTACGACGGTAAAAAGCCAATTGAATACATCAACAGCTTTACTATAGGTAACAAAGGATAGTTAGTTATTAAAAGCAATGCGTTGCGGTACAAGGCCCAGAGAGAGGCCTTGTACTGTAACTACTATTGCCCAAAGTATTGCAAGTAAAACACCATAACAATGAAAGAGAAAATAATAAAAGCGCTCACGTTTATAGGTCTTGGATTTTTAGAGCCTTTGGTGCTATTAATTTCAGGAGAGGAGCCTAAAAAAAATGCGGAATTGGTGCTTACCAAAATTGGTTTGCCGATTGTTTCAATACTTGTATTTCTGCTTATTTGGCAGGCGGCCGCTACCAGTTTATACAATACGGAACTCGACAGAAAAGTTGCAGATGTAAGACTAGCACAAGGAGAAAAAGCGGCCAACAAAAAGAAGGAAGAAATTGAAAATGGAGATGCATCTAACAAACCCACTACCTTGCCTTCACCTAAACAGGTAAGGCAAGCGGTAGTTGCTTTGTGGAATGACATACAAGAGGTGCAAACGAAAAAAAACGAGTTTGCGAAAAAAGTAAAAAAGGTAAACAAGCAGCGTAAAGCTCAAGGAAAACCCCCAATTGTTTACACGGGTAGGCCTTCATTTGCTGATCAAGTAATTACCAGTTTAAAAACCGTTTTTTGGGGGGTTATGCTAGCAATTGTAGTTGCCGTTCCTTTAGGAATTGTACTTGGGTTGGGAAAAATTGCAAGAGATTCAACCAACTGGATAATTCAAATTTTTAAACCCGTATCGCCCGTTGTTTGGTTGCTGCTTGTTTCAATGGTGGTTAAAACAGTTTTTGCAGATTCTAAAGACGACCTGGCATTTACCATATCATTTATAAGCGTAGGCTTATGTTCTATGTGGGCAACATTGGTTAACACCATTATGGGGGTATCCTCGGTTGACAATGATATTATTAATGTGGTTAAAGTGCTTAAGCTGGGTTACTTTAAACAAATTTACAAAGTAATACTACCCTCTGCGCTGCCCTTAATTTTTACCGGTGTAAGAATTACTGTTTCCGTTGCATGGATGGTATTAATTGCCATTGAACTATTAGCACAAAGTCCTGGCTTAGGATCTTTTGTTTGGGAAGAGTTTCAAAACGGTGCCAACGACTCCAACGCAAAAATTATTGTGGCCATGTTTGTGATTGGTATTATCGGTTTCATGTTAGACAGAATAATGCTAATGGTGCAAACATTTATTGCTAAAAACAATTCATTATAAACGCTATGGAAAAGATAATTGAACTTAAAAACGTATCTAAATCTTATGGCCTTGGAGATGATAAGGTGGAGGTGCTAACCAACATAAACCTTACCATTAATAGCAATGAATTTATTGCCATAGTTGGTTATACAGGTAGTGGTAAAACTACATTAGTTAACCTTATGTCGGGCTTATTAATGCCAGATAGTGGCGAGGTACTTTATAAAGGCAAGCCAATTACAGGCACCAGTAAAGAGCGTGGCATTATTTTTCAAAACTATTCATTGCTCCCTTGGTTAACTGTGTATGAAAATGTTTTGCTCGCTGTAAAAGAAGCAGCACCAGACATGCAGAAAGAAGAGTGTAAAGAACATGTGATGAAGTATATTACCATGGTGGGTCTTGCGCCAGCGGCCAACAAATATCCTTCTGAACTATCCGGCGGTATGCGACAAAGAACTTCGGTTGCAAGAGCCTTGGCCATGCAACCTGAAACAATATTAATGGACGAACCATTGAGTGCTTTGGATGCACTTACCCGAGCCACCATTCAAGGAGAGTTTGCAGACATTTGCGAAAAAGAAAAGAAAACATTTTTGTTAATCACCAACGATGTTGATGAGGCCATATTATTGGCCGATAAAATTATTCCTTTAAAGCCCGGACCCAACGCCTCATTAGGACCCATATTTTCTGTTGATATACCTAAGCCAAGAAACTTGACAACCCTGAACAAAACACAAGATTTTCTGGAGCTAAGAAAGGCTATTACCAACTATTTGTTGGATATGGGTAAAGAAAGAAGCGGTCAATTAAATGAAAGCAACCCTATTGTTTTGCCTTCTGCAAAACCAATTAGAGGGGCCAGCTTTAGAGATAAAATTAAATATGCATTTGCAAAATAAACAAGGATGGAAACACTAACAGCCACTGCGGAAATGCAAGCAACAAAAGAAATTAAAAAGGAAGTAAAATTAGAATGTTATAAAGTAGCCAAGGAATATCCTACTCCTAAGGGGCCTTATGTGGTTTTAGAAGATTTTAATTTACAGGTGAAAGAAGAGGAGTTTATCTCTATTATTGGCCATTCAGGTTGCGGCAAGTCTACTATACTTACTATGATAGCAGGACTAAACTCCATCACCAGAGGAAATATATTGGTAGACGGGCTTAGAATTAACGGACCTGGTCCGGATAGAGCTGTAGTATTTCAATCGCCTAGTTTAATGCCGTGGATGACAGCCATGGAAAATGTAATGCTTGGCGTGGATGAAGTTTTTCCGCACATTGCAAAAAAAGAAAGAGAAGATATTTGTAAATACTACCTTACAAAAGTTGGCTTAGGCAACGCGTTTGATAAAAAAGCTACAGACATGTCGAATGGCATGCGACAACGTGTTGGTATTGCCAGGGCGTTTGCGTTAAAACCAGAAGTATTGTTGTTAGACGAACCCTTTGGCATGCTAGATTCTTTAACACGAAATGAGCTGCAAGAAGTGTTAATGGAAGTATGGTTGCAAGAAAAAATTACGGCCGTAATGGTAACACATGACGTAGATGAAGCTATATATTTATCAGATAGGGTAATTATGATGACTGGAGGGCCCTATGCAAAAGTTGGAGATGTGTTAAATGTAAAATTACCACGACCAAGAATAAAAAAAGAAGTGCTAGAACATAAAGATTATTACGGTTACCGTGATTACCTGATTAACTTTTTAAATGAGTAGAAAAACAACGCACACACGTATAACAAGGGGGCATTTTACGAAGATTGTCCCCTTTGTTTTTACTATTCAATTAGCGATTTAAACAAAACATGTTTTATCGCAGTAAAAAACATTTGTGACACCCGCTGTTGTACTGGTATAAAAACCTTTGGCCGTATGTATTATCATTGGCAAACGAAAGTATACTTTAGTTAACTTTGTACAGAATATAAAACAGAACATAATTGCTTATTTCTATTTGTAACATACCTTTGTAAAGCATTTACGTATTTGTTTAATATGGTAATTAATTAAAAGTAATTACAACCCAAACCAACAAAAAGCACTCCCTGATAGCAATATCAAGGAGTGCTTTTTTTATCAGCAACAATTTATTTAAATAACACCCCCTGAATGTTTGATGATATAGGCTTGTTAGAAAATAACATAGGTGTCTTATTTTAATGCCTTACCATCAAAACCCTATAAATTATATGGCAAAAAGAAAAAATGGGTTTACTTTGTGCACTTAATGAACATTTGATATGAAGAATTTTAAAAATAAAAACGCCGTAATCACCGGAGCTGGGTCTGGAATTGGTAGAGCCTTAGCGTTAAGTTTTGCCAGCAGAGGAGCCAATGTAGCTATTAGCGATGTAAATGAAGAAGGGTTAAATGAAACAGCTAAGCTTGCACAAGAAAAAGGGGTTAAGGTGTTTAAGAAAGTTTTTGATGTTTCGAGTAACGAAGCATTTATAAACTTTGCGAATGAGGTGAAAGAAATGCTAGGAGATGCCGATGTAGTTATAAATAATGCGGGCATTACCCACAAACCAATTCCGTTAAACACCTTAAGTAAAGAACAGTTCGAAAAGATTATGAACATTAACTTTTGGGGAATGGTGTACGGCACACAAGCCTTTTTACCACAACTAAAAAAATCGGAAACAACAGCCGTTGCAAATGTATCCAGTGTGTTTGGTTTAGTTGGCATGCCGTACCAAGGGGCTTATGTTGCTAGCAAATTTGCCATTCGTGGATATACCGAAGCATTGGCTTCAGAGATGAAACAGTTAAGTCCAAAACTACAAGTACATTCTATACATCCGGGTGGCATAAAAACCAACATTGCCCATTCAACAGAAGGAGCAACTGAGGCCGAAAAAAAGCAAATGGCACAAACATTTAAAATTACTGCCGACCAAGCTGCAGCAATAATTGTAAAAGGCATTGAAAAAAATAGTTTTAGAATATTAATTGGAAGCGATGCCAAAGCGTTGGATATGGTAACCAGAATATCTCCATTTAAACTGTTTAACTACGGTGTACAAAAATTGCTTAAGCGCAACGCTCAAGCTAATTCGTAGTATTTAGTTATGCACCTATAGTGGTGCTTAAAAACATAAGTGCTTATATTTGCGCACCAACAATTAAGCACCTATGAAAAATACAGCACTTATTGTAACACTTTTGTGCACAGCAACACTCAGCTTTGCGCAATCAACAGAAAAAGAAACTAAGGAAAAATCAGCATCCTCCGACACCACTAAAAATTGGAAAATAGGAGGAACCATGGGTGTTAATTTAACACAAGTATCGCTTACCAATTGGGCTGCTGGTGGTCAAAATTCCATTTCTGCCAATGGCTTGTTCAGTGTATTTGCTAATTATGCAAAGGGTAAAGTTTCTTGGGAAAACAGATTGGATCTTGGCTATGGCACCAATAAACAAGGAAAAAATGCCAGCTGGTGGAAAACAGATGACAAAATAGACTTTACCTCTAAATATGGTCAAAAAGCATCGGAAAAGTGGCATTATACAGGCCTGCTAAACTTTAGAACCCAACTAGCACCTGGCTTTAACTACCCAGATGATTCTACCAAAATTTCGGATTTTTTGGCTCCGGGATATGTAATAGGTGCTCTTGGTATGGACTATAAACCCAACGCACACTTCACAGCTTTTATTTCTCCCTTAACTTCAAAAACAACCATCGTAAATAGCCAAGTGCTTGCAGATGCAGGTGCATTTGGCGTGGCACCTGCTACCGTTGATGGGTTAGGAAACATATTAACACCTGGAGAGAATGTACGCAACGAGTTTGGTGGTTACCTCCGCTTGTTTTACAAAAGAGATGTAATGGAAAATATCAATCTTGAAAGTAAACTCGATCTGTATTCTAATTACCTGGACAATCCAGGAAACATAGATGTTAATTGGGAAGTATTAATTGCCATGAAAGTGAACAAATATATTTCTGCCACTATCTCCACACAATTACTTTATGATGATGATATAGACATTGCTATTGATAGTAATGATGATGGCATTACAGATGCATCAGGCCCGCGTGTACAATTTAAAGAAGTATTAGGAGTAGGACTGCTTTACAAATTTTAGATATTAAAGATGGATACTAATAGTTTACTTGAGCACCTCACAAATGTGGCTATAGAATACAGCCCAAAAATTATTGGTGCTATTGCCGTTTGGATACTGGGTGCCTTTATAATTAAAATGTTAACAAAGGGCTTTACCACTTTGTTGCGTAAAAAAAGCACCGATGTTTCATTAACTCCTTTCTTAACAGGGTTGGTTGATACACTGTTGAAAGTTGTACTTGCCCTTACCATTTTGGGCATACTGGGAATAGAAATGACGTCATTTATTGCTTTATTAGGTGCTGCCGGACTTGCAGTAGGCATGGCGCTTTCTGGAACATTGCAAAACTTTGCAGGTGGTGTAATGTTACTAATATTTAAACCTTTTAAAGTGGGGGATGTAATTGATGCACAAGGCTATATTGGTAGTGTTAAAGAAATTCAAATATTCAACACCATTCTTACTACGCCCGACAACAAAACAATTATAATACCTAATGGCGGTCTATCAACATCTGCCATGACCAACTTTTCAACTGAACCAAAAAGAAGAGTTGACTGGACAGTTGGTATTGGATATGGTGATGATGCAAACAAAGCAGAACAAGTAATTAAAACATTATGCGACGCAGATGAACGCATACTAAAAGACCCTGCTGTATTTATTGCGATTAGTGAATTGGCTGACAGCTCTGTTAATTTTACGGTTAGAGCTTGGGTTAATGCAGCAGACTATTGGGGGGTGTATTTTGACATGAACAAAAACATTTACGAAGTATTCAATAAAGAAGGTTTAAATATTCCTTACCCACAAATGGATGTACACGTACATAACACCAAAGGGTAATTTTCAACTTATACCTATTCATCCTTTACAATTGTACATTATGAAAAAGACTCTTTTATTATTTATAGCCTTATTACCGCTTTGTATTACTGCACAAAACACGGCTGATAAAAGTGAGCCAAGCATTAAAGTAACAGGTAAAGCGGAGTTAGAGGTAGAGCCCGATTGGATACTTTTAAGTATGCGTGCCAAAGAAACAGAGCACATTAAAAAAGAGAGTGAGATGATTAACATGGAAGATTCCATCCTTACGTTTATTGTGAGTTTAGGCCTAGACTCTGCAAGTTTTATGGTGGATAAATATGCTACCAACAAACGTTCTAGTTACTCCTCTACATCAAAATATAAATTGCGTAAATCTTATTTACTAAAAATAAATAATATCAAGGTTGCAGATACCATCATCATGAAATGCATGCAGGTAGGCATGAGCAATTTGTATGTGCAAAAAGTTGGGCACTCTAAGTTGGATAGTTTAAAAAACCAAGCCTTAATTAAGGCCTTAAACAATGCCCAGGCAAAAGCTGCCACCATTGCTGCTACCATGAATGTTAAATTGGGTAAGGTGCTTTTTGTTGATGAAACCGGCAATACATCCGGAACGGAATATTACCCACGACACGCTAGCTATTCAAAAGCAGATGCTCGAATTTTTAGCAGTGAAAGCTTTAACAAAAGTAGTTCGGCTGGGTTTAAAAAAATTAAAATTGTTAAGCGCGTGGTGGTGTTTTACGGCATAGAACAATAATTGCCCCTTATGGTTTTAACAAAAACGCTTTAAACTCCGCTCCTTCGCCTACCTTTCCGCTTGAGGTTATTTTTCCTCCACCATCGGCAATTATTTTTTTAATAATATACAAACCAATACCGCTGCCTTCTACATGGTCGTGAGCGCGTTGAAACAATCCAAATACCTTTTCTTCTTGCGCAGGCAAGTTAACCCCAATACCATTATCCTTAACCGATAAAGAAATATAGTCTCCTTCATCCTTAGTAGTAATAGTTATTACTGGATCTCTTTCAGGGTGCTTGTACTTAATTGAGTTGCTCACCAAATTTTGCAAAACACTTTTTATGGCCGATTTACCGAGGGTAACAAAAGGCGCACTTTCAAAATTGGTAATAAACGTGGTATTGGTTGCCTTAATTTCCGACCCAAGTAGCACTTTTAATTCATCCAATAATTCAGCAACGTTATGCTCGGTTTTAGGTTCTGATAAGCCTTGTGCACGCGAAACCGTTATTAGGTCTGTAATCTTATCATTGGCCTGGGTAATACATTTTTCCATCCACTGCATAGATTCATATACCGCTTCATCATCTGTACTTAGTTGCTCTTTTAATAAGCCATAAAACGATTCTATATTGGTAATGGGCACTTTTAAATCATGTGTAGCAATGTAGGCAAATTGTTGTAACTCCTGTGTGCGTGCCACTAGCGCATCGGCGTTTGCTTTACGGATAGTTATATCATCAATAGTGGCCAATACATTTTTCCGGCCATTTAACTCAAATGTATTTAGTCCTATTTCTACATCAAACTCACTACCGTCTTTTCTTTTGGCTTTTAAATTTCGATTACCCCCCATTTGTCTGTTTTCTGCTTTATCACGAAAAGCTTTCATCTTTTCATTGTGTCCTTTTATTGTTGGGGGCAACAAATCTTTTATTTGCAGTTGAATAAATTCCTCAATGGAATAACCAAACAATGTGGTTGCTTTTTTATTTACTAAGGTTATTTGGCCTTTATCATTACTTAACACCATTGCGTGCACATTGTTTTCTATTAAGGATCTAAACAACGCCTCGCTATCCTTGGCCTTTTTCTCACTTTCTTGCAAGGCGCTTGCCTTCTGTTGTAATAAACTGGTAGCCTCCTCAACCTTGGCCTCCAGCCCTTTGTTTAAATCTTCCAGCTCTTTCTTGCCCAGCTCTAAGTCTTCATACAAATAGGTTAAGCCCATCAAAATATCTCGTACCGCCTCATCTTTTTCTGCTAATATTTCTTCATCGCTAATGGTACATTTACCTTTTGCAATGGCAACAATGTGTTTGGATATTTTATGTAGCGTGTCTTTATTTGACATTTTCAATTTCTAATAACGCATCTTTTCTAAGGGTAGAAACGGTGTAAGAAGTTAAACCCGTACCAAACATTACAAAACGAATAGCAGTATTAATTAATACATTTTTTCCAGTACAGTAGGCAGTATGTTTTATACTATCCTCTAAACGTGCAAACCGCTGGTTCAATACTTTACGTGCAACAGCATCTGGCCTGTTAGCATTTATTAAATCTATTAATAGGTAACTGGCGCCAGACTCCTCCACTAAGCGTTCAATTTCATCAAAACAGGTGTTCACAGAAAAAGGTGTTTGGGTGGGTATTTCTTCAAAGCAAATAATGTCATCCGCAATAAGAGAAACTTGGTTTTTTAATAATTGTATTTCTTCAGCCGAGGAATCATCCTCATACTTTTTATCTGTTAATTTCATTTAGACTAGGTGGTAGTTGATTGATGAAGTTACAAATAATATATCAGGTCAAATCCCAAAAATATCTTGTACTTTTATTCAGCATCTAATCTATTAACAATTTCATATGATAATTTCTAGACACATTGGCCTTGTACGATTTTTACAATGGTCGTGGTTTCATTTGTTATGGCTAGCAGGCGGTTCAAGTATAATTGCGCTACTGTACAAACATGAATATATTACCGTAAGCATACCCTGGTTGCCAGTTTCTGTAATAGGTACGGCCGTGGCATTTTTTGTTGGTTTTAAAAATAACCAAGCCTACGATAGAATGTGGGAAGCGCGTAAAATTTGGGGTGGCATCGTAAATAACAGTCGCTCGTGGGGCATGCAAGTAAACGGATATTTAAGCAATTATTTTAACGATGGTTTAAGTAACGAAGCTGTCTCTTATACACATCTGACGCTGCCGACGATGTGCGTTGTGT
>CAXHCC010000077.1:0-11648 GCA_964014945.1 uncultured bacterium | reverse complement strand
AATCAGAAGGTATTAACTAGTAAAACTGACTAGCCACCATTTGAAGTATTTGAAAGGCATTATCAGCCATACAATTTTTGTTGTCGAGTATTGGGTTTATCTCCGTCATTTCAAAACAACAAACCTTTTCGTTTTGAACCAATCTTACGCAAAGACTACCAGCTTCTTTATTGGTTATCCCATTTCTAACAGGAGTTCCTGTCCCTTTTGATATTGAGGAATCCATACTATCCACATCAAATGAAACATAAATAAGGTCACAATCATTTAAATACACCATGGCTTCTCGTGCAATCTTCTCCACCCCTTTACGCCTTACTTCGGCCGTTTTAAACACTTTTACCTTATTCTCTTTCAACAAATAACTTTCCTCTGGCTCCATATCTCTCGCACTAATAAAAACTAAGTCTTCATAATTAAACATTGGTTGTACCCCGCCTAACTTTTTTAGTTTATTCCAGTACGCAATAGTTTCTTTTGATGGGTTATTTAACTTGTTAGCCTTATTATCCTCATTTAAAGCAGCTGCAATAGGCATACCGTGCAAGTTTCCAGTTGGTGTTGTATAAGGGCTATGAATATCAACATGGGCATCAATCCAAATAACACCCAGCCTTTTATTAGGGTTAGCCTTCTTAATACCCGCCATCGTACCAATGGACGTACTATGGTCACCTGACAAAACAATTGGAAAAGTATTTTTCTTTAATTCAGCTGAAACAGCATCAGCCACACCAGAACACACATTAAACACATTTGCTATACGTTTACCATGTGATGTATTGGTAGGGTTAAACAGGCTTGAATTTTCTGTTTTAACTTTTGATGAAGGTACATTCTTGAAAATATCACTTCCAAAATCAAATGCCGCTATTTTCAATGCATCTACCCCCAAACTTGCCCCACGAGTTCCTGCACCAATTTCGGATTTAACTTCAATAAATTTTAATCCTTTCATAGTATCTCCTTAAACTGTTTTCTAGCAAAAAGGTTTCAATTATCGTACCACTAAATATCATTATAATTACCTAGTCTTAACGCTAAATAAATATTTAATTTTACGCTCAAATGCCAACAGCTTGTATATAACCAATCATGGAATATTCGTATAAAGATTTGATGCAACAAACCTTCAATTTTCCACAGGAAGGTTTTGATGTTCACAACAACAGCTTGCATTTTCATGAGATTCCTTTAATGGATATTATTAAAAAGTACGGGGCGCCATTAAAAATAAGCTATCTACCAAAAATTAAGGAGCAGATAATACGCGCCAAAGATTATTTTAATACTGCTATTAAAAAGCATAACTATAAAGGCAAATACCAATATTGCTATTGCACCAAAAGCTCCCACTTTTCTTTTGTGTTAGAAGAAGTGTTAAAACACAATGTACATATAGAAACATCCTCTGCCTTTGATATGCCTATTTTAAAGGCATTACACAAGAAGGGTAAATTAAACAAAGACACTTATATAATTAATAATGGGTACAAACGACCCGACTATGTAAAATACATTAGCGAGTTTATTAATGACGATTTTAAAAACGTAATTCCAGTTTTAGACAATCGTAGAGAATTGCCCCTCTTAGAACAAGCATGCAAGAAAAAGTTTAAAGTGGGGATACGCATGGCAACTGAGGAAGAACCAAAATTCGAATTCTATACCTCAAGGTTGGGAATAATGCCATCTACCATAATAGACTATTATAAAGAGAATATACAAAACAACGATAAATGCGAGCTTACCATGCTCCATTTTTTCATGAATACAGGCATACGCGACAGCACCTATTACTGGAATGAGCTAACCAAATGCATCAACATGTACTGTGAGCTTAAAAAGATTTGTCCTACCCTCAACTCTTTAGATATTGGTGGCGGTTTCCCTATACAAACATCTCTGAATTTCGATTACGATTACCAGTACATGGCCAATGAAATCATTTCACGCATTCTACAAATTTGCCAAGAACAAAACGTGGATGTGCCAACCATTTTTACGGAGTTTGGAAACTATACAGTTGGTGAAAGCGGCGCCACTATTTACTCTATTATTGATGTTAAGCAGCAAAACCAAAATGAGTTATGGTATATGATTGATAGCTCATTCATTACCACATTACCCGATACTTGGGGAATAAAACAAAACTTTATTTTACTTGCAATTAACAATTGGAACAACACTAGCCAGCGTGTTAATTTGGGTGGACTTACCTGTGATAGTGACGATTATTACAACGGAGAAACACATCAAAATGAGGTATTTATGCCAGTTATAGGAGAGCAAGAAGAGCAATATGTTGGATTCTTTCATACAGGAGCGTATCAGGAGTCTATTGGCGGATATGGCGGTATACAACACTGCTTAATACCTGCTCCTAAACATGTGATAATCGACAAAACCGACGATGGCAACTTTGTTGACTACCTTTTTTCTGAGGAGCAAAATCATGAGTCTATGCTAAAAACATTGGGCTACTAGCATTCTTTATACAAGATTATCCACAAATCAACGTTTATAAAATAAGCGACAACTTCAATGGTAACACTTACTATTACTATATCTTAGTTGTTTAAAGCAGTGGAATAATGGCTCAGGCAGATAATAATAAATTCAATATACCTTTCGTTAAACGAAAATCAGAAGTAGGCGCCTCTAAGAAAGGGAGCAAAGCTGGTGGTAAAAAGAAAGCTGGAGCAAAACAACCGGTTAGAAAAAGGCCGTTATTTACATTCTACAGAAATGTATTAGCCATCCTCAACAACGAGCAATTTCATCGCATATTTGGGCTTTCTCTACTATTAGCAGCCGCCTTTTTATCCATATCCTTTGCCTCTTTTCCGTTTACCTGGGAAGAAGATTATTCAAAAGTTGTGGGCGATTTATTTGCTCCTGAAGTAGTGGTAAGCAATTGGCTAGGTAAAATTGGTGCCTTACTTGCGCATATATTTATTTATAAATGGTTTGGTATTGCATCTTACCTATTTCCATTCCTAGCTTTTATAACCGGTATGCGTATTGTTTTTAATATTGGTTTTAAAAGCTTTTATAAACCTTATGTTTATTCCTTGTTCTTTTTAATATTCATTTCGGTAAGCTTAGGTTTTATTATTACTAACCCTGATTATGTTTATTTAGGTGGCAGTTACGGCTACACCATAAGCAATGTGCTTAAAAATATAATTGGAACTCCAGGTACAGCTATACTATTGGGTTTTACGATTTTGGTATTCTTAGTTTTAGCCTTCAATATTAAATTTGACTTAAGCAAATTTAACACCCTTCCAGATGATGGTCAAGAATTAAACGACACTTTAATAGATGATGTTGTAGAAGAAACTGGTATTAAAGATGAAGAAAGCAAAGCAATTGACCTAAGTGATACACCTGAAACCCCAATGGTTAAGGAAATTGAAAAGGTTGAAGAAATTAAGGAAGAGGAGCCTCAACCCAAAGAAGATGAAGCGATTGAATTATCGACTACACCTAGTGAACCAGTAACATTATCATCAAGTGATGAAAAAGTAGAATTTACAGTTGAAAGTAATGAAAACAAGGAAGAAGAATTAAGTTCTGATGAAGTTGCAAAGGCATTAACAGAACAAGTAGGACAATACGACCCAACCCTTGACTTAGCTTCTTATGAGTTTCCAAATATTGATTTGTTAGAGGACTATAATAAATCAAAGGACATTACGGTAGATCCTGAAGAGCTTAATGCGAACAAGGATAAAATTTTAAAAACATTAGCCGACTACAAAATAGAAATTGAAAAAATTAAAGCAACCGTAGGTCCTACCGTTACCTTATATGAGGTTGTTCCTGCTGCTGGCGTGCGTATTTCTAAAATTAAAAATCTAGAAGACGACATTGCGCTTAGTTTATCTGCACTGGGTATTCGAATAATAGCCCCTATTCCAGGAAAAGGTACAATCGGTATAGAAGTACCCAACCTGAACGCAGAAACAGTTCCTATGCGCACCATTTTAGCTTCAGAAAAATTCCAGGACACTTCCATGGATTTACCTATTGCTTTGGGTAAAACCATAAGCAATGAAACCTTTGTATATGATTTAGCCAAAATGCCGCACCTGTTAATGGCAGGTGCTACAGGGCAAGGAAAATCCGTAGGTTTAAATGCTATACTAGTTTCATTATTGTATAAAAAGCACCCTGCACAAATTAAGTTTGTTTTAGTTGATCCTAAAAAAGTGGAGCTTACCTTATTCAATACAATAGAACGTCATTTTTTAGCCAAGCTACCTGATGATGGTGATGCTATTATTACAGACACGAAAAAGGTAGTACACACCTTAAATTCCTTGTGTATTGAAATGGATGCACGTTACGATTTGTTGAAGGAAGCGCAGGTTAGAAACTTAAAAGAGTATAACGCTAAGTTTATTTCAAGGAAGCTCAATCCTAATAATGGGCACCGTTTTTTACCTTATATAGTTTTAGTTGTTGACGAATTTGCAGATTTAATAATGACCGCTGGAAAAGAAGTGGAAACACCAATTGCCAGACTTGCGCAGTTAGCAAGAGCTATTGGTATACATTTAATCATTGCCACTCAACGGCCATCTGTGAATATTATTACGGGAACTATTAAAGCTAACTTCCCTGCAAGGATTGCCTTTAGGGTAACTTCCAAAATAGATTCTAGAACTATTTTAGATGCTGGTGGCGCTGACCAACTTATTGGTAAAGGTGACATGTTGTTATCAACAGGTAATGATTTAATTCGCTTACAATGTGCGTTTGTAGATACTCCTGAGGTTGAAAAAGTGTGCGAGTTTATAGGCTCCCAAAGAGGTTATCCAGAAGCATATCAGTTACCAGAATACGTAGAAGAAGGTGGAGATAGCACCAAAGGAGAGCTTGACCCTTCTGAACGGGATAGCTTGTTTGAACAGGCTGCCGAAATTGTTGTAACCACTCAGCAAGGGTCTACATCCTTGCTACAGAGAAGATTAAAACTAGGATACAACCGTGCAGGGCGTATAATTGACCAATTGGAGGCTGCTGGAATCATTGGTCCCTTTGGTGGTTCAAAGGCTAGAGAGGTACTTATAAAAGATATATTATCTTTGGAACAGTTTTTGAAAGACCTAGATAGTAATCAATAAACCATCATTATGAAGAAGACTTTTTTACTTGCCGTTGTGGCACTTTGTATTAGTGCATTAAGCTTAAACGCACAAAACGACCCAAAATCTACGAGTATATTAAATGCCCTAAGCGCCAAAACAAAAACATATACCTCTATCAAGGCTGATTTTACGTGGACCGTTGAACGTAGCGATAAAACTAAAACTACCGAAAAGGGAAGTATTGTTACGAAAGGAGCTAAATACAAACTAAGTATACCAGGACATGTGATTTACAGTGACGGTAAAGCAATTTGGGACTTTATTGCTGACATAAATGAAGTTCAAATAAACGACGCTGAAGAAGAAGGTGAAGATGCGCTTAACCCTTCAACTATATTTACGATTTATGAAAAAGGATACAAACACAAATTTGATAGTGAAGCAAACGGCATCCAAATCATCAACCTTTACCCATTAAATCCTGATAAAAAGAAATTTCACACGATAAAATTGTATATCAATAAAGCAAAAAAGCAAATTAGCCAAGTAAAAATATTGATGAATAATGGTAATAAAACAACCTATGCAATTACCAAATTTACAGTGAATGAAACCATAGCTGATAGTTATTTTACTTTTGATGCAGCTAAACACCCAGGTGTAAGTGTTGAAGATTTGAGATAAGGTTATTAACGTATTAAAAATGCCCCTATCATGGTAATGGTAGGGGCTTTTTGTTTCAATATTACAACGTGCTAAGAATCCCTAAGGTAATGACTCCGCTCAACTGATGGTATGCGAAAGAGGCGTTAGTAAAGACTAACGCAATTTCTTTGTTTTTAAACGAATAGAGTTACCAATTACAACAATATCAGAAAATGCCATTGTAAGCGCACCAATGGTTGGACTTAAAAATCCAGCAGCAGCAAAAGGTATTGCTATTACATTGTAAAAAAATGCCCAAAAGAAATTTTGTTTTATTGTAGTTAACGTGTGTTTACTAATTAAATGAGCCTCTGTAAGAATAGATAAGTCATTATTTTTTAGCAGTACTATTTGGGCTGACTGTATAGCTGCCTGAGTAGCATTACCAATTGAAACACCTACCGTAGCTTTTGCTAGTGCAGGTGCGTCGTTTATACCATCACCCACCATCGCCGTTAAACCTTTCTCAGTAAGTTCATCAATCAACTCAAGCTTCTGGTCGGGTAATTGCTCACTGTATACTTCATCTATTTTTACTTGCTCGGCAACTACTGCACACTTATCTGCTGCATCTCCACTCAACATAATTGTTCTAACCCCATTCCTTTTAAGAGTGCCAATGGTAGCGGTTACATTTTCCTTAATATCATCTTGCAAATCCACAGTAGCCAATAACTCCTTATTTTTTAATAAGTATAAATTATGTGCAATAGTAGCTTCAGTATTTCTAATTAGTTTCTTAGATCCTAATTCATAGCTATCCCCTCCTAACATAGCCGTTAAACCAAGCCCTTTTACCTCTTTTACATCACTTATTTTAATGTCAACGTTTATCCCTTTTAATTCATTTACTATTGATTTTGCAATGGGGTGAGAAGAATGCTGCTCCATGGCAAATAACAGCTGCTCTACCTCTTCTCTTTTCACATTTGGTTCGCAGTTAATGCCTTTAATTTTAAAATTGCCTGTAGTTAAGGTTCCTGTTTTATCAAATACAATATTTTTAATGCTAGCAAACTTCTGCAAGGTGCTTCCTCCTTTAATTAATATGCCATTTTTTGCAGCACGACCAATGCCTACCATTACTGCAGTTGGAGCCGCCAACCCCATAGCGCAAGGGCATGAAATAACCATTACAGCAATACTTCTCATCATCGCTTCTTGAAAAACATCAATATTTTCTGAAAACTCTATAAAAAAGTAGTTCGTAACAAACGTTATTATAGCCACAGAAAGCACTATCGGCACAAATACAGCGCTTACTTTATCACCAATTTTTTGAATTTCTGGCTTTTCTTGTTGTGCCTTTTTCACTAAGGCAATAATTTTTGAAAGCATTGTATCACCTCCAATACTTTCTGCCCTCATCCTAAAACTTCCATTTAATAGAATAGTTCCTCCTATAACCTTACTTCCCTCGCCTTTATCAACGGGTAAACTTTCACCGGTTATCATAGCTTCATCAATACTTGCATCTCCAGAAACTATTTCCCCATCTACGGGAACTTTATCACCTGTATTTACCTGCAAAATTGCACCCATTGGAATATCCTTATAATCGATTGGCGAAATAACTTCTTTACCTAAACTTAAACTCACAATGTTTGCTTGTTGTACCTGAATACTACTTAACTCCTGTATAGCCATAGTTGTTTGACTCACCGATCGATGCTCCAAGACATTACCCAACAGTACAAGCGTAATTATAGTTGCAGCAGTTTCAAAAAACAGGTAGTTGTGTAAATCATCACTTCCATAGTACCAGTAAATACCAATTAAACTATAAATAAAGGCCGAAGATGAACCTATAAAAATAAGCACATCCATATTTGGTATACCTGTTTTTAATGAACCCCATGCGCTTTTACCAAATTGGATAACACCAATAATGTACACTGGCAAACACAATAAAAACTGCACCTCCGGACTGTTGATAATATTATGATGTGATAGCATCATATGCCCAACAAACAGCACAACGGTGAAAGGCAAGGAAATGTAAAAAAGTTTTTCAACCCTCGATAATTTACCTTCTTGGCGACTTTGAAAATCACTATCTACCACTTTATAGCCAATTGCTTCAATACTTTTCTCTATGGCAGGAAGTTTACCTGCATCTCCTAAATCAAAGGTGGCTTCACCAGTTGCGAAAGCTACATGCACATTTTCCAACCCTTGCTCTTCGAGTGTTTTTGCAATACCCAAAGCGCATGAAGAACAATCCATGCCTTCAATGTGTAAAGTGGTATTTGTACTATTATCGCTCATTGTTTACTTGCGAATTTACGCAATAATAGCTTGTGTTATCAGGCTATACGCTAAGATTAATCAATATAATTACGTAGTTTTGCAGTACTAATCCTATCAAATAATTTGACCGCCCTTAGCAGTAATACAGAAACTATAGTTGCTTTAGCAACTCCGCAAGGAGTTGGTGCCATTGGCGTAATACGCTTATCAGGACCAGCCACTTTTGCTATTTGCCAACAGTGTTTTGCCAACAAAGCACTCGTTAGTAAAGATTTATCAAAAGAAGCCGGCAACACTATACACTTTGGGGTAATTCATAAAGGAGAGATTATTCTGGATGAGGTATTAGTAAGCGTTTTTAAAGCACCACATTCATATACCGGAGAAAATACCGTTGAAATTTCATGTCACGGTTCTCCGTATATTCAACAACAAATTATACACCTGCTAATAAGTTTAGGAGCACGACTAGCCAACCAAGGAGAATATACCATGCGGGCTTTTTTAAATGGAAAATTAGATTTATCCCAGGCAGAAGCCGTGGCGGATGTAATTGCCTCCAACTCCTCTGTTTCACATCAAATTGCTATTCAGCAAATGCGAGGTGGATTTTCCAATAAAATTCAATTACTACGTCAAAACCTAATCGACTTTGCCTCTTTAATAGAATTGGAGTTGGACTTTAGCGAAGAAGATGTTGAATTTGCTGATCGAAAGGATTTGAAAGACTTGGTAAATAAAATACAACGTATTGTTCAAAACCTGATTAAATCATTTGAAGTAGGAAATGTAATTAAAAATGGTATTCCGGTAGCTATTGTAGGTAAACCTAATGTAGGTAAGTCTACCCTATTAAATGCCTTACTCGATGACGAAAAAGCCATTGTATCGGATGTACCGGGCACCACACGAGATGTAATTGAAGATGAAATAAATATAGACGGAGTTATGTTCCGTGTTATTGATACTGCAGGAATAAGAGACACTTCCGATAAAGTAGAAGCCATTGGCGTTCAACGTACGTTTGATAATATAAAAAAATCATCCATTACCTTGTATGTGTTTGATGTGCATGAAATTACATCCGCTGAGTTACGTTTATTAATTGATGAAATTACGCCCCAATTAAACGGGTCAGAATTGGTAATTATTGGTAATAAAATAGACCATGAAGACATGGACTATACCCAAGAGGAATTCAAAGATTTTCCTAATACTATATTTGTTTCTGCCAAAGCAGGAACGAACTTACCCGTTTTGAAAAACAAATTGATTGAGCTATTTGACAAACAAGCCTTAAACGTAACAGAAACAGTGGTTACCAACGCCCGTCATGTAGAGGCATTACACCACACCAACTCTGCGCTAACCAAAGTATTAGATGGCTTAACCCACAATATTAGCGGCGACTTTTTGGCCATGGATATTCGCAATGCCTTACATCATTTAGGGCTCATAACCGGGGATGTTTCCACCGACGATTTATTGGAAAACATATTTAGCCGCTTTTGTATCGGAAAATAACCGCATAAAACTGCCACAAATTCCCGCTAATCAGCGCAAACAATTTTCACGTTATTAACTGATTTTCAACACCTTAAAGGGTTGTTTTGTTAGTAAATATTTTGTGCACTTTCCGAGTAATAGGTCAATCTTTGTAACAAAAATGTTACGATACCAAAAATTGTAACAAACGTGTAACAAAAATTAAACAATAGAAAAAATGAAAGTAACGATCAGAAAAAGACAAACCGGAAGCGACAAAACCAGCTTAAGCCTGGTTTATTACAAAAACGGAAAAAGAAACTAACAATACTTTCAAAACGTAAATCATTTTCGAGGTTTAAAAGTTATATGTTGCTTAGAACCCTAAAAGTCCCGTTAACAAGGAGAGAATAATTATTGTATCGGAAAATAACGCTCAGATCTCCTGAAAAAGTAGTAGCCTCAGGCTGAATTTTCAGCGGCAATTTCCATGTTATATAGCTTGCTGTTCCAAGGAACGGTGGAAGGCCTCAATGTGAAGTTAATAAGCACTGCCGTTCAGAGAGTGATAAGGCGCATGGATCAAGACCCTGAGTTTGCAAAAACGTGCTTTGGCCCCTCCTTCCTCTTTAACTGAGACCACTCAGATTCTATCAACCCCCTCGTCTCAGGGACCCGTTAATTCTTTTCTAAGGCTTAGGCCTGATTTTCAAGAGGAAAACTCCGCCGCCTTTTTGCTTATCTTTCTTTATGTGCACTTTTAGATCTGTTAATTCATTTTTATGAACAATATCCACTTTATCGTTCCAGAGATCTTCAACTTCAAAGTAGTCTGATACCATGCCCATCTTGTTAAGGGGGATGGTCAATCTTACATCGATGTCGCGTTTCTGACTTTCGTTGACCGCAACGATAAGGGCTTTTTCTCCTCGTACAAAACGGGCATATGGCACAGGTTTTAATCGAGAATCTGCTTTAACGGGAAGGATATTAGTTTGCTGTTTATCTCCATGAATCAGATCCATGTTGTCTTTTCTGATAGCGATCATCTTTTTAACATCTTCGAGCATTTCATAATGCTTTGCTTTTTCTAGCTGCTGCCATTGTAGCCATGAACCATACATCCATCCCCCTGGGCCACTGCCACCGAAAAGAAACTTCTCAAGATCGGGAAGGCTAACTTTCTCAGCATCAAACTCTTCACCAGACATGAAAATTGGAATTTGGTAAGAAAAAATAACATTATAAGCAAATCTGCTCCGGCGCCCCTTGAGGCGGTAATGTTGTCCCGGCTTCGATATAAAACTAATGTCATGGCAGCTTGCTTGCAGACCGTCGTACCGCGTTGTTAATTTTAAGTTCTTTCCCAGATTGTCATTGAAGATAAACTTATCATGCTGGCTGAAATGGTACCTTCCAAACTCGACGAATACAACAATTGGTTTACCTGCTTCCGAACAGCGTCGAGTTATCTCATCCCACACACTAGAATCGCAGATATCAAGGTCTATCCTAAATCCATCAACACCATATTCCAGTACATAGTTGGTCCAATTTTCAATCCACCACTCTCTGAATTCAGGATGTTCGTAGTTAAAATCCTTCATCCCCCAGGAACCGCCCTCGAACCATTCTGGATGCTCCTTGGCGAGCGGACTATCTTGTAACACTCCGTGTGATATGACATCTAAAAATATTTTAATACCGAGGTTATGTGCCTCATCGATCATCGACTTGAAATCGTCTTCGGAGCCTAACTCTGGATCAAGCTCAAAAGGCATAGAGCATGCGTATATGGATTTCACATTAAAAAAATGCTTGGTGCACTTTGCATAACCGGCAAGCCATACGGCATTAATGCCGAGGTCAGACAGATAGTCCATCTTCTTTTCAAGTGACGAGAAGGTTCCGCTCGCAGGCCCCTCGGGTGAAGTAAAGGCATAGGGGTTTATCTCATATATAATTAGATCTTTAATCCACTCAGGGGGAGGGGTGATATTCTCAAGGCTGTGCTTGCCACGGATTTTTTTTACAATTATCGATAAGAATTGTTTGTTTGCAAGGTGGATAATTGTGAGGATGTTTTTAATTTTCTTCATTGTAGTATAT
>CAXHCC010000076.1:0-11821 GCA_964014945.1 uncultured bacterium | reverse complement strand
ATGTGTATAAGAGACAGATATAATTACTTATTTAGAAAACAGTTGCAACGATCTTAGTTTTATGGCCGAATAGGAGAAACCCAGAAAAATTATCATAATAGCTACTTCAAATACCCACCTAAGCGTAGTTTCTAACTACGCTTTCTTATTATTATATCTGTAAATAGAATAAATGTTCCCCTCTCGTCCTCATTTGAGCGCAACGGAAACGAGGATGCATTAGCAGAGCGTTTGTAACGCTCATAATTGCAATACACGGTTTTATTCTTAAATAGCAACTGCATCCATCCCTATAATTCAGCATTTTCTTAGATGAATTATAGTGCTTAATTCCTCAATTAACTTATTTTTGTATCCCCTTAATTTAAAGGGTATTGTAAATAATAACACCTGTTTAAATTTGGTGATCATGATGAATAGTATGAAGAAGAACATAGCTTTTCACAAAAAGAAGTTAAAGGCATTTACCTTAATGGAATTGCTAATTGTATTAATTATAATTGGCATACTCGTATTGCTAGCATTGCCAAATTTAATGCCGCTTATTTCTAAAGCTAAAAGTACGGAGGCGCAATTGCAATTAGAACATGTATATACATTAGAGAAAAGCTACTTCTATTTGCATTCTACCTATAGTGATGATTTAAAGGAAATTGCGTTTGAGCACGCCAAACTTACTAAAGATGGTGGCAATGCCAATTACATTATTGAAATTAAAAAGGCCAATAGTAGTGGTTTTATTGCCACTGCTACCGCCGATGTTGATTTTGATGGTGATGGTATTAAAAATGTTTGGGAAATTAATCAGGATAAGCAGTTAGTAGAAGTTACCCCCGATTAGTGTATGGGTGCTTTTATAAACTATGCTGCGCTAATACTATTGGCTTTGGTGCTATATCAAGATCTTAAATACAGAGCAATTTCTTGGGTACTATTACCGCTACTAGCAATCGTTTTTGTGCTAAAAAGTTTGCAAGTTGTAGCCATGGGTGAATTGTTGCAAGAATCCCTCATAAATCTGTCCTTTATTATTGCCCAATTATTGGTGTTAACAGCCTTTATTTCTCTTCAACAAAAAGCATTCGTAAACATCTTCAAATCCCATATAGGCCTTGGCGATCTGTTGTTTTTTGTTGTATCTTGTACAGCATTTTCGTTTTTAAATTTTGTACTGTTTTACACAACAGGATTACTCTTTGTTTTGCTCAGTTTTTTGCTGTTAAAACAAGTAGTTAAAAACACTAAAAAGGAGGTGCCTTTAGCGGGTGGTTTAGCATTGTTTATGATGCTAATTTTTATTTACGAATTTATGAGCCAGCCCTTTTGTTTTAATAATGAGTTTATGTTTAGTTTATTAGGTAATTACTAAATGACAGCTACAGACTATATATCATTAACAAAGCAACAGCAGCACAGTATTACTGGGCAAGACGCTTGGTTGTATCATATAGTGCCCAATCCTAATGCACCTGTAAAGGAGGATGCTATTAGTTTATATGTTGATGAACAAAAGAACAATGCCTTGTTGATAAATGAACTAGAGGTAGTATTTAATAAATCGGTTAGTTTAGAAAGTTTACCATCTGCAATATTGCAGAAAACGCTGGCCATGTATTATCGCAAAGCCAAAGAAGAAAGAGGGCAAGCGCAAAGACTAAATAAAAATGTTAAGGCAGAAGACTTTTTAATGCAATTAATTGCAGAAGCAAAAAGCTTGGGGAGTAGTGATATACATGTTGAGAGCTATGAGGAACGCTGTAGGGTAAGAATGAGAATTGACGGTCAACTAATAGAACGTTATATTATTGAAAAAGCAGAATATCCTTCCTTAGTAAATAAGATAAAAATAAAAGCGAGTTTGGATATATCGGAACGCCGCCTGCCGCAAGACGGACGAATTGTATTTGCAGATGATAGCGCCAAATTTGATATTCGTGTATCGGTATTGCCTACTTTGCATGGCGAAAAAATTGTGCTCAGGTTGTTAAACAATGATGCCACAAATATTGATATTCATCAAATGGGTTTAACAACCACTCAAATTAATCATTATTTAGAAGGAGTAAAAAAACCACATGGTTTGGTATTGATAAGTGGCCCTACTGGTTCAGGTAAAACTACTACACTCTATGCTACACTTAAAATACTAAACAAAGAAAAAGCAAATATACTTACCATTGAAGATCCTATTGAATATACCCTAGAAGGTGTAAATCAAGTTCAGTTAAAAGAAAGCATTGGTCTTTCGTTTTCCAGTGCCTTGCGCTCCTTTTTGCGACAAGACCCTGATGTTATTATGTTAGGTGAAATTAGAGATGGTGAAACAGCACAAATGGCGATTAGGGCGGCGTTAACTGGTCATTTGGTATTGTCTACCATTCACACAAATTCGGCATGGGGTACAGTATCGCGTTTGGTAGATATGGGTGTGCCTTCTTATTTATTGGCAAGTACTATTAACACCACCGTGGCCCAACGATTAGTACGTTTATTATGCCCGCATTGCAAAAAGGAAGAATCGTTTGATAGTAAATATTTTCCTATTGGTTATAATGCTCCCAAAAACTTAAGCACGCATCATGTAGCCGTTGGTTGCGATGAATGTTATTATACAGGCTATAAAGGAAGAACAGCGGTATACGAAGTTATACCGTTAGATTATGATTTAGCGGAGCGCGTGAAGAACAATAGTTTTGATGTGGAGCAACTGTTAAAAGAGAAAGGTATTGCTACCTTAAAAGAAAATGCATTTAAATTATTTGAATCGGGTGATACGTCTATAGACGAAATTTATCCAATTCTGTTAAATACTTATTAAATAACATAATTGTGAAAGGAATTAAAATTAAAATTTTACTGGTTTTCTTGTTTGTTGGAACAATAAACGTACAAGCGCAAAACCAAGAACGTTTTACCCAAATAGAAAATAATTTAAAAAAAGTGGCAGTAGCCAACCCTGGCTTAAATGCTATGGTTGACTTATCAGTTAACGGTGTAACCATTCAAGATTTTATTCGCGGCCTTGCTACAACAAACAACCTAAACGTTAGTATTGATAACGGGTTAGATGCAAAGGTGGTTAACAATTTTTCAAATGTAACTGTAGCTGATGTGTTTATATTTCTTTGCAAAAAGCATGATTTAACCATCACCTTTATTGGTAATATCATGACCTTTTCTAAATACGTTAAGCCTGCTCCTCCCGTTAGTGCTTATAGTCCAAAACCAATTAATATAAAGTATTTTAAGCAAGGAGATTTATTGTCGGTTGATTTGTCGAGAGATAGTTTGCGCCTATTTGCTAAAGAGCTAACCAAGCGTACAGGTAAAAATATATTGTTTTCGCCGGATGTGGCCAATGTTTTATTAAGTGGGTTTATTCAGAAAATGCCCTTTAATGCTGCGCTAGATAAATTGGCCTTTGTAAATAAGCTTAAAATTACCCAAACCGATGATGACTTTTACATAATCGAAAAGCAGGAAAAACTTGAAAAGTCGGGCAAAGGAACCAGAGCTGGACGAAGGAAACTGCTAAGTGCCAAGCAACGAGGGTTTGAACTAAGCGTAAATGCCGATAGTTTAATTTCATTGCAAGCATTTGAAGAACCTATTGAAGATATTTTAAACGCTGTTTCTGAAGAACTGGATGTACTGTATTATTTATTTGAAGTTCCGAAAGGAGAACTAAGTTTAAAAGTGGATAATGTAAGTTACAGGGAATTGCTAAATCGTTTGTTCGAGAATACCGATTATGGTTTTAAAGAGGTGGATGGTGTGTATATGATAGGTGCTCGAAAAAGTGAAAGTATTAGACTTACAAGGGTGTATCAATTAAAGTATCGTTCTGTAGACAAAGTAACAGATTACATTCCTAATTATTTAAAGGCCAATGTTGATATCACTTCCTTCACTGACCAAAACAGCTTAATACTTTCTGGTGATGATAAAAATATTGTAGCGGTTGAAAACTTCTTGGAATCAATAGACAAAATTGTGCCAGTAATTTCCATTGAAGTAATGATAATGGACATTAAAAACTCCTATGCCGTTTCTACAGGATTGCAATCAGTTATTGGTACTACGCCACAAGCAACTAGTGGTAGTATTTTTCCTGAAACAGATCTTACTTTAAATTCTGGTTCCGTTAATTCTTTGGTAGACGCTATTAATGGCTTGGGTATTGTAAACCTGGGTAAAGTAACCTCTAATTTTTATATGTCGCTTCAAATGATGGAGCAAAACGGAGATTTAAAAATAAACTCTACACCCTTATTGTCTTCATTAAATGGTCATGAAGCAACCATGAATATTTCTGAAACACGTTATTATGTGGAGCAATCGAGCAACATAATAGCCACGCAAAATACAACAACTACCAATGCGATAGTTTATAAGCCATTAACGGCAGAATTTTCTTTAACCATTAACCCAATAGTATCAGGCGATGGTCAAATTACCTTACAAATAGATGTTATTAGAGAAGCCTTTACAGTACAAACAGCTGGCCCCAATAGCCCGTATGGTACAAGTACAAGAAATTTTAGTTCATTTATTCGGGTGAAAAATCAGGAAATGATAATGTTAGGTGGCTTGGATGAAATAACCAAAGACGATACATCTAACGGTGTTCCTGTATTATCGCGAATTCCGGTGATTAAATGGTTTTTTAGTAACAGAAACAAGCGCAAAAGCAAAAGCAAGCTTACCATTTTTGTAAAACCTACTGTAATATACTAGCACGTTGAATTTAAGCTTAGGAAATATTATTAAGCGTAAATCCGTTACAGCTATTGAGGTGGTACTGCAATCCGCTTCAGAATTCCGTTTAAATGTAATTTGCTTAGAAAAGAAAAAGTCGCGGGTAAGTATTATTAAACAACGTGAAGGGCTTGGTAGTGCCGAAGAGCTGGAAGAGTTCCTAAATACCGCAAATGCGGTTGTATTGCTCTTTAGTGGCAAAGGAATTATTCATAAAAAAATTACTAGTATAAATAGCACTGCAACCAAAGAATTACTTGCCCAGGTATTGCCTAATGCCAATGAGGAAGAATTTTCTGTACAGCTTACTCCAATAGCTAATACGGATGACGCTTTTGTATCGGTACTGCGTAAATCTCTAATAAATGACGTGTTAAACGTGTTGAGCAATGTTGGTATTACTAATATTGTTGGTGCTGCTTTAGCTCCATTTTCGGTAAATCAAGCTTTACCATTACTAAGTAAAGCCTTACCTGAAAATGCACCCATAGTAATGGCTGCTTATGAGTTAACCATAGCTAACAAGCAAATTACTACCCTCGATTACGCCCAAAATTATGAAGCTGCTGCAACATTTGTTATGATAGGTGATGAGCAGCTTAGTTTGAATTTATTGCCGCTATACGGTTTAGCAATTACATATTACACAAACCAAGATGCGCTTAGCATTCAGAATGATGCAATTAGCAAAGTAATTGAGGAGTCTTTTGAAAAAAGAAAGTTTGAAGTGTTGGGTTGGTCTCTTTTGGTTTCAACCTTTCTCATCCTTTTTATTAATTATTTTTTATTTGATTATTACTGGTCAAAGGGACAAGAATTACAACAGCTATCCCTTAAAAATGAAGCTGTTTTGGCCAAATATGAGCGCTTAAAAGAAGAGTATACAACACAAAAAACGTATTTAGAACAAAACCAATTGCTAAAGAGTTCAAGAACTTCCTTTTACGCGGATAGGCTAGCTGAAAGCTTACCTAAACATATTCGTTGGTTAGATCTTAATATTTGTCCACTAATTAAATCATCAGATTTTGACGAAGATGCATATAAGTTTAACCGAGGTGTTATTCGAATTAAAGGTACCTGTATACGAAGTTCTGATTTAAATGATTGGATACAAAAAATTGATGGATTTTCTTGGACAAAAGAAACAACCATAATGGAATACCATCAAGATAATAAAGGAAGTGCGGGAGAGTTTTTATTACAGATAAATTTAAACTGAATTAAAGTTGTTGGATAAACTTTCATATAAAAAAAGGAACTTCTTGTTGATGGGAGGCGCGGTATTTTTATTACTGCTAATGTATCAGTTTAGTATAAAGAATACGTTAAGTGCTGTGAGCAAGTTTAAGGAGTTAAGCCATAAAGCAAATTTGTTAGAAAATGCACCGGCAAAGGCATTAGAATATGAAATGCTGGTAAAGCAACTACAACAAAGTGTTGGAACGCAAAGTAAGGAAGGTTTAAACGCTAAACAAGCGCTGCTGGTATTGCTTGGCGATTATTGCAACAAAAACAAAACCGTTATTCGCGATTTTCCGCCAAGCGAAATTGCAACCCATGGTAATGTTGTAGTAGAAACAAACAAATTTGTGGTGGAAGGCAGTTTTAAGTCCTTAATTAAGTTGGTCTATTTGCTTGAACAGAAAAACGTTATCGGAAAAGTAATGTCGGTTAGGTATCAGTTTAAGAAAGATAAACGGACAAGAAGAAAGGCGCTTACGGCTACGATTTATGTGAAAAACATTAAGAATGCTAGCTAGAGCATATGGTATTAATTAATAGAATAAAATAGAATGAAAAACAGATTGTTAATCGCATTAGGAATCATCTGCATGATAAGCACATATTCATGTAAAGATATTATTGAAAAGGATATTGCCAATGAGCAATTTGTTGATGCTTCACCAAGTGATAGCACAATATCATCCAGTTTTGTTCAGCTTTTTAGATGGGAACCCATTGAAAATGCAGCAAACTATAGGTTACAAATTGCGCAACCTAATTTTACAAATCCAGCTGTTTTTGTTGCTGACACTTTATTGTCTACTAATAGTTATTCTGCCACTCTAGGTTCAGGTAACTATCAATGGCGTGTTAAGGCAATTAATAGTATAAGTGAAACACCATACTTCGTTTATAATTTATTCATCGACTCAACCAGTAATTTACAGAATCAAACCGTACAACTTTTATCGCCATCGAGTAATGGTTATGCCAATAATTTGTCTGTTTCATTTTCATGGCAGGGTATAACAATTGCAGAGCAGTATTTATTACAAATTTCCACATCTGGTGGTAGTATTTTGTCTACGCAGTCGGTTACTACTAATACAGGTGCCTATACTTTTGTATCAGAAGGGACTTATTTATGGAAGGTAACCGCTCAAAACACACAAACAACTTCGCAGCCATCGGAAACAAGAAGTGTGGTAGTTGATGTTACAGCTCCACCGGCTCCTGTGCTCACCTCTCCAGTTAACGATACGGCTTTAACTGCAAATCCTGTTCCCTTAGTTTGGACAACAGATAATTCTACTACCACTACTAAAGCACATTTCAACAAACTGCAAATAAGTACAGATCAAACTTTTGCAAGCATAACCGAAAAAGACACAACGATAAATGTATCAAGTGTTAATATGAATTACAACTTTCACAATTCCGTGTCAGGTCAGGTTTACTATTGGCGCGTAATGGCAAGTGATAGTGCAGCAAATGAAAGTGCTTATAGCGCAGTTGGTAAATTGAAAAGAAATTAGGAGTGAAAAATAAAAAACTAACATACATCCTAATTCCTGTTGCACTTCTAGTGTGGGGAGTAATTCTTGTTAAGGTTTTTTCAGGTAATTCATCTTCAATTCCTGTTTTACGTAGTAATATACCTGTCTCCGCTGAAAATATGCCTAAAAATCAATTGGTGGATACCTTTTCATTGCACTTGGCGTATGCTGATCCTTTTTTCGGTAACAGAAAACCTTCCATACAACCAGCAAAAAAGATAAGAAAAGTAGCTACGCATACTAGTCATGGCGATGTCCATTGGCCAAAATTAATTTATGGAGGAATGATTAAAAAAAAGGGTTCAACGGAATTGTTGGCCTTTATTCAAATAGATGCTAAACAACATATCCTAAAAATTAATGATCAAATACACGGAGTAAGAGTATTAGATATTACTGAAAATGAAGTAAAACTGAATTTTAAGGGAGAAACTAAATCAATATCAAAATAATATTTACCATTATGCTAAAAAATGCGCACGCTAAAAAGATTTTTGCAGCTGCTTTAGTTGTACTTACAACTGTTGTTTCTTATTCTCAAAATAATGCCGTAAAACATTCAAATTTTACCATAAAAACTACCGAATCCATTCAGAAGGTTCAAGTGTTGATTAAATCAATACCAGTTGTTGCCGATGCCAACCTAACTTATTACTGGTATGCAATGGAAACAATTCATAAAACAAAGGGTGGTTTTGATGGAGATTTGTTACACGGGGTTTATACATCATATTATCTATCAGGAGACTTAAAAGAAAAAGGAATGTTCTCTGGAGGATTAAAGGTGGGAGAATGGAAAGAATGGTATCCTAATGGTGAATTAAAATCTATTACTAATTGGAGAAAAGGACAATTGTGGGGGGCACATACTACGTACACCGAAAATGGTGTGATTAAATCGCATGTGAATTATAAAGCTGGCGTGTTATCCGATAAGGATACGGAAGTGGAGGAGGAACCTGTTAAGGAAAAGAAACGAAGTTTGAATCCGAAAAAGAATAGCGACAATAAAAGCGATGATGTAGAGTCTAAAAAGATGCCCTTAGGCGATAAGTTGAAAAATACGTGGAATGCAATTTTTAAAGGCAAGAAGGATAAAGAGACCGAATCCACCAATATTCAATAAAGGTATGCTAAGGGCTGGTTCAATCTTCTATACGATTGTAATTACCCTAATAATTGCAATAATTACAAGTTCGCTTATTCTGTATAATTATCAAGTTGGCTTTTATTATCAAAAATTAGAACAACAAAAGCGTTTACTAAGCAATACCACATCTGCAATAAACTTACTGCTTTCCAATCAAGACTTCGTTGAGGCTAATCAATCCATAAAATATGATTTATTCAATACAGGGAATGACACGGTAGTTATTAGTCGGAAATATTGGGGAGCATTTGAATTAATTAGTGCAAGTGCATCATTTGCTACCGATACAACCTACTTGTCGGCCCTTACAGGAGCCAATATGAATAAAAGTGACTTATACAGCATCTATGTGGCTGATAATAATAAGCAGCTTAATTTTACTGGGGCACCTATAATTAATGGACCAGCGCATATGCCTATCAAAGGAGTGGGAAGGGCTAATATTGCTGGCATGTATTACACAGGTGGTAATAAGCTTTTAAATGGTGCATTACTAAAAAGCAAGCAATCCTTGCCCAAATACAATAATAATCAGTTACAAGAAATTGTTAACGGTTTTAATTTGAACAGTTACGGTCAAGGAAATGAAGTGATAAATATTGCTGGCTCCCTTATAAAGGATTCAATTATCAGTCAATTTAACAAGCCTACCACAGTAATTATAAATGAAGGTAGCTTTGCTTTATCGGAAATAAAGTTAAAAGGTAAAATAGTTTTATTTTCTACGGGAGTAGTTACTGTTGCAAACGATGCAAGCATTGAAGATGTTATCATATTTGCCCCCTCAATAGTTGTTGAACAAAACTTTCAAGGTAATTTTCAAGGGTTTGCTACCGACTCAGTAATAATTAATAAGAATGTTAAATTGAACTATCCAAGTATGATTGGGCTTATTCAAACCAATAATTCAAGTACACAATCAGGAATAGCCATTGCAAAAGGAACTGTGATAAAAGGCGATGTGTTGGCTATAAAGGAGCCGGGTTTGCAAAACAATATAATAGGGGTTCGTATTGATAAAGGAGCCACATTGTTGGGCAACCTGTATACCAACGGGTTTGTTGAATTAAGTGGAACGGTTGGTGGAAGTGTAACCTGTAACAATACTAGATTAACCGTGGGTAAGGCTATTTACGATAATTACTTGGCTACTTGTAAAATAGATATTGGCTTGTTACCAGAGAATTATATAAGTAGTAATTTGTTGTACATTAATAATACTAAAGGGATTGCTAAATGGTTAAACTAACGGGAAAAATTACCGCTTCAACATTAATGGAATCGCTTATTTCCATGGTTTTAATTGTTACCTGTTTTAGTATTGCCATTATGGTGTACGTTAATGTGGTAACCTCTACTAATTTGGCTAATAAAGCAAAAGCTACTTTGCTTCTGAATAAGGAATTAATTAATGCCAAAAACGAAAAACAATTCCTTGATCAAGAATATAACAGTGGGGAGTTTTTTATTAAAAAGCGATTTTTAAAGTACAAAGATGCCGAAGATGTGCGTGTGTTGCGTATTGAGGTGGAAGATAAAGAAGGTGTGATATTAGCCAGAAGAAACGAATTACATGTTGTAGGAGAATAGCAATGAAAAAAATAAGTGCATTTACATTACTAGAGTTACTTGTTGGTATGGTAATTTCTTCATTGTTAATAGGTTTTACCTATATTGCTTTAAACATGCTGTTTAAGCAGTTTGGTCAATATAAATCTAATAATACTCAAGTGGTAGAATTAGTTGAAATGGAAGTAGTATTTTCAAGAGATTTGTTATATGCTAGCAAAGCGTTTATACAAAATGACTCTACTGTTCAACTATTGCGAAGCAATAATTATCCAATAACGTATTTGTTTGGTAAATCCAACGTACTTAGAACGGTAAATGGCCTTGTTGATAGCTTTAAAGTAAGCACTATTGCTTTTAAACCCAAGATGCTAATTAGGAATAAGGCTTTATTACAAAACCTTAAGGTGGATGTTGAATTTTTGGGGGAAAGTAAAAGTTTGTTATTTGCAAAGCAATACGGAGCAGATGTATGGTTAAATGATTAGGTATGGCTGGAGTTGATATAAATAAGATTAAACAAGGAGCTAAACGGGTAAACGTTGAGAGTGACAAATCCAGTGCGCTATCTATATTGGATAAGGATATTCAATTGTTTACAACAGGCTTAAATGATAAAATAAAAGAGTCGTTTTATGCGGAACTTGCATTACTATTTAATGCTGGTGTTGATATTAGTGCCGCGCTGGATTTGATTGCCAATGAGCAAGAAAAGGAAAAGGATAAACAATTATTCTTGAGTATTAAAAAAGCCGTAGTTGCTGGTGATAACTTATCCAATGCCTTGTATAAAACTAAAATGTTTACCGACTATGAGTATTATAGTTTAAAAATTGGAGAAGAAACTGGAAAGCTTCCCCAAGTATTGAATGAGTTGGCCTTATATTTTTCAAAAAAAATTGAGCAAAAAAGACAATTAGTGAGTGCTTTGTCTTATCCAGCCATAGTGTTTGCAGCATCGTTTGGTGCAATCTTTTTCATGTTAAAGTTTGTGGTCCCTATGTTTTCTGACGTATTTAAACGTTTTAAGGGAGAGCTACCCTATTTTACCCAACTTATCGTGAAACTCTCAGATTCATTTTCGAATTATGCACTTTATGTGTTACTAGGTCTGTTTGTAACAATTTTGGGCTTGTATTTTTCTAGAAAAAATGAATGGTTTAGGAAGTACAGTGCAGTATTATTGTTAAGATTACCAATTGTTAATACAATGATCACCAAGATATACCTTGCACGGTTTTGTCAATCTATGAATTTGCTCATTGGTGCAAAGGTGCCATTAATATCTGCTATTGACCTTATAAAAAAGATGATAGATTTTTATCCAATAGAGACCTCGCTAGATGAAGTAAAAAAGGATGTTATGAAAGGGGAAGCCTTGCATGTAAGTCTTTCACAATTTCCCATTTATAATAAACGAATGGTGTCACTGGTTAAGGTTGCTGAAGAGGTAAATCAAATGGATAGCATGTTTGCCAAGTTGGCAAAGCAATACGCAGATGAAGTTGAGCATCAAACCAGTGTACTTGGAAGTTTAATAGAACCAATTATGATTGTTTTT
>CAXHCC010000075.1:0-11941 GCA_964014945.1 uncultured bacterium | reverse complement strand
AGATCTATAGTGAATAATTTAATTTTAAGTAAAAGCCTCTTCCTCTGGTTGTATAGCCATTTATTTCTTGATAATCAACGTCCGCTAAGTTATCAATTCTAAAGTTAACCGTCAATTTCTTAACAAAGGTATACTTTACATTGAACCCAAGCAAGCTGTACCCACCTACTTTTGTTTGCCCCAAGGCACCATAAGGGCCTAAATTGGCATCATAGGCCACATCGTTTTTTAAACCTGCAAAGCGCAGGTCGGCATTAAAGGCAAGTTTTTTGGTTGGTGTATAACCAAGGTTTATGTTTACCGTGTTGGAGCGCCGTGTAAGCCCTTGCATTTCTACTTCTTCGGTTAAAAAAGTGCCCGACTCAAACAATTGTACATGGTAATTGTTGGTATAGGATGTGCTGCTAGGTTTGTAATTTAATTTTCCGCTTACCAAGCTAATATTGGCTGCTAAAGAAAACTGCTTGTTTAACTGAGTTTGTAAGCCAAACTCAAATCCAGTATTGGTTTGTGTACCTATGTTTAAGTAAGTGTCACCTAAATAATCTGGCCGCATCCAGTCATTCCCCAAGGTATCAATACCTATTGATTTATCCCATAAGTAAACATAGTCAATTAAATCCTTTACCGTAGTTTGATACATGGCAAAGGTTATAAAAGTGTTTTTACCTGTTCGTTGTTTTACCCCCAGCTCAATGGATGCCGATTTTTCAGGATCTAAATCAATATTGCCCCTGGTTATGTTGGACACCATATTTTTATTAGGAGAGTACAAACGGTACAAGGCAGGAGCGTTAAACCCTGTTGAGTATGATAGGTAAACAACACTGTTATTGCTTAACTTATAGGTTGGGTTTAATTCATAGGTTATGTTGTTGCCAAAGGTGCTGTGGTAATTATACCTAAGCCCTAAGCCTAAATTTAGCTTGTTTAAACTTGCACTAACAGCATTTCCATTAATATCGGAATGTGCAAACAAACTGCTGGTATTGGTTTTTATATTTAGTGTGTCCAAATCGCTTTTAGATTCATAACTTGTTGAATAGTTTTTATAAAACGTTTTGGCTGTCATTGTTTGTTCGTAATGACCTGCGCCAAAAATGAATGCTGCATTTTTAGTTTTAAAATCGGCTTGTAGTTCATTGTTTAAAACAGTTCCTTCATAGCTACTTTCAGAAATGGCATGATCAAAAGTGCCTAAGTTGCTTACTACAGATGAATCGTCAAAGGCTGTTCGTTTCATATCTGTATATCCACCAACAAAAGTTAAGTTGGCTTTATCGCCCAGCTTGTAAGCCGCTTGATAACTATAAAGGTTACGATCAAATTCTACCGTGTAATTATCATCATCAATATAGGCGCCATCGTCAATTTCAGAAAGTTGATTGGTGTTTTTGTAGGCAACAAACGCATTCCATTTTTTGTTTTTAAAACCAACCTTACCTACTAAGTCCAGTTTCTCAAACCCATCTTTGTCTCTTTTATTATAAGTGTTGGGGTTGGTAATGGTGTCAGTTGTGGCATCAATACCGGCAACGTTTCTATTAAACACTTCACCATTAACGTACAAACCATTTTTTGCTGTGTAGCCAAGGTTAACGTTTTGCGATAAATCACTGGCTGTTTCATTAAACAAACCCACTGTGGCATTTGCTGATAGGTTAACACCTTTTTTAGTCCCTTTTTTGGTAATAATATTAATTACCCCGCCAATTGCAGAAGAACCATATAGGGTACTGTGTGAACCTCTAACAATTTCTATTTGCTCAATATTAACCAAAGACAATTCTGCCAAGTTAACGCTATTGGTTGTAGATGAAGGGTCTGTTATACGTACTCCATCAACTAAAATAACCGTGTGTTCAGAATTTGCCCCGCGCATAAATACACTTTGCACTGAACCTGGGTTTTGAGCAGCTCCTACTACATAAATGCCTTCTTGTGTTGATAGTAATTCGGCAACGTTGTTATATACTGAATTATTTATTGCCTCTTTTTTAATTACTGTTACACTCCTACCCACGGTATCTGGGTTTTGCTCAACGCGAGTTGCCGTAATTGTTACCGCATCAAGGTTATAGGTTGTTATTGAATCTTGCGCTTGCAAACCTGTTGCTGCTGCAATTAATCCCATAGCCAATGTTGGTTTCGCTAATTGGCTGATTAGCGTTTGTACTGTGTTTTGTTTTTTGCTCATAGTAATTTAATTTACTGTTAATACTATGAGCTCTCTGGTAAATGTTGAAGAAACAGGCAGGTACACGTCTGCACCAAACTATTATTCCTCATTGCTTTTCACCCGAAAGCTCCGATAATTATTTAACCATGGCAGGTATTCTGACTTGCTCCACTTTTAACACCTTCCCATCTCAAAAAGAAACAGTGGTTATGATTTGTTAAAAGCTTTAAAAAGAGCTTACAGCTACGGGTATAGTTCTAGACTTTCACTAGATTCCCTTTTCAAGTAATTACTCATGTATTGAATAATCACTCACCATAATCGGCGCAAATATATAGATTGAATATTTATAATTGGTGTTAAAGTTTAAAAAACTTTTTCATCTTACTCTAATTGCTCTGCTTTTTAATAAAAATTAGACTGTCATATGGGCGTAATCTTACCTTTTCGCCTACCTGCTTTTTTACAAGTTTTGGCTGCACTATGGAAAATATCAATTCGTAATCGTGTTTAGGCTGCAAGTGATACCAATTTGTTTGTTTGGAAAAGTTTAATATCACAAATACTTCATTGTTATTTAATATTCTGGTATACGATAATATACCATTTTCTCCTTTGTCAACGGCCGTCCAATCACCTGCCCATAAAGCTGGAGTGCGTTCTCGTATCTTTAATAATCGCTTATAAAGGTTAAGCATAGAATATTGTTCTTTTTCCTGTGCAGCAACATTCGCCAATTCAATTCGATCTTTGTTAATAGGCAGCCATGGTTTGGTATCAGAAAATCCAGCATATTGTTCTGAGGTCCATTGCATGGGTGACCGAGCTGGGTCACGGCCTTTAAAAATTGGCCAATACTTTTTACCCAAAGGGTCTCTTAAATCTTTGCGTTTAATTTGTTTGTTATTGGCCTGTCCAATTTCTTCACCATAATAGATAAAAGGCGTGCCTTTAATTGTTAAAAGCAACACCGCTTCTAGCTTGGCTTTTTCGTATTTATTGCTTCTCCATTTATTGCGATTATAGTTTCTAAGTAAGTCGTGGTTAGATAAAACGTTACATGGCCAACTGCCTGGCGGAATAGAATCGAACCAACGTTGCAAACTTTGATAATAACCTTTGGCACTCCATCGAGCAAATATCAAAGAGAAGTCAAAAGCCATGTTTAAACCATCGTTTTTTTCACCCAAATAGTTAGATACCAAGTTGGGGTCACCTGGAGGCATGGTGTAAATTTCCCCTACCGCCATTCGGTCCTTATCATCGTAATCGTCCAATAACTCGCGTAGTTTTTTACTTACTTTAATTGATCGGCTCCTGTTTCTTGAGCGGTACTTATACTTGCCACGTATAAATAAGTTGCCTAACCAGCTAGGGTTGTTTCTAAATTGTTTGTCTTTACCAAGCATGTTTATAACATCCAATCGGTATCCATCCACTCCAAGGTCTAACCAAAACTTAATGTCTTCAAAAAGTTCTTTCCGCAGTTCTTTGTTTTGCCAGTTTAAATCTGGCTGCTGTGGTAAAAAAGAATGGTAGTAATATTCACCAGTGTACACATCTAAGGTCCATGCCGATTTTCCAAATGCTGATTTCCAATTATTGGGAGGCCTTCTTCCGTTTCCTTTTTTCCAAATATACCAATCGCGTTTAGGGTTGTTTAAAGATGAACTAGATTCCAAAAACCAATCGTGTTGATTGGAGGTATGATTTAACACCAAATCCATTATCACCTTAATGTTTCTCGAATGGCATTTTTGTAATAACAATTTAAAGTCATCCATTGATCCATATTCCGGCGCAATTTTACGATAATGCGCAACGTCATACCCATAATCGTAATTTGTAGAACGATAAATCGGTGAGAGCCAAATGGCATTTATGCCTAAGCTTTGTAGGTAATCTAATTTAGAGATTACGCCTTTTAAATCACCAATGCCATCGCTGTTAGAATCACAAAAACTGCGCACATAAATATGGTAGATTACACCATGTTTCCACCAAACGTATTTAGGCGGTTGCATTAAGCTGTGTTCTGCTTGTATCAAACTCTTCGAGACCAACATCATATAAAAATTGTGAAAGGATTTGGGCTTTGTTATAGGCGTTTGATTTTTTAATTGCGTTTAGTTTAAGTTTGCCTTGCATGCGTTTATTTTGCAAATAACTAACAGCACTTTTCACCATATCGGATTTGTTGGAAACTAACAACCCATTTTTTTCATTGTCTATAATATCCTTTGGCCCTTTGGTTTCATAAGCAATTACTGGCAAACCGCAACTCATCGATTCAAGCACAACACAACTAAAGGTGTCAAACTTAGAAGGGAACACTAGCAAATCTGCAGCACTATAAACATTTGGTAGCTCATCATGATGCAACCATGACTTAAAAATCCCATCAGGAATTTCTTTCCTAAGCTCTTTTTCCATTGGGCCACTACCAATAATAGCAATTCTTACATTGGGCACTTTTTTCTTTATTTTTTTGTAAATCTGCGGTAGTTGCATCACGCCTTTTTCCTCGCTAATCCTTCCTACAAAAAGCAATACTTTTTCATCAGGTTGTACCCCAAATACGTCTTGGGCATTAGCTAATCGTGGCGCAAATTTTTTATCGTCTATCCAGTGAGCAGTTATGGAAACGTTTTCTTGTTTAAAACCCATACTTGAGCTGGTTAACCAATTGTAGTGATCTGTATTTAATACAAATAAATGATCAAAACATTTGTAATAGCTTCTTAATAGCCTCCTCACCAAGCCCAAGTTTTTAGCGTTTAGTTTTAGTACTTTTTTGCCAAACATCACCCAGTCGGTATGCACATAAAAACTTGCCTTTACTGAAAAGGCGTTTTTCAAATACAATGCCGCCATGCCCATAGGCCCTTCGGTAGAACACAAGATTCTGTCGTACTCATGATGATCAAAAAGGTTGTGTACTTCCATATAATCAGGAATTCGTATGGGTTGGTTTTCATATACCGGATGTGCAAATTCTATTCTCGGCTTTACCACGTATAAATGATCATCTGGCTCAATAGTGTCACTGCAAACTAAGATATCTATAGGCAAGTTTCTTTCTTTTATTACAGTATGAAACTGTTGAAGCACCATACTAACACCATTATTGTCATCAAATGTATCTGTAAGCCACAACAAACGTTTTGGGTGTTGTAATACACCCAAGCGGTCTGCAAAACGGTTTAATAAATCTCTGTGGTTAAACAATACTTTAGCGCTGGTGTAGTTAGCCGCTAGTATAATGGATGAAGATAACAAGGGGAATGAAAGACCATCTAGAAAATCTAAAATATTAAGTTGCTTGCTCTTTTTCTTTTTGTCCTTACCATTGCCAAGGTAATTTCTGATATCACTCGACAGCTCAATGTTGTCCAATACAGAATTTATGTTTTTACTTGATAATTTAGCTGCTCCTGTTTCATTGATTTTCTTTTCTAAACGTGCATAAAACAGCTCGCTTAGTTTGTCTGCCATTCTTAGGACAATTTGGTGATACGCTTGTGCTTTTGTATTTGCAGGCTGTTTACTAACACTTGCCATTTTAACCAACTCCTTAAAAACAGGTTTGTAGGCTTTACTTACAAAAAGCTTTTTAGCAAAGTTTGGGGCTTTGCCTTGCATGCTATCATGAAACATTTTTACAAAGTTCATAGTAACTTTGTGTTGTCTCAATTCTGTAACTACGTTGGTTATGGCAAAACTCAATAGCTTTTCGTTGGGTGTACCATTGTGAAGCAATATGCGCATGAGTCCTGGTTCATTGTGATACATGGCAACTTGACAGAAGTAGTCTAAAAAAGAAATGGTTAGCTTTTCGTGTTTCACATACTCACCATAAGGAATAATTTTACCCGCTTTTATGGCTTCTAATGCTAAAACAGATAACGGGGTATCCTTTCTTCTAAGATTTAAGTTTGGTACATGTAAGTACGAACCAGTTGTTCCTGCAAAAATACCCATGTGACTATCAGACCCGCCAGAAAACGATTTGCTGTATGGATCATGGCAATACAAATGAGGGTTAATACCGTACTTCTCGGCCAACACATCAATAGTGTTAGGTGTTAGCCGTTCTATCCAATGTTTAACCAGTAAGTTTTGCCAGGTTTCACGTTGCCCGTTTAATATTTCAAAGCGTTCAAATAGCAAGGATAGTTTAAAGAAGAAATCAAAGTCAGGCGTGTTTTTAGTATAGTAATTATATAGTGGGTGCGCCCAAATAGTAGGAATGTTGTTTGTTTTACAATAGGCCAAAAATTTATATAAATCACGTCGTAATTCGTTAAGCTTATTTTCTTGGTCTTTAGAAAACCCATACGTCAACACGTGAATAAAAAACCCATATTCAGGTATGGTAACAGTAAATTCAGCTCCTACCAAAACATCTACCCCTTCTTCTTTGAGGGTCCAACAAGAGGTAGCGTTATTATGGTTGGTTATTGTTAAAGCTTCTGTACCGTTATGTTTAAGAACATTTACCAGCTTGTTCGTTGCTAGCCATGTTTCTGGCACATTTAATATTCTTCCAATTAACTCATCGGGTTTGTCGCTGTTGTGATCATGACAATGCAAGTCAATTTTTAATAATTCTTCTTCAGGGTACTGTTGACGTTGTTGGGCTACAAACTTGCGCAATTCATGGGTTACTTCTCGTTTAAAAGCTCCTCCTTTTGTGTTAATTACATCCATAGTATTAAGTATATGTATGCAATTAAGCAAGCCTATGGGTACAAATGGTTAAGTAATAATTATTTTCATTTTAACAATTTTGCTCATTGGTACAATTATTATTGCTAGTTCTCTTACATCCTATATACGTAAAGGGGTTGAAGGTTTACAATTTGTTAATAATGCTGTGTTAATTGCTACGCCACAAAATTGAACAGAAGTGAAAGGGGCAGCAGACTATGAGAACTAAATACTCGCTTGCGCTAACTTAAGTGGATATTATCCACCGAAGCTAGCTTCAGCGAGCGAAGGTGGAGAATATCGGAGTAAATTCTTTGTTCCGATAAAACCCGTGCAATGGATCAAACCTCATTCACTTCGTTACTGTGGTTTTTAAATTGTTCGTCCTTTTGAACAAGTTCAAGGACTACCAAAATAAAAACCTCTTTTGCTTCACAAAAGAGGTTTAATCATCAAGTGGAGAATATCGGAGTCGAACCGATGACCTCTACGCTGCCAGCGTAGCGCTCTAGCCAGCTGAGCTAATCCCCCATTTTGCTAGGCTACAAATGTATTAATTAATTTGGAACTGCATGGATGATCAATAAGGACTTCCATAATATATAATTTTGGAATGTTTGGGTAAAAAACACCCAAAAGTAAAAGAGTTGTAAAAATGAGCATTATGTTCAAAAAACGACAAAAAATGCCCCAAAAAGAACAAAAATATTGTAAAACACGATAAAAGATGGAAAAAAACACAAAAAGTGGGTGGATGTATGTTTTAGGCGACTGTTTTTACAATTGCGTGTAAATTGTTTAAAAAACAATCAAAAATGTCAAAAAATGCCACAAAAAATCTCAAAAACAGCTTAAAAGCCATATTATTTATTCAAAAATTGTACAATTTTCCCGGTAAATTGGTGTAGGCTATTTTAGCTACCTTCATATTTACAAAAAATGTAAAAATTGGTTGAAAAATGAAAAAAAGTGCTTAAAAATGGCAAATAAATGTCAAAAAATTACAGAAAAGTTAAAATAGAAGATAATTAATTGGAAGTACGTTTGAATAAAATTATCATGATTGTTTTGGTTGACATGAAAATTAGTAGAAAATGGCATAAAAATGAATTAAATGAGTAAAAAGGCAACAAAAAGTGTAAAAAATAATTAAAAAACAACAAAAAATACATAAAAAGCACCTTAATAATTAACGTTTACTTACAATAAAGTACATCTGCTTTATTTGCTATTGCCATAAAATTCAATTATTCGGTTAAAATGCTTTAAAAAGCATCAAAAAGACGATTAAAACATTAAAAAATGTGTCAAAATAGTCAAAAAACTGCCTAAAATTTGTAAATAGTACAATCAGAGAAGCAACTAACGCTTAACTGATAAAAAGCAGTCTATTTTAACTGATAAAACAAGTGCATTTTTTCGGCTAAAAGTGTACATTTGCAATCCTTGTAAAAAATAGGGGCTAAAGCATGAAGTATCAAGAATATAAGGGCTTAGATTTATCACAAACCGCAAAGGACATTCAAGCGTTTTGGGATGCGAATGGAATATTTGAAAAATCCGTAAGCACCCGTGAAGGAAAGGAACCCTATGTTTTTTACGAAGGCCCTCCTAGTGCTAATGGCTTACCCGGCATTCATCATGTTATGGCACGCGCCATAAAGGATATCTTTTGCAGGTTTAAAACGCAGAAAGGTTTTCAGGTAAACCGTAAAGCTGGTTGGGATACCCATGGCTTGCCAATTGAACTTGGTGTTGAAAAGACATTGGGCATTACCAAGGAGGATATTGGTAATAACGCAAGTGACAAATATATTTCGGTAGAAGATTATAACAAAGCCTGTAGAAAAGAGGTGATGAAATATACCGATGTATGGGAAGACCTTACCGCAAAGATGGGTTATTGGGTGGATATGACAGACCCCTACATCACGTATGATAACAAGTACATTGAATCGGTTTGGTGGTTACTGAAGAACCTAAACGATAAGGACTTATTGTATAATGGTTATACCATTCAGCCTTATTCACCTGCTGCTGGTACGGGTTTATCAACGCATGAATTAAACCAACCTGGTTGTTATAAGGATGTAAAAGATAGAACGGCTACCGTTTTATTTAAGGTAAATGAAGACGATGTTTCAAAAGCACTGTTTGGAGATGCACTAGACAAGGCCTATTTCGTAGCTTGGACCACTACTCCTTGGACATTACCTTCCAATACCGCTTTGGCTGTTGGAAAGAATATCGATTATCAATTAATCGAAACATACAATCCATTTACCTTCAAAAGAATAGTTGTTGTTGTTGCCAAAGAGTTGGCAGGCAAGTATTTTCCAGCAAAAAATGCAGAGCTGGAAATGGAGAGCTATCAAGAAGGCGACAAAAAAATTCCATTCAATATTTTAAATGAAGTTAAAGGTGCTGACTTAGCAGGCTTACGCTACGAACAATTATTAGATTTTGCCCAGCCAGAAGAGGGCGATGCCTTTAAAGTAGTGGTGGGTGATTTTGTTACCACGGAAGATGGTACAGGTATTGTGCATATTGCCCCTAGTTTTGGTGCGGATGATTTTAATGTAGCCAAACAAAACGGAATTGGTGCACTTACTTTGGTTGACAAACGCGGTAAGTTTTTACCTGAGGTAAAAGACGATGTGTTTTTATACGGCGAAGAGTATGTGAAAGCGGCTTACCTCAGTGAAGAGGAAAAAGAAGAGGAGCTCAAGAAGCAAAAAGAGATACTAGAGCGTGAAGGAAAAATTAAGGAGCTGAAAGTATATTTAAGTGTTGATGAGCGTATTGTTTTAAAATTACAAGAACAAGGCAAGCTTTTCAAAAAAGAAACCTACCAACACAGTTACCCGCATTGTTGGCGAACCGATAAGCCGGTACTTTATTACCCATTGGATAGCTGGTTTGTGAAAACCACTGCTTATAAAGAGCAGATGATATCGCTTAACAATACGATTAATTGGAAACCTGAATCAACGGGTAGCGGTCGATTTGGAAAATGGTTAGAAAATCTAAACGATTGGAATTTATCTCGATCGCGCTTTTGGGGCATTCCTTTACCTATTTGGACGAGTGAAGACAAGTCGGAAATAATTGCCATAGGTTCAGTTGCCGATTTACAGCAGGAAATTGAAAATGCGGTGGCAAAAGGGGTAATGAAAGAAAACCCTTTAGCAGATTACAAGGCAGGCGACAATAGCAAAGAAAACTACGACACTTTTGATTTGCATAAGCCTTATGTAGATAACATTGTATTAGAAAAGAATGGTAAAACCCTAAGGCGTGAAGCTGACTTAATTGACGTGTGGTTCGATTCTGGATCAATGCCCTATGCGCAATTGCATTACCCTTTTGAGAATAAAGAGCTAATAGACGAGAACAAAGCGTACCCAGCGGATTTTATTGCGGAAGGTGTTGATCAAACCCGAGGTTGGTTTTTTACCCTGCACGCCATTGCTACTATGAACTTTGATTCTGTGGCGTATAAGAATGTGGTAAGTAACGGCTTGGTATTGGATAAAAACGGACAAAAAATGAGTAAGCGTTTAGGCAATGCTGTTGATCCGTTTATTACCATTGAAAAATACGGCCCAGATGCTACCCGTTGGTACATGATAACGAACGCAGCGCCATGGGACAACTTAAAGTTTGATACAGAAGGAGTAGCGGAGGTGCAACGTAAGTTTTTTGGTACTTTGCATAATACCTACTCGTTTTTCTCATTGTATGCCAATGTAGATGGCTTCACCTATGCAGAAGAGGAAATTGCCATTGAGCAACGTCCTGAAATTGACCGTTGGATCTTATCAGAACTAAATACACTTATTAAAAATGTAGAACAGGCTTATACTGATTATGAGCCGCATAGAGCGGGAAGGTTTATTGAAGAGTTTGTAGACGAAAACTTAAGCAACTGGTACGTAAGGCTTTGCCGTCGTCGTTTTTGGAAAGGGGATTACAGCACCGATAAAATAGCTGCCTACCAAACCTTGTATAGATGTATGGAGGTAGTGGCACAACTATCAGCACCTATTGCTCCCTTTTTTATGGACAGGCTTTATAAAGATTTAAATGCTGTTACTCAGAGAGATACATCTGAGTCGATACATTTAAGCAACTTCCCTGAAGCAGATGAAGCGGCTATTGATACGAACTTAGAGGAACGTATGGGCATTGCACAAAAAGTGTCGTCCATGATACTATCCATCCGTAAAAAGGAAAATATTCGTGTACGTCAGCCCTTAAGCAAAGCGCAAATTCCAGTAATGGATGATGCACAAAAAGCTAAAATAGAGGCGGTTAAGGATTTAATCTTATCTGAAGTAAACATAAAGGACATAGAGTTTGTTGACGAATCAACCACCTCTATTACGAAGAATTTAAAATTGAATTTTAAAACCTTGGGTCGTAAATGCGGTAAGCACATGAAAGCCGTACAAGCATTTGCCAAGGAAAACCCGCAAGAAATTATCGCTGGCATTGAAAAAAACGAATCTTTTTTAGTAAGTTTGAAAGAGGGCGAGTCAATTACCTTGGAAGCAGAAGATGTGGAAATTATTCCTGTGGACATTCCAGGATGGAAAGTGGTAAACGCAGGTCAATTAACGGTGGCATTGGATATTACCGTAACACCTGAATTAAAAGATGAAGGTTTAGCAAGGGAATTGATTAACCGAATACAAAACATGCGCAAGGAAGAGCAGTTGGATGTAACAGATAAAATTAGCGTTACCCTGCAGCAGTCACTTGCCATTAAAACTATGATTAATAATAATTTAGATTATATTTGCGCCGAAATTTTAGCCAACACCATTGATTTGGTAGATAGCTTGGATTCGTCGAAAGGAGTGGAGGTAGAGTTGGATGAGGAGACAAAAACAATAGTAGAAATAAACAAACTGAATTAATACCCATTTACAATGGCAAAAAAAGTAGCAAAGAAAAAAGCAGCACCTAAAAAGGCAGCAAAAAAGAAAGCGACTCCTAAGAACTGTCTCTTATACACATCTGACGCTGCCGACGATGTGCGTTGTGGTG
>CAXHCC010000074.1:0-11967 GCA_964014945.1 uncultured bacterium | reverse complement strand
AAAAACAGCTCTGCTTCTTGGGTGTTATCTGTAAATATAGATGAAGACAAACCTTGAGGCACATTGTTTTGCATGGCAATGGCTTCATCCAATGTTTTGTATTTCATCACGTATAAAATAGGTGCAAAGGTTTCTGATTGTACTATTTCATAGTCGTTGTTAACCTCAATAATACACGGTTTTACATAGCAGCCGCTTGCGTAGTTGCTGCCGCTTAATACACCACCATTCACTAGCACTTTCCCTCCTTCTTTTTTGGCTTGTTTAATGGCATTGCTGTAATTATCCACCGCCCCTTTATCAATTAAAGGTCCCATATGATTGCTGGCCACTAAGGGGCTGCCCACTTTAATTTGTTTATAAGCGCCTTTTAATGCTTTTATGGTTTTGTCGTAAATACTTTCATGAATGATGAGCCTGCGCGTAGAAGTACATCTTTGCCCAGCCGTACCCACGGCTCCAAACACACTTCCTTTTATGGCCATTTCGAGATTGGCTTGATCGGATATAATGATGGCATTGTTACCGCCTAATTCCAATATGGTTTTGCCAAAACGCGCTGCTACAGTTTGTGATACATGCCTACCGGTATTCGTAGATCCTGTAAATGAAACTAAAGGAATACGTTTATCATTATTGATCCAGTCTCCTGTTTGATTGCCAATTACCAGGCAGCTTACACCTTCCGGTACTTTGTTGACTTTTAGCACTTTGCCAATTATATTCTGACAAGCAATGGCGCATAAAGGTGCTTTTGAACTTGGTTTCCAAATACAGACATCTCCGCATACCCAGGCCAAGGCTGCGTTCCAACTCCATACCGCTACCGGAAAATTAAAAGCAGAAATAATGCCTACAACACCCAGGGGTTGCCACTGTTCCATCATACGGTGCATAGGGCGTTCACTGGCAATGGTTAAACCGTGCAATTGTCGCGATAACCCCACCGCAAAATCGCAGATGTCTATCATTTCTTGTACTTCGCCCAAGCCTTCTTGTAAACTTTTACCCATTTCATAAGAAACCAACACGCCTAAGTCTTCTTTGTTTTTTCTAAGTGCCTCACCAATTTGCCGTACTACTTCTCCCCGTTGAGGTGCGGGCACCAAACGCCACTTTTTATAAGCCGCTTGTGCTGTTCGCATAACTTTCTCATAATCGCCTTTGCTGGCAACTGCGGTGGTAGCAATTAGCTTTCCATCTACCGGAGAAAAGGATTGTAATGTGGCCTTACCGCTAAGGTGTTTTAAACCTGTAGAAGTGCCATAATTATTGGCCTTTATACCTAAGTTTTTTAGTGTTTTTTTAATAGAAATAGCTATTGCCATAAAGTATGAGGTTTGGTATTGTCATTGGTATACGCAAGTGTATAGGTAAAAGATTCAATAATATTTAAGCAAAGCACATAATAAAAAAGGCGTGCTGCAGTTTATACATGCTTAGTACTTGTGTTATTATATAAATAAAGCAGGTATATTTGCGCAACAATGAACAAAAAGCAACATCCTTACCTCTTATCAGGCCTTATGATTGGCCTTGTGCTTTCTTTGTTTATTTCTGCTTGTACTACAAAAAAAAACACCTTTAGGCACAGAGCATGGCACAATGTAAACGCCCATTATAATGGCTATTTTTTGGCGGATGAAGCGGCCAAAATTACCATTGCCAAAATTGAAACAACGCACAAGGATGATTTCAGTGAGCTGCTCCCCATATTTATATATCCCGATAAGGAAAATGTGGAGGGGTATAGTGGTGACTTTGATAGTGTTATTAAACAAGCGAGTAGTGTGGTGCATAGGCATACTATCGTAAATGCAAGAAGCAAAGTGGAAATTGCAGATGCAGGAAAATGGATTGACGATACCTATATAATAATTGGCAAATCCAATTTATATAAACGTGAGTACGCTGCTGCATTAGAATCGTTTGAATACGTATCAAAAAAATACCCTGAACCAGAAGCGAAGTATCCAGGTATGCTATGGATGATGAGAACGTTTAACGAGTTAAAAACCTTAGACAAAACGGAAACCATTTTAGATGATTTACGTAACGTAGAAGACCTACCAGATAATAGAAAGTTTTCACGTGATTTAGCCTTAATTACAGCTGATTATCATATTAAACGTAAATCATATCAGCAGGCAATAACCAGTTTGGAAGGAGCCATTGAGTTAACAAGAAAAAAACAAAAAAAAGCACGTTACCTTTTTTTATTGGCTCAGCTATATGAGCAGCAAAACAGTTTTGATGATGCCTTAAATAAATACGATGAAACCTTAAAATTGCACCCTAATTATGATATGACATTTAATGCCGAAATGAAAAAGGCTTATATGTATATCGCTTCTGGTCAGGATAGCAAGTCAATACAAAAGCACTTGTTAAAAATGGCCAAGGATGGTAAAAATGCTGAATATCGCGATCAAATATATTATGTGTTGGCCCAAGTAGTAGAAAAAGATGGTCAAACAGAATTGGCAATGACCTATTTAAAGCAATCTATTGAAAACAGCATTAGTAACCAACCTCAAAAGGCATTATCATTTTTAAAGCTAGGGCAAATGCATTATAAGCAGCAAGATTATGTGCGTGCAGAGTTAAACTACGATAGTGCTGTTACCTTTTTATCAGAGGACTATCCTGATTATAACAAAGTAAAAACCACCCAAAAAAACTTAAGCGGTTTGGTAGAGAATTTAAATACCATTGCGCTACAAGACAGCTTACAGGTGTTGGCGCTTATGACGCCTAAAGAGCGTAAAAAGGCCATTAATAACCACATTAAAATATTGCAAGAAAAGGAGCTTGCAGAAGATGCTGAGGCTAAACGTTTAGCTGCCATTCGTGAACAAAATGTAGCCGATACTAAAAGTGCCAATGTTAAAAAAACGAGCTCCAAAGCATGGTATTTTTACAATCCTAAAACGGTGGAGTTTGGTAAATCAGAATTTCAAAACCTTTGGGGCGATAGAAAGTTAGAAGATAACTGGAGGAGAAGTGATAAAATACAGAACGATGCTGGTGCAGATGATGATTTTGCTGGAGATGAAGAACGAGATGATTCTAATGATGAAAAGGAGCAAAATGGAGTGACGGAAGAAAAATACACCGCCGAATTTTATTTGAAAGATATTCCGTTGAAGAAGGAAGAGTTAGACGCTTCTATTGCAAAATCTATTGAAGCCTATTATAATGTGGGGCTTATATATAAAGAGCAATTTGCTAATAATCAAAAGTCGGTAGAAACCTTTGAGGAATTGTTAAAACGTTACCCAGATAATAAGTACCAATTAACGATTTATTATCAGTTGTATCGTACTTATTTAAGTATGGGCAACAAAACTAAATCGAATTACTATAAGAACATATTGCTAAACAAACATCCTAACACTACCTATGCTAAACTCATACAATCGCCTAATTATGTAAATAATATTGCAGCGGATAAAGATGAAGTGGAAGCGTTTTATGGTGCAACATTTACCGCCTATAAGAACAAACAGTTTCAGCAGGTAATCATCAATAGTACCAGGGCCGATTCCTTGTATGGGGCCAATGCAATTATTCAAAAGTTCGATTATTTACGAGCACTTTCCTATGGGGAGACACATCAAGATAGCCTGTTTAAAGAAGCGCTTACCAAAATTGTTGCCAAGCATCCACAAGGGGCAATCAAGGAAGAGGCCCAAACGCTATTGGACTTATTAGACAAACAAACACATGAAGTTACACCACCGCCAATAGTAAAAGATAGTGTTGAAGTACCGGTGCCAGTTAGGCCTAACTTTACATTTGAAGATGAAGCACCCTATAATTGGGTGATCAGCTTTTCAAAAGATTCTGCTCATTTGGATAAGTTTACCCTTTTGCTCGAAAACATAACCTTGCAGTACTTTAAAAAGGACAGCTTACAAATAGATAGTATAAGTGTTGATTCCTTGCGGTATACCTTTGTAGTTAAAACTTTCAAAAACAAAGCACACGGTTTAAAATATTATCAGTTTTATAAAGCAAAACCAACCTTGTTTGTAGGGGTGATTAACGAAGAACAAAGCTGTATCGTATCAAACAAAGACTTGGCATTAATTACTGATAGTACAACACTGGCTCAGTACTTTACGTTTTTTGCGCGCAAGAACGATTAATTTAAAATTCGTATCTTTGCAGGGCAGAACTGATAATGTAATAGGGGGAAATAACATGTTTAAAAATATGTCAGCAAATTCAAGAAAAGATGTAGAAACACCATCGGTTAATTTAATCGGTGATGGAACTGTAATAGAAGGCGATATGTCAACCACTGGCGATATTCGTGTTGATGGAACCATTAAAGGAAGTTTAAAAGTTGATGGTAAACTGGTATTAGGTTTATCAGGTACCATTGAAGGTGATGTATCATGTCAAAACGGAGATGTATCTGGTGCAGTTCACGGTAAAATAACGGTGGCAGAGTTGTTATCGTTAAAATCATCGGCAAAACTAACTGGTGATATATTTACAAGTAAAATTGCCATTGAGCCTGGCGCTACCTTTACAGGTCAATGTAACATGGGTGGTGTTATAAAAGACATTCATGAAGCAGACCGATCAGAAGAACAAGAATTCTCAGAAAAAACAGCCTAAGCACTGGGGTAGATTCGTTGGCTTTGGTGTTCAAATGGCCGTTATTATTGGTTTAGGTTCTTATAGCGGGGTTTGGTTAGATGATCATTATCAATTAGACAAGCCCTTATTTACCGCTTCTCTTTCCATTATTTCCATATTTATAGCTACTTATTCTATACTTAGAGATTTTATCAAATAATTAATTTGATGGCCGCCTCATTTTCGCCTTTTGTTAAAGCCACTATAATTCTTTCTGCAATTAGTATAGCTGGGCTTAATTTTTTTTATGCCCTATCTCCGGTGGAACATGAAAATACTACTTGGGTAGTGGCGTATTACGGTGTTACTACTCTTATTATTGGTTACTTTATTGCTAAAGCCTTGTCAAAAAAAGGACAAGAATCAATTCCTTATTACTTTGCCATAATTACAGCAAAATTTTTAGCGGCTTTAATCATAATTCTCATCTATTTTTTAGCTCACAAAAAGCTATCTTTCCACTTTTCTATAACATTTGTTACTTGTTTTATTCTTTTTACCGTAATAGAAGTTTTTTTCTCGCTTAAATATTTCAAAAATTAGGCGTGTAAACTAAACGTTATCAGTTGGTTATGTTTTCCCTTCTAATTCCTGTGATAAATGTCATTAAAAAAAGTTGCTAAAGGCTTTATTGATTGGATAGGTTTGTCTAAATTTGCCGCCTGAAACGAGGAAAAAACAAATCAGTAGACTGTAAAATGATTAATAAAATCAACACTTTTAAGCCCTTTTTAACAGTTGCTTTGATGGCGTTATTTTTAAGCAATGTTGCTTTTGCAAGTGCTGGCCATTCTGAAGAAGTTGCTGTTACTGAGGAACACGGAAACGATCATGGTGGGCACGATGAAAAATTCAGTCCTACGGATGTAATATTTTCTCACATTTCTGATAGTCACGATTGGCATTTATGGGGTGAACATGATCACGCTGTTTCTATTCCGTTGCCAGTTATATTATATTCTGATAAAGGTGTAGATGTGTTTTTATCTTCTGAATTTCATCATGGAGAGCACCCATATCATGGTAATTATACCTACCAGTTAAATGGCAACAAAATAGTTGTTATAAACGAAGCTGGCGAAGAGGATGAAGCTGCTACTGCAAAGGTGCTTGATTTATCTATTACTAAAAATGTAGCATCGATGTTTATATCGGTTGCCTTGTTATTATGGTTGTTTATGGGTATGGCAAATGCGTATAAGAAAAACGGCATTGCTGCTCCTAAAGGAAAGCAATCGTTTTTAGAGCCATTGGTTATATTTGTGCGTGATGATATAGCACGACCAAACATCGGCGCAAAAGCGGACAAGTTTTTGCCATTCTTATTAACCATCTTTTTCTTTATTTGGATTAACAACTTGTTAGGCTTACTGCCTGGTGGTGCAAACTTAACAGGAAACATATCGACCACATTGGTACTTGCATGTATAACTGCCTTAGTGGTAAATGTAAATGGTAACAAAGATTACTGGAAACACATATTTATGCCACCTGTTCCTGTTGCACTATATCCTATTATGGTACCAATTGAAATGGTAGGTGTAATCATTAAACCATTTGCATTAATGATTCGTTTGTTTGCTAATATCACAGCGGGTCACATCGTTGTTATTAGTTTAATATCATTAATATTTATTTTTAAAACAATGGCAATGGCACCTGTGTCAATTGCATTTACGTTGTTTATAGATGTTTTAGAGTTGTTGGTTGCTTTTTTACAGGCCTTTATTTTTACAATGCTTACGTCATTGTTTATAGGTGCTGCTGTAGAAGAACACCATCATGATGAGGCACATTAAGGGTGCCATTTGATTTGTATTTTTTTGTTTAACTATATAATAATTTAAAACTATGACAGGAAGTATCGCAGCGATCGGAGCAGGTTTAGCCGTAATAGGTGCAGGACTTGGTATCGGTAAGATTGGTGGATCTGCAATGGAAGCTATTGCACGTCAACCAGAAGCCGCAGCAAAAATACAAACTGCTATGATTATTGCCGCAGCCTTAGTTGAAGGTGTTGCATTATTCGGTGTGGTTGTTGCTTTGTTAGGTAATGGCTAAGAATTACTAAAAAGAACCTGTTGCGGTTGGCAACAGGCTCTTTTTTATTGATTAAACAAAAAAGATTAAAACGTAATTAAACTTTAAATAAAATGGACTTAGTAACCCCCGGTATTGGTTTGATATTTTGGACAGCCGTTGTCTTTGTAATTCTATTTATCTTATTAGCAAAATTTGCATGGAAGCCTATTTTGGGTGCTATTAAAGAACGTGAAGAGTCTATTGAAAACGCACTTTCATCTGCTGAAAAAGCAAAAGCTGAAATGGCTGCTTTGCAATCAGATAATGAGCGTATATTAAATGAAGCACGTGCTGAAAGAGATTTGCTATTGAAAGAAGCAAGAGAAGTAAAAGATAAAATTATTGCGGATGCAAAAAACACGGCTACTGCGGAAGGTGACAGGTTATTAGAGGCTGCTCGTGTTAATATTGAAAATGAAAAGAATGCAGCAGTGGCTGATTTGAAAGGACAGGTAGCAGCATTGTCTATTGAAATTGCTGAGAAAATATTAAAATCAGAATTATCGTCTGATGAAAAGCAAAAAGCCTTGGTAAACGGTTTAATGGAAGACGTAAATCTTAACTAATTCGTATAATTAGGATCCAATGAAAGGAACAAGAGCAGCAATAAGATACGCTAAATCGTTTATAGACCTTACCATTGAACAAGGTGTATTGGAAAAAGCGTATGCTGATATGAACATGTTGGTGGATTTTTGTGACGAGCACCATGATTTTGAGGTGTTCATAAAAAGCCCTGTGGTTAAAACACACGATAAATTAAGTGTAATTAACAAACTGTTTAGCGGTAAGGTAGATAAGGTAACAGAAACTTTTTTAAACCTAATTACTACCAAACGTCGTGAAGAGTATTTATTACTAATAGCAAAAGAGTTTATCAGACAGTATAAAGAAAAGAAAAACATACTAACGGCAATAGTAACATCAGCTAGTGGTATAGACGATTCCATTCGCAAAGAAATTACCAAAATTGTAAAAGGGGATACGGATAGCGAAGTGGTAATGGAAGAAAGTGTAAACGAAGATTTAATTGGTGGTATTATTATACGTGTTGGCGATAAGCAAGTTGATGCGAGCATTGCACGTAAACTAAAAAACTTGCGAAAAGATTTTAATGAATCACCATTTACAGCAAACTAAAAAGTAAAATTAAAAACGACTAAATAATGGCAGCAGTAAAACCGGCAGAAGTATCTGCAATTTTAAGAGAACAATTATCAGGTTTTAAAACAGAGCAAGAGTTAGAGGAAGTAGGAACGGTACTTCAAGTAGGTGATGGTATTGCTCGTATTTATGGTCTATCAAAAGTACAATCAGGTGAGTTGATTGAATTTGCCAATGGTGTAAAAGGCATTGTACTAAACTTAGAAGAAGATAACGTTGGTGCCGTGGTATTGGGTACTTCAAACGATATTAAAGAAGGCGATACAGTTAAGCGTACAGGTACTATTGCTTCTATTAAAGTAGGTGAAGGTATGCTGGGGCGTGTTGTAGATACAATGGGTAACCCAATTGATGGTAAAGGACCTATTCAAGGTGAAACTTATGAAATGCCATTGGAGCGTAAAGCGCCAGGTGTAATTTACCGTCAACCAGTAAATGAGCCATTACAAACGGGTATTAAGGCAATCGATGCAATGATTCCAATTGGCCGTGGTCAACGTGAGTTAATCATTGGTGACCGTCAAACTGGTAAAACTGCTGTTGCAATTGATACCATCATTAACCAAAAAGAATTTTACGATGCTGGTAACCCAGTATACTGTATATATGTAGCAATTGGTCAAAAAGGATCTACTGTAGCTAACATACAACGTACATTAGAAGAAAATGGTGCAATGCCTTATACAGTTATTGTATGTGCTACTGCATCTGACCCTTCTCCAATGCAATTTTACGCACCATTTGCTGGAGCTGCAATTGGTGAGTTCTTTAGAGATACTGGTCGTCCTGCATTGATTACTTACGATGATTTATCAAAACAAGCAGTTGCTTATCGTGAGGTATCGTTGTTATTACGTCGTCCTCCAGGACGTGAAGCATACCCAGGGGATGTATTCTTCTTGCACAGTCGTTTATTAGAGCGTGCAGCAAAGGTTAACTCCAATGATGACATTGCAAAAGACATGAACGACTTGCCTGATTCATTAAAAGGTATTGTTAAAGGTGGTGGTTCATTAACTGCTCTACCAATTATTGAAACACAAGCGGGTGACGTTTCTGCATATATTCCTACCAACGTAATTTCTATTACAGATGGTCAAATATTCTTGGAAAGTAACTTGTTTAATGCGGGTATTCGTCCAGCAATTAACGTTGGTATTTCTGTATCGCGTGTTGGTGGTAATGCACAAATTAAATCTATGAAAAAGGTATCAGGTACCTTAAAGTTAGATCAAGCACAGTACCGTGAGCTTGAGGCATTTGCTAAGTTTGGATCTGATTTAGATGCTGCTACTAAAGCGGTATTAGATAAAGGTGTAAGAAACGTGGAAATATTAAAGCAGCCACAATTTGCACCACAAACTGTTGAGCAACAAACAGCTATTATATACTTAGGTACTAAAGGTTTATTGGGTAATGTACCAGTTGATAAAGTAAAAGAATTTGAAACTGAGTTTTTGTCTTTCATGGAGCAAAAGCACAAAGACACATTGGATCAATTAAAAGCAGGTAAATATACTGATGAGCAAACAGCTGTACTAGAAGCTGCTGCAAAGGAGTTAACTGCAAAGTATAATTAATGTAACATTTCCTCTCGAATTGAGAGGCCTATTAAAAGGACTTAATGGCAAGTTTAAAAGAAGTACGTAACCGGATAGTATCTGTAAGTTCAACACAGCAGATAACCAGTGCCATGAAAATGGTGAGTGCTGCTAAGTTAAAGCGCGCTCAAGATGCCATTACGCAAATGCGTCCATACGCTAACAAGCTAAGAGAAATATTACAAAATTTAACTGCTAGTTTGGATAGTGCTGAAGGAGTATTTGCGGAGGAGCGTGAAGTAAAGAAGGTGTTGTTGGTAGTTATTACATCTAACCGTGGTTTATGCGGTGGTTTTAATGCCAATGCTAATAAAGCTGCAAAAGCAGCAATTGAACAAAAATATACAGGGGCAGAAGTAGAAATTATGGCCATAGGTAAAAAGGCCGAAGACTTCTTTAAAAAGACGGATATTGCTTTAGTAAAAGGAGAGGATGGTAATGGTTATAGTAGCCTGTTTGATGATTTAACATTTGCAAATGTATCGGTGGTAGCAGAAGAAATAATGCAAGCTTTTGTTGACGGTACCTATGATAAAATTGAACTGGTATACAATCGCTTTAAAAATGCTGCTGTACAATTACCTACGGTAGAACAATTTATTCCAGTAGAACCACCAGCAGAAAGCGAAGAAAATAATACTGCAACTGATTATATTTTTGAACCAAGTAAAGAGTTTATTGTATCTGACTTGATTCCACGTTCATTAAAAACGCAACTATTTAAAGCTTTATTAGATTCACACGCAGCTGAGCACGGTGCACGAATGACATCGATGCATAAAGCAACCGATAACGCAGGAGCGTTGATTAAAGACCTTAAATTACAATACAACAAAGCCCGTCAGGCAGCAATTACAAATGAAATTTTAGAAATTGTTGGTGGAGCAGAGGCCTTGAATAATTAAGATTAGACATTTTACTGATTTTAAAAAGCCCAATGAATGATTTTCATTGGGCTTTTTAAATGAGCAAGGTCAGGCAATTATACGATGGCTAATTACTTCTATTTAGTTAAATTCGAGTAAAATATTTATTACAATGAAACAACTACAACAAGGAACCGTAGAGAGTAGCGAATTGGTAGAAGAAACCCTGAAGTTCTGGTTTACTGATAACCAGCACATTCGCTCTCCCTTTCCAGAATATATTAGAACAGAATTAAGTGATAAAGCAGTAAAAGGCTTTTTCCAATGGGCCAGTGGTTTAGATGCCAAGGCAAAAGACGAAGTGAATGATGAAATAATTGCGGAGAAATTCGAAGAAATTATTTTTGAAAATGCCATGCACTTAGTAAAAACGGAAGACGAAAAAATTACCATTCAATACCCTTTCTTACCTCGCTTAGACGATGAGATTTCGCCATCTGCTGATGCTGATGAAGAAAAAAGCATCGTAAAAGACAGAAGTCTTATTAAAGAAGGAGACGATTCTTTCCTTAAAGTAAAATTAGAAAAGGTAAACTCTAAAGAAACCTGGGAAACCAAGTTTGAGTTACCTATGTAAGGTTTTAACCTTTACTGTTTAATGAGCTTTCTAGTAACCATGCCATTTGCATTTTGCACGGTAATCGTATAAATACCTTTGGCTAATGATCTTGTGTTAATGTACACATTGCCCTTGTTTTCAACGTTGGTATAAACTAAAACGCCTGTTATATCTCTTATGGTTATAATGGCAGCTTGTTCCAGTTTTACATTTAATTGATTGTTAAAAGGGTTTGGTCTTACCACGAATTCTAATGGAGCCGACAGCTGACCGATGGCATTAACGGTGCTTCTATAATCTTGCACAGTTAATGAAAAGCCAGCGGTTCTTACAATATTACCCGCGCTGTCTTTTCCAATAGTGTTACAGTAGGTACAAGTGTTGTTTGCTTCGTTACTTACAGTTAAACAAACTTTGTAAAGCGAATCTTTAACATAGCTGTGCGACGGCAATTTGTCTGAAGAGCTGGTGCCATCTCCAAAATCCCAAAAATAGTTGGTGCTCCAAGCTGAGGTAGTAGAATCTAAGGTTAAAGTAAATGTGTTGTTGACAGTGTTAAAGGAGGTATTAAATGTTGCCGAACAATTTGGAGAGGTGTTATTGGTTGTATCCGGTAATTGGAATATAGTACTACAATTAACATTATTATCAAAAGTCCAACCCGAATTGTTTGCTATATCATCGCCACCAATTCCCGCATAAAAAATAGTGGTGTCTCCTATTGCTTTAATATCTCTTATAGAAACATATTCTCCACAAACCACTCCTGAGTCAAGTTTAATCATAGACTGGGTTCCTACGCTACTTGATTTAAGCTCTATAGGTGTTCCTGCAATACCTAAAATAGCTAGCGTACTATCTATAAAAATCGTATCACCTGCAGGAAAGGTATATACATAACCAGGAGAGAGTACTAGATTTTTAAAAGATGTACTATCAGCAATGGTAGCATTTTTGGCAAAGAGGCAATTTTCAAAGTAATTGT
>CAXHCC010000073.1:0-12061 GCA_964014945.1 uncultured bacterium | reverse complement strand
CGTCAGATGTGTATAAGAGACAGATGTACTATATAGCGATATAATACTTTTCGGTATTGCCAATGCAATTCTATTGGTTGGTTTATCTGTGTTTAATTATAAATACTCCTTATTAATTTGGATGTACTTATTTACGCAAAAAGGGGAGAATAAATGAATAGGGCTAAGGTTTAGGTAAGCTAATTGGTAGTTGGCTTCGCCAACACCCAATGATAAGCCACCACCATTTACTATATTAGCTGGTGGATGGATTAAAGCTAAACGATGATTAACTTTCCCAGACTAAGCATTCTGTTGAATATAGCTTGTTTGACACTGCTGTGGTTGAAAATAGTATGGCCTAATTTTTATTTTGGACTATCTTCTGATGAACATACTATCTATTACATTGTAGTTTCTACAATGATTCTCCTTCAATTGGTAATTGGATACTATTGGAGTAATAAAACTAATACAAACTTATTTGGAGCAGTTTATCCTGTTTTGATTCCAATTGTATTTACAATACTGCTGGAACTTGCAAATATGCTTTAGTGATGAATTTATGGCCTTGCACCACCTAAACCGTCACCATTTACTATATTAGCTGGTGGATGGGTAAATTAAAAGTAATGTCACGTTATCGAATAAAGATCTTGTGTAGATTGATGAGTTTATTAGCAATCATTGCGTTATCATCTTGTGACCTTGTAGATGGGAAACTAAAAATTATAAACCAATCAAATTATCACGTGTTTTGTCATGTTTATTACACGGACAGTATAATGCTTAGGGATAGTCTAAATATTGAGCCTTTTAATGGTTATCCTTTAAGACCAGATACTTTATACAAAATTAATGTTGCCCCATATGGAAGTTGGGAAGACAGGATTGAGTATAAAAGCCCTGATAATAAACTCAGGATAAACTTTTACCATAAAGACACTGTAAATCGGTACTCGTGGAAATATATTTTTGAAAACAAAAAATATGAGCAGAATTACACACTATCTATAGAACAATTAGACAGTTTAAATTGGATAGTTTCATATCCACTAGAGAATGAGGATTAAACCATTTCCCCAAATCGGTTTTGAGCATTTTGAATTTTAACGGACCTAAACCACCACCTGATAAAAAAGAAAAGGGACTGCATTTCTGCAATCCCTTGACTTTGAAGCTCCTCCTGATGGACTTCCGCCTACTATCGGATACATCCTCTATACGGCGGATAAACTTCTCGTCCATGGCTAACGCGCATAAAAAAAGAGCTACCGTCATGGTAGCTCTTTCAGCTCCTCCTGCTGGACTCGAACCAGCGACCCTCTGATTAACAGTCAGATGCTCTAACCAGCTGAGCTAAGGAGGAATATATTTCCGCACCTCTTTACCTATGTTGGCTCTTTTTACTGAGCCCTGCCTGCCGGTAGGCAGGTAAGGAGGAATTTTTCCTAAATAGGAGTGCAATATTAGTATCTTCTATGCAAATAAGCAATATATTTGCACGAATTATTTAAAAAAACAATATTTACATGAGCACTTTAGTAGTTGGTACAGTAGCCTTTGATGCTATTGAAACACCTTTTGGAAAAACAGATAAAATTTTAGGTGGCGCAGCTACTTATATTTCATTAGCGGCATCCTACTTTACCGATAAAATAAATATTGTTTCTGTAGTAGGCGATGATTTTCCTAAAACAGATATAGAATTATTACAAAACCACAATGTAAACACGGATGGCTTGGAAGTATTGCAAGGTCAAAAAACATTTTTTTGGTCGGGCAAGTACCATAACGATATGAACAGCCGGGACACCTTGGTTACCGAATTAAACGTATTAGAAACATTTAACCCAAAAGTGCCAGATGCTTACCAAGATTGTGAGTATTTAATGTTAGGTAATTTAAGTCCGCAAGTACAAAAGCAAGTAATAACGCAATTAAAAAAGCGTCCTAAGTTGATTGCTTTAGATACCATGGATTTTTGGATGAATGTTGCCTTGCCAGAACTAACAGAAGTTATTGGTATGGTGGATGTGTTAACCATCAACGATAGTGAAGCAAGACAATTATCAGGAGAATACTCATTGGTTAAAGCGGCTAGCAAAATATTAGCAATGGGCCCTAAATACTTAATCATAAAAAAAGGCGAGCATGGCGCTTTATTGTTCGACGATAAACAAGTGTTCTGCGCTCCTGCCTTACCATTAGAAGATGTGTTTGATCCTACCGGAGCGGGGGATACTTTCGCTGGTGGTTTTATTGGTTACTTGGCTAAAGCCAAAGATATATCCTTCGATAACATGAAACGCGCCATAATTTACGGCTCGGCCATGGCATCGTTTACTGTTGAAAAATTTGGTACAGAAAACATAATTGAACTAACAGACGAGCAAGTAAACAAACGTGTACAAGAGTTTGTTAGCTTGGCACAGTTTGATATAGCCTTGGTGTAGTACTTAAATCGTAAACTTAGGGAAGCTTCGGGACTTTGGTAAATGCGCCATTTGTTATGTAAGCTGTATCCGAAGAAGAGGTAGTCCCAGTAAAGGAAAATGTTCCTGAAATTACTGAATTAACAGTATCTATTTCGCTAACAATAATTTCGCCGCTAGTGGCCTCATAAATTTTTGAGCCCCCACCAGAATAAGAAACAAGATATTGTCCTTTTGCTTCCCCTGGGGTATTTAACGATTTCGCAGGTATTTTGTAGGTGCCAATAGTATCGCCTAAAAACTCTATTATCCAGCCTCTGGTATTACCACTTGGTTCTAACAAAGATATATGCATAAAATGACTAAAATATGGTCTTGTTGTGACTTCATAGGTGGTGTTAAATTCAAACAAAGTATCATTTAGTTTGAATACAAAATTATTATTAGAAGTAGAGCTCCCAGCTGTTGTAGATGAAGATGGTGTTGTTGAGGGCGTAACCGTTTCATCTTCTTTTTTACAAGCGTTAAAACTGGTTAATATCCCAATAACCGTTAAGGTTACAATTAGTATTTGAGCTCGTTTCATAATAAATAAAGATTGATTTATATTTGAATTTCAAATGTAGGATTATATTTTAGATTAGCCAAACCGTAATAATCACTATAAGTTTTGAGCGTTAAGTGAAGCCATCTAATAATTATAGCTGGGCAGCATAGGCCATAGTGGCCACACTCACTTTTACATTTTGTTCTTTTTGCAAAGCGTTTATGCATGCTTCTAGCGTGGCACCGGTAGTTAGCACATCATCTACTAATAAAATATGCTGATGGCATAAGTTAGCAGTTGGTGTTAATTCAAATATATCCTTTACATTTTCCCATCGCTGCATCCGCGTTTTATTGGTTTGCGAATCGGAATAGTGTTTTCTGCAAAGGGTATCGCTTACAACTGTTTTATCCATGCTGGCTGCCAATCCCTTAGCAAAGTAGGCGCTTTGGTTATACCCCCGTTGTTGGTGCTTTTTACGATGTAAAGGCACAGGTACAATACAATCTACTGTATTAAAGCCGTTATGTTGGGCCAATATTTTACCATATTGTCGTCCTATTTCTTCGCCTATAGCGGTATTGCCTTTGTATTTTAACTGATGCATGAGATTCTGTACCTTACCCGATTTGTTAAAATACAAAAAGGCAGTTGCTGCTTCTACAGTACCTCTTCCGTATAAACTTTTGGCTACAGGATTGTTACTGTTTAAATGAAAATTGGTTTTGGGTAAAGAATAGCTACAAAGGGTGCAAATTGCGTATTCGTTTTTCGTCATGGTGTTCCCGCAAGCGGCACAAACAGAAGGGAATAGCAATGAAAAAAAATCCTTTAACATAGGTGAGTTGATTAATAAAAAAAAAGGATTATTTTTATCCTCCTTCACAATACACACACACAATTGTGATGCAAGATAAATAGGAATTCTTTAGAATAAAATTTCTTTTATAATGGACAAGAAAAGACCTGCACGCAAATTATCAAAAGCTGAAGCTGCTCGTGCTAAACGATTAGCAAGTGGAGCAAAGCCAGCCGCAAAGAAAATACCCGCAAAAAAGGCAGCAGCTCCTAATAAACCAAAGAAAGAAGAAAAGCCTGTAGAAGAAAAGGAGAAGAAAGGCGGCTTGTTTGGTTTTTTTAAAAAGAAAGAGCAGCCTGTAAAAGAAGAACCAGTTAAGGAAGAATTACCCATTGAAGAGGAAGTAACAGAAAGTATTAGCGAAACAGTTCAAGATGAAGTAGCTGAGGTGCCAGTTGAGGAAACGGAGGAAACGCAAATAGAGGATCCTGTTGAAGTGGAAGAAAAAGTAGAAGCGGCGGAAGTTGAAGCACCCGTTCAAGAAGAAGAGCCAATAGTAGAAGATATAAAGGAAGAGGTGATTGCAGATGCTGCACCAACGCCTGAAGCATTAGCCGATGAAGAAGGTGCTGAGGTGGTAGAAGAGCAAGATGCTGAATCGGAGCAATTTGAGGTAGAGGAGCCGACATCAACAACTGGTGAGGAAACTGTTGACGAGCCTATAACTGAAAAAGTAGCCGAAGAAACAATAGCAGAGTCAATAAAGGATGATACCTTTGAGGACGCTGACCAATCAGATAATGAACAGGAAGAACAACCAATAAACGAAGCAACTATGAGTACTAACAATGGAGGTGATGATATAGACAACACACCTATCAATTCGGATAAAGAAGAAAAGCCAAAAAGAAGTGCGTTAATGCTATTGCTTTTCTTGGGTGCTTTAGCCGGCATGTGTGTATTTGCTTGGATGTGGTTGCAAGAAAAAAATAAAGTAGCCGTGAAAACAGAAGAGAATAAAACGGTTACCAGTGAGCGTGACAATGTTATTGCAGATTTGGAAAGTTTAAAAGAAGATTATAAAATTTTAGAAACTGCTGATGAGGCCTTGAAAGGTGAATTGGAACAAAGACGTTTAGAAATTGATTCACTATTAAAAGAGGCTAAGAAGTATAAAAATGATAGGTACACTATTTACAAATTGCGTAAGCAAGCGAAATCCTTACGTAAAATTATGCGCCATTATGTGCATGAAATAGATTCCTTAAATACCCTTAACCAAACCATTCGTGCAGAAAAAGCAGTTGTGGAAAAGAACTTAAGTTCAGAAAAAGAAAGAGCCAGTCAGCTGGAAGTGGATAAAGAAATGCTGCAAGACAAAGTTACCAAGGCTTCCGTTTTAACGGCCAAGTCGCCAACAGCAGTGGGTATAAGAGTGAAGGGTGGCAAGCAAAAGGCAACCAGTAAGGCTTCTAAAGTGGAAAAAATTAAAGTTTCCTTTGTGTTGGGTGCTAACCCGGTAGCACGTAACGAAGTTAAACCAGTGTTTATCCATATAATGGGCCCTGATGGTAAAGAGGTGGCACAATCGGCTTCTGCTGAAAACAGTGTTCGTTTTGGAGAATCGAAAGGATTGTTTGCAGCTAAAAAAGATGTGAAGTACAGCAACAAAGATGTTTCTGTGAATATTTTGTGTCCTAACAATGCAGGGTGGATGGAAGGACAATATTTAATTGATGTTATTTGCGATAATGAAATTGTAGGGCAAACAAGTATTACCCTTAAGTAAGAAAAAAGTAACCATAAAAAAGGGAAGCAATAGCTATTGCTTCCCTTTTTTATGCGCTTTCCTGTTATTACTTTTTGCGTTCAGTGCTGTACCTCACCAATGCTGCTAAGGATTGTTTGGCTTCACTATCAGCAAACTCGTCCAAAATGCTCAAGGCTTTATTTTTATACTCCTCCATTTTTTTGGTGGTGTAGGCAATACCATCACTTGCCAAAACAAAGTCAACTACTTGGGCAACTTTTTTTGGGTTGTTGTTATTGTTTTTTACAATGTTGATGATTTTCCGCTTCTCTAAAAACCCTGCTTTGTTTAAGGCATAAATAAGTGGCAAGGTCATTTTCTTTTCTTTAATATCAATACCAGTTGGTTTGCCAATGTTGTTATCGCTACCATAATCAAACAAATCATCTTTTATTTGAAAAGCCATGCCAACTGCCTGGCCAAAGTCGTGTAGTTTTTTTATTGTTGCTTCATCTTTGGTAGATGATGCAGCACCGGCGGCACAACAAGAGGCAATTAACGAAGCTGTTTTTTTATTGATAATATCATAATACACTTCTTCATCAATATCTAATTTTCTTGTTTTTTCAATTTGTAATAATTCGCCTTCACTCATTTCCCGTACCGCATCCGAAACAATTTCTAACAACTTAAAATCTTTGTTTTTAGTGGCCAATAATAAACCTCTTGAAAGTAAAAAGTCGCCTACCAAAACGGCCACTTTGTTTTTCCATAATGCGTTAACAGAAAAGAAGCCGCGTCGTTTATTGCTGTCGTCTACCACATCATCGTGTACTAAGGTAGCGGTGTGTAGCAATTCTATTAAAGAAGCTGCTCTATAAGATGATTCATTTAATTCACCCGCCACTTTAGCACATAAAAAAACAAACATAGGGCGCATTTGCTTTCCTTTACGCTTAACAATGTAGTGGGTAATTTTATCCAACAACGAAACAGAACTCTTCATAGACGCTCTGAACTTTGTTTCAAAGTCGTCCATTTCTTTGGCAATAGGAGCTTTTATTTCGTCAACTTTCATGGCTATTTGTTGGCCAGTTTATTTGCTAATTGTCCGCAAGCTGCATCAATATCTTTCCCTCTACTTCTTCTAACGTTCACAATTATATTTTTCTTTTCTAAGTAATTAACAAATGCGTTTAACCGTTCAGGTGTGGTTTGTTGTAATTCGCCTCCATCAATTGGGTTGTATTCAATAATGTTAAGTTTACAAGGTATGGTTTTACAAAATTGGGCCAATTCTTTTGCATCCTCCAAAGTGTCATTAAAGTCTTTAAATACAATGTACTCATAAGTAACCCGTGTGCCTGTTTTATCATAAAAATACCTAAGCGCTTCTGCCAATGCCGCTAAACTATTGCTTTCGTTTATGGGCATTATTTCGTTACGCTTAGTATCGTTAGCAGCGTGTAGCGACAAAGCTAAATTAAATTTCACATTATCATCGCCTAATTTTTTAATCATTTTAGCAACACCTGCCGTACTTAGTGTAATACGTTGCGTCGACATGCCCAAACCTTCAGCAGACGTAATTTTATTGATAGATGCCAGTACGTTGGCATAATTTAATAAGGGTTCACCCATACCCATATATACAATATTGGATAGGGGTGTATTGTATTTTTCTGTTGCTTGTTGTTTTAATAAAACTACCTGGTCAACAATTTCATCGGCATTTAAATTTCTAAGCCTATCTAGCTTACCAGTTGCACAAAACTTGCAGGTAAGACTACAACCTACTTGTGAAGAAATACACGCTGTCATTCTTTTGCTGGTAGGGATTAATACACCTTCAACAATAGAATCATCGTGCAGTTTAAACGAATTTTTAATGGTTTTATCCTTGCTTATTTGCGCATCATCAATTGCCACGGCGTTTATGACAAATGTCTCTTCTAACCATGCCCGTGTGGCTTTTGATAAATTGGTCATTTCACCAAAACCTTGGGCATGCTTTTTCCACAACCATTCGTAAACCTGTTTGGCACGAAAAGCTTTATCACCTTGCGCAACAAATACTTTTTCCAGCTCGGTTAGGCCAAGGGCGCGTATGTCTTTTTTTAGTTTCAGAGGGTCTTGTATTTATACTAAATGCCTTGCAAATCTAGCAAAATATTGCCTCTTATTGCGTTTGCAATAGCTTATATACTCCCTTATAACACCTAATTTGTTGGTGTAATTTATATTTTTTGTATATTAGTTTACAGTTAACTGTTAACTGTAAACCATGAAAGAGAAAATCCTTCAATATATTAAAGAAAATTTGGAAGCTTCACCAAAGGAGATAGCAACTGCTTTTGGTATTAGTCGACAAATGGTGCATAGGTATTTGGGGAAGTTGCAATCGGATGGTGTGATTGCAAAAATTGGGAGAGCACCTTTAGTGTTTTATCAGTACCAAGATAGAAAAGAAGGTGTGCCTTCTACGAAGAGCTTTACCCAACTTAGGGAGGAACAAGCACCATATGAAGAACTAGATTTTATAGAAATTACGGTAGATGGGAGGTATTTGAAAGGAAAGGAGGCTTTTGAATATTGGTGTCAATTACGGGGGCTACCAATAAGCAAAACGTGGGATGAATATAAGAAAACCCTAGCTAGGTATCAGTTGTATTATACCAATAACTATATTGATGGTACACAGAAGTTACGCGATACAAAAGCATTTGAAAAGATTGGCTTGGCTAACTTATTGTACTTAGACTTTTATGCAATTGAAAGGTTTGGAAAAACGAAACTTGGGAAGTTGATTCATTATGGAAAACAGAGCCAGAGCAAAGTTTTAATTCAAGAAATTATTCAAATAACCAAACCTGTAGTTGAACAATTAATAAAGAAGTTTAAAGTAGATGCCGTTGGTTATATTCCTCCTACTTTGTCGCGTGAGGTACAAATTATGGCGGAGCTGCAAAGGGGATACGCTATTAAACTACCACATATAAATATTACAAAAGTAAAAGGAGAAATAGTAGTACCGCAAAAGGCACTTTCAAAAATTAGAGACCGAATTATTAATACTAAGAAAGGTATTGTGGTAGCTGAAAAAAATAATTACAAACGTGTATTACTTATTGATGATGCTGTAGGATCGGGAGCTACAATGAACGAAACAGCTAATAAAATGATAGCAAAGGGTGTCGCCAAAGAGGTTATTGGCTTGGCTATTGTCGGAAGTTATAAGGGATTTGAAGTGATTTCAGAAGCATAATAATTATACTGAATGAGAAAACTTACCGCCAACTACATATTTCCTATAAGCAGTTCTCCTATTAAAAACGGTGTGCTTACCATTGATGATGATGGTACAATACTGCGTGTAGAAGATGCGGGTGATCAGAAGGATGTGGAAGTGTATGAAGGCATTTTATGTCCGGGCTTTGTAAATACTCACTGCCATTTGGAGTTATCGCATTTAAAAGGAAGGTTGCCAGTAGGAGAGGGGATGGTGGCTTTTATTAAAGGAGTAATTGCCAATAGAGGTGTGTTTAGCGAACAAGAGCAGTTAGCAGCCATTGCAAAAGCGGAGGATGAAATGCTAAACAATGGTATTGTTGCGGTGGGTGATATTAGCAATACGAACAACACCGTGGCGCAAAAACAAAAAGGAAATTTGCATTACCATACTTTTATTGAAGTATTTGATCTAAATCCTGACAAGGCAGCGGAAACGTTTAAAGAGGCCTTGGCGTTACAAAAACAATTTGGTGGACAAAGTTCCATTGTACCACATGCGCCTTACACGGTATCTAAACAATTGTTTGCAATAATTGCCGAACATGCTCTTGCCAATAGGGCTATTACAAGCATTCACAATCAAGAAAGTAAAGCGGAAATAGATTTGCTGGCGCATAACAAGGGAGAACTATTTGATATGCTACAAGAAATGGGATTAGCTGCAAATGATTTTAAGGAGAAGGGTAAAAGCGTATTAGAAAACACGCTTAGTTTATTAGCTCCTGCCCTAAACACCTTGTTGGTGCATAACACCTTTACTACAGGTGTAGAAATAGAAAAAGCCATGCAAAGCAATTATGCCAACAACTTGTTTTGGTGTACGTGCCCCAATGCAAATAAATATATTAACGAACAGTTGCCGGATTATTTAAGCTTAATAAAACACAAGGCACGGGTTACAATTGGTACCGATAGTTTGGCCTCTAATTGGAGTTTATCTGTATTGGAAGAACTAAAAACAATAGCCCAAGCGCATCCTACAATACCACTCAACACCTTATTAACTTGGGCTACAAAAAATGGAGCCGACTTTTTAGGCGTTGATCAATTAGGTAGTTTAGAGCCGGGTATGCAACCAGGCATTCTTTGCTTGCAACAAACAGATAATTTGTCGTTGAAAAAAACGACAAGCCTTAAACGAATCGTTTAAACCTATTATTCTCCAAAAAGGTAAGCAACAGAAAAACGGAATACTTGGTTTTTAACCCTATAGCCATTTTTGCTTCTAGGCGAAACATTTAACAAGCTAAAATCATAATAGCCCCCAATTTGGAATGACTTAATGCCGATACCTCCACCTGCTGTTAGGCCCACATCCAGTTTGTTTAAATCATCATTTAACTCATCTTGCCCCCACTCAATTGCACTATCGGTAGAAGAGGTTATATTTGCTATTGTAGTAGTTGATTCACTGGTTCCGCTCATACCAATACCAAAATTAGGCCCTACCGCTCCAAATACGGAAAAATTACTACCTAACCCAAGGGTAACTTTAGCATTAATTGGAATATCTAGATAAAGCAATTTAACCAAGGTTTCAGTATTGGTTAAACCCGTAGTTGTGTTACGTGTAAATCCTTTTGTGCTCATCATAACAGAAGTTTCAACCGAAAAAATATCCCATATACGGTAATCCAATAATACGGCTGCATTAAACCCTACGCGTGCAGAATTGTCTGAGCTATAAGTTTGGTTATCATCTTTTTCGAGCTGGTTGGAAAAGTTAAGCCCGCCTCTAATACCAAATTGCGCTTGCGCATTTGCACCTAAACTCCATAAACTAATTACTGCTACTAATAAAACTCTATTAATGTTATTCATGTTATTTGTTTTACGTTATCTAACTAACAATATTACGAATTAATCTCCAATTAAATTAATCATCCTTTTTACAATATAAGTCTGATTTATTAACGGGGTATTTGTTGTTTAAGTCAACGTCGTTAGCACTTTTGCGTAAGCCCCAATTAAAAATGCGTTCAAAATAGGGTAGGAACCAATCGTTTTTAATTGCCTCCAAAAAGTAAACTTCGTGTTCTTTTTCTTTTATGCCCATGTCATACAAAATTTGATCATGCTCATAAATTCCTAAGCTATGGAAGTACTGCATCATTCTAAAGTACTCACAAACATTTCCGCTTTCCAATTTCCCAGCAAAAAAGTAGGGCATAAACCATCCTATAACGTAACAGCTAAATGATATCAGGCGGCCAATAAAATGATATTTAAATTCGTAATATGAAGAAATAGGAATGTTATACTGCTTCATAATTTTAAGTACTTCTCTACGATGTTCCCATTCATCGTTTTCAATTTGTTTTATAAGTAATTTGGCGTTGGGATCCTTAACAGATTTGGCATGTCCTATGTAGGCAAATGCAGCTGCCTTTTCAGCCGAATAAGCTTGCTTTAGCAAGTCAACTAGTGCTGGATGATTTAGTTTCATAGTTTATTTGATCACCAATTTTATGCCAACCAACTATTTTAGTTGTCGTATACCTTCATATGCAACAACCGCTACGGCGTTGGCCAAATTTAAACTGCGCACCTTATCAGAACTTATAGGAATGCTATAAGTCTCACTTTCATGTTGTGCTAAAAGTTCTTTAGGCAACCCTTCCGATTCTTTACCAAATACTAAATATTGGTTTTCATTAAACTGCAAATCACAATAGTTTTTTGTTCCATGGCTCGAAAAAAAAGCCATCTTTTCATCTTTATGTTGCTCAAAAAAAGCGGCTACATTCTCATAAATATGTAAAGAAATATGCTGCCAATAATCAAGTCCTGCACGTTTTAATTTACTATCGCTTAATTCAAATCCGAAGGGCTTAACCAAATGTAAATGAGCACCCGTTGCCAAACTTAAACGACCAATATTACCTGTGTTGTTCGGAATTTCCGGTTCAATTAACACAATATTTAAGGGCATATCAAAATTTTTAATTTTAGACCAAGGTACACATTAAAATTCTTATAACTATTTAATAATTAATTATTTAACCCATAATTATTCGCTTTTTGTAGCCGACAACAAACGTTTACAAACGGCTACATCCGGATGTAAACACTTAATAACCGAATAAAATTTGGAGGTCGTCACATCTTTGCACCGTCAAACAATTACAAATGCGTTTGGCAACAATTAAACAAATAAATTATTAATTATTAAAAACAAAAAATCATGAATGCATTAAGAAACAAAGTTCAGTTAATTGGTAACCTAGGAATGAACCCAGAAGTGAAAACATTGGAGAGTG
>CAXHCC010000072.1:0-12106 GCA_964014945.1 uncultured bacterium | reverse complement strand
GTGTTATAATAATCATCATTGATACCCCATAGATTATTAGTTACTCTGCTATTAACCGCTTTCTTACTTATTAACTTTAAGCTATCCCAACTAACACCTTGTTTAACCCTTAAGCTAGATCTTTTAATTTTCATTTCACTAACCGTATCCTTTCTTTTCTGAGAGTTTAATACTAATTGATCCAAGGATAATAAGGGTTTATTAATAAATAACCGTTGAAATACGCCAACAGTTGTATCCGCAACTGCATAACTATTTCGAATTACATCTATCGCTACATTATTACGACCAGGGTACTGGTCAAAAATTTCTGCTATTCTACGATAAGCATAGTTTTTGAAATTATCACCTTCCATACTTACGATGGAGGATAACATCCTTTCCGAGTTATACCTTTTGTATATAGAAGCACGCACACCCGATGCGTAACTTTTCATGAACCAAGTTGGAGAAACTATTACAACAATCTTCGCCTCTCCTAAATCCTTTTTATTCGTTAATAACTGAGAGTATATAGAAAACGATTGGTTACCAGCTTCTCCAACAGCAACAGTATTAATTGCAAAATTATTAGGAAAAAAAACATCTGGACTAGCATATGTACGAGCCGCTAATTCAGAGGAACCTAATATATGCAACTGATCATTATCTCCAAAGTTTAAAAACTTTTTTTCTAAATACGGGTTTCCATCAAGATATGGGGTATAAGCACTCAGTGAATCTAAAACACAATGGGTAGGCGATACTTCAAATGGCGTTTTTCTTACTAGAAGGTATAGGAAAACGAAGGATAGTAATAGTGGTAGAAAATAAAGATACAATACTTTTTTCATGTTAAATATGCTATGAACACTAATTAACGACACAAACTATTGTTTAGTGCCCGTCAATTAATTTGTCCTTTCGAGCACCATGTTTTTTAAAGCATTTATCCATGTAGGGTGATCATTTAGACTCTCTACTAAGGTTACGTTTTCACCACCATGCTCTTTGAACATTTCATCATATTCCTCACCAATTTCATAAAGCGTTTCTAAACAATCAGCAACAAAAGCAGCAGAGAACATTAACAGTTTTTTCTTTCCACTTTTCGCATACTCCTCAACCACCTTATCGCTGTATGGCTTAATCCACTTATCATCCAAACGCGACTGAAAAGTTGACACATACTTGCCTTCCGGGATATTTAGCTTTTTTACAAGTTGTCTTGTTGTTTCAAAACAATTTGCTCTATAACAATATTGATTCTCTTGGGTTATTGTATCACAACAGGCTCCCAAGTTACAAGCACCTCCACCGTAGTGCTCATCTCCTTTCTGAATATGCCTTTCAGGCAAACCGTGATAGCTAAATATTATTCCATCATAATTATCCCAGGTTCCATTTTCCGACTTGTATTTAGATGCAACATCAACAAATGCATCAATATATCCTGGGTTATCATAAAACTTTGATATCACCTCGAAAGAGGGGGTTACCTCCCACTTATTCAATAAACGAATTGCTTCTGCAACAGAAGACCCAGTACTTGAAGATGCATACTGAGGGTAAAGCGGGATCATCACAATTTTATCAACCTTTGCTAAACGCAATTTATTTAGTGCTGACTCCAAACTTGGATTTTGATATCGCATGCCCAATTCTACTACATATTGTTCACCCAAAGCCTCTTGCAAAGCTTTTTTCTGTTTCTCACTGTTCACTAATAATGGAGAACCTTGACTGGTCCACACTTTTTGGTAAAGCTTAGCAGACTTAGGTGAACGAAAGGGGACAATAATACCATTCACTAAAAAAAAACGTGCAATCGGATTTATATCAATTACCCTTCGATCATTTAAAAACTGTGTAAGATATTTTCTAACGTCAGACGTGCTTGGACTATCTGGAGTACCCAAATTTATAAGTAATACGCCTGTTTTCATATTCAATATTGCGTTGTGGTTTAACGGATTCAAAAATACTACTTTTTAATAACCCGAAACCTAATTAACTGGGAATACAGAAGTAGGAGTAATGAAATCGGAACGAAAACCCAACCAATTAAATCACCATACTTTGTATAAAATGTGATTCTATTGTTGCTATATATAGTGTGTGATATCACCGCTTCCTGCCAATACTCGGTAGCTTTAATTATAATTCCAAAAGGGTCTACAAAACAGGATGTTCCAGTATTCGCTGATCGCGCAATCCAGCGCCGGGTTTCAATTGCTCTTAATGAACCATATGCCAAATGTTGTTTATAGCCTGGCGTATCTCCCCACCAACCATCATTCGTAATTAACGAGATAAAGCCGGCACCATTCTTAATATAATCCGATACATGTTCTCCAAAAACACTTTCATAGCAAATAACCGGCGCAGTGCCTATACCTTTAGTGCTATCATATAAAACAGTACGTTCTTCTTGAATTCCCAGACTTCCGCTAATGCCACCTAAATCAATAGTGAAATTTTCGAGGTACTTAAATATAAACTGTAGCGGCATTTTCTCCACACCAGCTACTAACTTTGATTTATGGTAAAGCTGTAAAGGCATACCTTTTTTCAATTGCAGCGCGGTATTGTATGAATCATAATACATATCAGCTTGTTTAAATTTCCTTGCGGTAGAACTTAACGGTTCACCTTCCTCAAATATTTTGGCAGTGCTTGCTCCTGTAATAAAATTCAGGTTTGGTAGTGTATCAAGAAAAGCGCGTATGCTTCTTATACTAGACGCATTTTCTATCCCTCTCTCCCACATATATTCAGTCAATGCTGTTTCGGGAAACACCACATAATCTGTCGAATCACCCAACTTTTCACTTGCCAAGCTTAACATTTTGTTCAGCTGTTGCTGATGACTAGCACTAAACTTCTCATTGTATGGATCAACATTTGGTTGTACCACAATAACATTTATAGGCACTCCCCTGTCTGGCACAATAGAATGTTGAATGTAATACGAAACGCTAATTGGTATGATGATATACAATGTATGACGTAAAGCACTTTTAGACTTTACAAATTGGACAAAATCAAACCTCTTGTTTTTTAAAGCTTTAAATAATGAAGCATTAAAAAAAAGCACCCAAAACGAACCTCCTAGCACTCCTGTATACTCATACCATTGCACCCAATTTACATGAGCGGCAAACACATTACCTAGGGTTAACCATGGGTCATCAAGATCCCAACGATGATGCAACAATTCGAAACTCATCCAAAAACTTATAAATATCACACCCGACCACCAATCACCAATCCTGTTCTTGGCTCTATGCGCCAACATAAAAACTACCGTCATAAACATAGAATTACAGGCAATAGCAAAAGCACCTCCTTCCATTGACGCATTTGTCATCCACCAAGTAGTAAGCAAGTTCCAGACAAAAAACGTAACATAGGCCCCTATAACCATTAACCATTTACCAGATTTCAGAGAAGCAACTAGTTCACTTTCAACGTAAAGCAAAGGAATAAACGCTATAAAAATAAGGGGAGTAAAACCATGCGGGACCCATGCTAAAGCCAATAAAATGCCGCTTAGAAAGGATAAAACGAAAAAACGAAGTAAGGTCAAAGCATCTATCTATTAGAGAGTAAATATAATAAATGAATACCCCTTCAAACAAAGGGTACTGTGTGATAATTTATGCAATACGCTAGAAGCGAGATATCACAAGGCATTTAGTACACTACTATATGTATAATTAGTATATTTGTGGCCGCTAATTATCATTATTTATGCTGAATTTTGATTTTTTCAACCCTACCAAAATTCTTTTTGGAAAAGAACAAATACAAAACATTCCAAAAGAAATACCGGCCAATGCCAAGGTGCTTGTACTCTACGGAAGAGGAAGTATAAAAACCAATGGTATTTATGATCAGGTTATGAATAGCCTATCAGGATACAAGGTGGTAGAGTTTGGAGGTATACCTGCCAATCCAGAATATGAGATATTGTTAAAGGCCTTAGCAATAATAAAATCTGAAAAGATTGACTTTTTACTAGCCGTTGGAGGAGGATCTGTAATTGATGGAACCAAATTCTTATCCGCAGCATCGTTATTTGAGGGTAAAACGCCATGGGAAATATTGAGCAATCATATTAGAGTAACTAAAAGCATGCCCTTTGGCGTAGTGCTTACTATGCCCGCAACTGGTTCTGAAATGAATTCCGGCGCAGTTATTACTAGGCAAGCTACTCAAGAAAAACTAACCATGGGAGGCCCTCAACTCTTCCCTCAATTTTCTGTTCTTGACCCAAGTGTGGTGGCATCATTACCAACACGCCAGTTACAAAACGGAATCGCTGATGCGTTTACCCATGTATTAGAACAATATTTAACTTACCCTACAACCGCAACATTACAAGAACGCTTTGCAGAAAGTATTTTACAAACGCTTGTTGAAATTGCACCCCAATTACTGAACAATCCTAAAGATTACAATGTTGCAAGCAATTACATGTGGTGTTGTACAATGGCATTAAATGGCCTCATACAAAAAGGAGTGCCTACGGATTGGGCAACCCATATGATTGGACATGAACTAACTGCATTACATGGAATTGACCATGCACGAACTCTTGCAATAATAGGGCCTAATTTGTACACGTTTTGTTTCGATGACAAAAAAGAAAAGCTTGCCCAATTAGCAGATCGTGTTTGGAACTTAGATAACAACAACACAGATGATAAAGCAAGGAAATGCATCGCAAAAATTAATGACTTTTTTCATTCAATAGGCATTAAAACAAAGCTATCCGATTATACAAATGATTATTTAAACACAGCGCAAGAAATTGAAAAGCGATTTATTGAACGAGGTTGGAAGTTGGGAGAACATAAAAAAATTGGACCAGAAGAAGCAAAAGAGATTATCGAATTGAGCTACTAAATAAAACTTGAAAAAGGCAACAAATACCATATTAGCAGGCGTTCATTTCATAATTAACGCAATACGTAACAGGACTACTAAAAAGCAGTTTATGCTGTTTTCAAGTATCTTAATAGGTTTAAGTGTAGGTATTGCGGCTGTTATTCTTAAAACATTCACCCACTACATTTACCTTGCAGCTACCGAATTAGACGCAGGTGGTTATAAGTTTTCAATAACAGTACTTCCTGTAATTGGTATTCTGCTAACGATATTTATAATTCGCAAAGTATTAAAAGGAAAGTTTACAAAAGGTCTTTCTCAAATTCATCATAGTATATTAAAAAACTCATCAATAATTCCTCGGAACCAGATGCATTCTCAAATCATTACCAGCTCCTTAACGGTTGGACTTGGTGGATCTGCTGGTTTAGAAGCACCAATAGTAATAACTGGTGCAGCATTTGGTTCAAATTACAGCCAAACATATAAACTTAACTATCAAGAAAGAACCTTATTACTGGCCTGTGGTATTGCCGCTGGAATTGGAGCCGTATTTAATGCCCCAATTGCTGGAGTTCTTTGCGCACTTGAAATATTATTGTTAGATCTAAGTATTTCTGCTTTTACGCCATTAATAATTGCATCTGCTTCAGGTGCCTTAGTTTCCAATATTATATTACACGAAGGCATTCTTCTTTCCTTTGAAGAAAAATTAACCTTTGATTATACCAATGTATTGTTCTACATTTTACTGGGCATACTTGCCGGATTGGTATCGGTATATCATTCCCACGTATACTTAAAAGTTGAAGGCGTTTTTCAACGAGCAAAGTTTAACGATTACACAAAAGCTATAATTGGAGGGGTTATTCTTGGGGTGCTCATCTTTATTTTTCCTCCGTTGTTTGGGGAAGGTTATACAAGTATTAAACTATTATCGCTGGAGAACACGCAAGAATTAATGAAAAATACAATTTTTGAGAACCAGTGGGATAATGAATTTGTGGTGCTCTATTTTGTAGGTTCCGTATTTTTATTGAAGGCAATTGCTACCGGAATTACTCTCGGAGGTGGTGGAAATGGAGGGAATTTTGCTCCTTCACTTTTTGTTGGAGCTTACCTTGGTTTTGCATATTCTAGACTTATTAATTGGGTGAGTCTAGGGCACTTTACTTTACCAGTTATAAATTTTACCATTGTTGGGATGGTAGGTGTTATTAGTGGCTTGTACCATGCTCCATTAACGGGTATATTTTTAATTGCAGAAATAACGGGTGGCTATAGTTTAATGATTCCTTTAATGATAGTATCTTCCATCAGTTTTGCAATTTCTAAAAGTCTTGAACCATACCCAATGGATACTGTGCGAATGGCAAGAAAAGGAACTATTCCAACAAGAGATAAAGACACAAAAATCCTAAGCACAATAAATGCTTCCAAATTAATTGAACAAGACTTTAAACGTATTTCTTTTGATGCCACTTTGGGTCAACTTGTAGAAGCAATTGCTACTTCAAAAAGGAACATATTTCCAGTATTGGATTACGAAAACAATTTACTAGGTATAATATTGTTAGATGATATTCGGGAGATCATCTTTAAAAACAAAGAATATGACACAATTCTAGTAAAGGAGTTAATGACAGCGATTCCGGCGATTATTTCTGAGTCTGAAACAATGGATGGAATAATGAAAAAGTTTGATGAAACAGGGGCGTGGAACCTACCTGTTGTAGACGGCAACCACAAATACATGGGATTTATTTCCAAGTCAAGAGTATTCTCAAGCTATAGGGAAACGTTGCAAACCACTACTATATAAAAAAGGCGTTGCAAAATCATGCAACGCCTTTTTTAATTAACGCAAATTTATTCTTTAAAACCCGTATTCATCAAAATCCTCAGTGAATTCGTCAGCTGCAAATGTTGGGTTTATCTTAATGTTTGTGTATTGATATTCAGCAACCAAACCACTATTATCCCACATTTTTTGTTTAACAGGTAGTTTATTAATTGTGTCCACATACACCTCTACTTTTTTAGCATATGAATTAGGCACTTTAATTACCATCCCAGGTTTTAAATCACCATTATCATCGATATTGTCATTTACTTCTACTATACTATATGCGTCCACAACCATTTTCTTGGCAATTTTTCTTAATATATCACCTTCAACTACTTTATAATCAATCAACTTATACTCTTTATTCTCAGATAGCAACTTATGACAAACTCTTCCATTAACTTTAACTAGTCCTTCATAAGAAGCCCAACCTGCATCGTAAAACTCTTTAGCCTTGCTTTTATATTTGGTAAAGCTTTTATACAAAACCTTGCCTGTATACGCAAAGCCCAATTCATATAATGTGTTACGTTGATTTTTTGCAAGTAAACTACTAAAAGGGCTTAAACTCAAAGTTGGCACCCATCTACCAGCACTAACTCTTACTTTACCGTCATTTTCTGTAGGAACAAAAAGCAATTCTGTTCCTGCATCAGGTCCAGCAGTAATCTTCATGTATATTTTTTTAGGTTTCGCTTGGTATTTAACCGACTGTGTGGAGCTAATCATTTTCCCATTAACACGCTCAATTTTAACAAAATCAAAAGTGGCACCTTTCACATAAATGTTCGTGCGCATACTTTCTAAAACCTCGTAAAACTTTTCATACCCACCTGCAATAGATACAGAAGATCCAATCGTTATTAATATAAAGAAAGACAATAAGTACTTTTTCATAGTATGTGTTTTTAGTTTATTATTAGTAGTAGTTTGGCAATCATTGTGCCAAAATTAATATTAATAACTAATTAAGCAAGATTTTATTGTGGCGAGCACTCGCCAATAAGGCAATATAGTAGTTGAACCAGAAAAATACTATGATAACTGGTCTGTTAGAAGTTTCATTTCAATAACTGGGGATATTTTCTCATATAGAATGTTGTGCACCGCATTGGTTATAGGCATATCCACCTTGAATTTCTTATTAATCTCATAAATACATTTCACACCATAATACCCCTCAGCAATCATATTCATTTCTAATTGCGCCGACTTAACCGTATACCCCTTTCCAATCATACCTCCAAAAGTTCTATTCCTACTAAACTGAGAATACGCTGTTACCAATAAATCACCTAAATATGCGGAACTTTTAATATCGCGATCTATCGGGTGAACAGCATCTACAAAACGTTTAATTTCTTGAATGGCATTGGAAATTAATACCGCCTGAAAATTATCACCATAATTTAAACTATGACTAATACCACTTGCAATGGCAAAAACATTTTTTAATACGGATGAATACTCGGTACCATAAATATCATCAGAAACCACTGCATTTATATACCTGCATCTAAGCTTGGATGCAACATACTCTGCATTATTTTCATTGTTGCAAGCAACGGTTAGATAAGATAACTTTTCCATCGCCACCTCTTCAGCGTGTGACGGACCAGTTAGCACACCAATATTGTCCATCTCAATTCCATACTCCGTATTAAAAAACTCACCTACAATAAGGTTATGTTCAGGAACAATACCTTTAATCGCTGAGAATACTTGCTTGTTGATGAAATCCTCGTTTGTAAGCCCCTCTAAAACACCTTTTAAAAATGCAGAAGGCACAGCCATTATTAGCACATCGGCACTAGCAACCACTTTCTTAATATCAGCGTTTAAAACAAGTTTATTTGTGTCAAATTCAACAGACGTTAAATATCCAGGGTTATGTTTAAATTTTTGCAAATGATCAATTGATGATTGATGGCGTACCCACCAATGTACTTCATCGCAATTATTACATAGTATTTTTACAATAGCCGTTGCCCAACTTCCACCACCGATAACCGCTATTTTTTTTGCTGAACTCATTTCAACTTATTGTATACTATTCCTCGTTTAACGACTCTTCCTTATGCGTTTCAGTTATCGTTTCTCTTCTCATTTGTGGGAAAAATAATACATCTTGAATTGAATCGGAATTGGTTAACAACATAACCAACCTGTCGATACCAACGCCAATTCCAGCAGTTGGCGGCATGCCATACTCAAGTGCCCTAAGAAAATCGTGATCAATAAACATGGCCTCATCGTCCCCTCTTTCCATTAAAGTTAACTGCTCCTCAAATCGTTCTTTCTGATCAATAGGATCATTTAACTCAGAGTAGGCGTTGGCCAATTCCTTACCATCAATGATTAACTCAAACCTTTCAACTAATCCTTCTTTATTGCGATGCTTTTTGGTTAATGGACTCATCTCTATAGGGTAATCTGTAATAAATGTAGGCTGAATGTAATTGCCTTCACATTTTTCACCAAAAAGCTCATCTATTAACTTCCCTTTCCCCATACTTTCTTCAATAGGAACATTTAGCTTTTTGCATGTATCTCTCAACTCTTGCTCATCCATACCGCTAATATCTACTCCCGTAAATTCTTTTATCGCATCAAACATGGTTACACGCTTAAACGGGCTTTTAAAGTCTATCTCTTTGTCGCCCACCGTTACTTTAGTTGTACCATGCAAATCCATTGCAATCTTTTCAAACAGTTGTTCTGTTGCCTCCATCATCCAATTATAATCCTTATAAGCCACGTATAGCTCCATTACTGTAAATTCAGGATTATGAGTACGATCCATCCCTTCATTTCTGAAATTTCTAGAAAACTCATATACTCCATCAAAACCACCAACAATTAAACGTTTTAAATATAGCTCGTTGGCAATACGCAAATACATAGGCATGTCCAAGCTATTATGGTGTGTAATAAAAGGGCGTGCCGCGGCACCGCCAGGAATGGCTTGCAAAACAGGAGTATCTACTTCCAAATATCCTTTGTCATTATAATAGTCCCTTATGGTGTTAACAATTTTAGTACGTTGTACAAATGTGTTTTTAACCTCTGGGTTAATAATTAAGTCAACGTAACGTTGGCGGTATCTAAATTCAGGGTCAGTTACTTCATCAAAAGCATGGCCCTCCTCATCCCTCTTAACAATAGGTAGAGGGCGTAAGGATTTACTTAACATGGTTAGTGATGTTACGTGAATAGAAGTTGCCCCTACTTTGGTAACAAAACCATATCCTGTAACGCCAAAAATATCCCCAATATCAGTGTGCTTCTTAAATAACTTATTATAAGTCGTTTTGTCTTCTCCTGGACAAATATCGTCACGTCTTACATATAACTGAATACGTCCAGTTGTGTCTTGTAATTCAACAAAGCACGCCTTTCCCATATCCCTTACACTCATAATTCTACCTGCAATACTAATGTTATTAAAATCATCAGGCTTATCCGGATTAAAGCCATCAAGTATCGCTTGTGCGGTTGTGTTTATTTCAAACGTTGGTGCAGGATATGCATCAATACCTAATTTTCTAATTTCATCCAGTTTGGCACGCCTAATGGATTCTTGTTCACTCAGTTCCGTATTCATTTAGTATTCAAATAAAATTCAGGCAAATATAAGCATTCGTTGCATTTGAAGTGGTTAGAGCTCAGATTATTTCTGAAAGAAGGAAGTGTTTAAAATATAATTAATACTTTAGTCGGTCAAACCAGATATTAAGGCAAACAGATATGAAGGCACTTGTAGACAATTTTCCTAACCAATTAAAGGACGCAATTGCAATTGGGGAGAATGCTTCGCTATCCAAAGCAACAAACACCATCGATAATGTTGTTATTTGTGGTTTAGGAGGCTCAGGAATAGGCGGTACAATTGTCACGGCTTTGGTGAGCGATGGCGCATCCGTTCCTGTTAATGTTTGTAAAGGTTATTTTTTACCAAATTATGTTAATGAGAACACACTGGTTATAATCAGTTCATATTCTGGCAATACAGAGGAAACTCTTAATTGCTTGGAAGAAGCAATTAACAAGGGAGCAACAATTACTGCCATCACATCTGGAGGAGCTGTTTCTGAGAAAGCCCAAACCGAAGGTTTCGACTGTATTATCGTACCTGGTGGTATGCCTCCAAGATCGTGTTTAGGGTATTCGTTTACCCAGCTGTTTTACATTTTAGGTCATCACAAAATTATCGACAATTCTTTCAATGCAGGTCTCCAAAAATCAGTTGAATTATTGAATGAAGAAAAAGAAAATATAATTAGTGAAGCAGCAAAATTGGCAAAAACCTTAAAAGGAAAACTTCCTGTTATTTATTCCACTACCAACAATGAAGGAATTGCTGTTCGTTTTCGTCAACAATTAAATGAAAATTCAAAAGTGCTTTGTTGGCATCATGCCATTCCAGAAATGAATCATAACGAATTGGTTGGATGGACCGAAAAAAATGATGATCTGGCGGTAATAATATTTCTTGACAATGATGAATATGAACGTAATTTGTCAAGAGTAAAAATAAACACAGATATCATAAAAAACTATGCTTCAAGTATTACGGAAGTATACTCTAAAGGCGGATCTGCTATTGAAAAGGCCATGTATTTAATTCATCTTGGCGATTGGATATCTGTATTATTAGCGGAGCTAAGAGGGGTTGATGCTGTGGAGGTGAATGTGATAGACAAGTTAAAATCAAAATTGGCATCCCTTAATTAGTGGAATTTCCATCATGCAACAGGTTCAATTATTAAACCTGGGATTAATAGATTTTAAAGAAGCCTGGGATACACAAGAGCAGCTTTTCAAGAAAACTATTGATACCAAACTATCGAATAGGACGGCTCCGATTAATAAGCAACAACAAACGAAAAACTACTTGGTTTTTTGCGAGCACCCACATGTTTACACACTTGGAAACAGTGGCAACAAAGAGCATTTATTAGTTAGTGAAAAACAGTTGCAGGAGAAAGATGCTGCCTATTATAAAATTAACCGAGGGGGTGATATAACCTATCATGGTCCAGGACAAATTGTAATGTACCCTATATTAGACCTGGACAACTTTTTTACTGACATTCATAAGTACCTTCGATACTTAGAAGAAATTGTGATTTTAACGCTAGGTGAATTTGGTATAAATGCAACCCGAAGCGAAGGAGAAACAGGCGTTTGGATAGATGCAAATTTGCCCCATAAAGCAAGAAAAATTTGTGCCATGGGGGTTAAAGCAAGCAGGTGGGTAACCATGCACGGGCTTGCGTTAAACGTAAACTCCAACTTAGACTATTTTGGAAACATAATCCCTTGCGGTATACAAAACAAAGCAGTTACTTCTATGCAAAAAGAGTTAGGAAAAGAAGTGGACATGGA
>CAXHCC010000071.1:0-12261 GCA_964014945.1 uncultured bacterium | reverse complement strand
ACCTATATATACACAACTCACATCGTCGGCATCGTCAGATGTGTATAAGAGACAGCAATGGTATATTTTACATTATCATTGGCTGAAATTCTAATAGCCCCTTGTGCTCCATTTCCACTGGCAACCGCATCACCGTTATGGTCACGTCCACCGCCACCACCACCACCACCTGGTGCTGAACCGTCCAATGCAGCAACACCAGCTGCTGGACTTGGGCAATAGTTACCTTCATAAGCACTTCTACCACCAGCACCGCCACCACCTCTACCAGCACCACCTGATGACCATTTCGCATCAACACCACTTGCCCAACCTCCCGTTGATACAGGTGTATCACCGGCAATACCATCACCACCGGCACCACCACCACCACCACCAGACCATGGGTCATTACTACCACCACCGGCATTGTTGCCGTTGTTTGCTTGCGCCGCTCCAGAACCACCAGTTGTAACAAAAGTATTGGTACCAATGGCTATTGTTCCCGATGCGCCTGCCTGACCAGTAGCGCCTTCGGCAGTTAATATCGTTACGTTGGCGGGGTTTTTAACCCAAGAATCTTGCTCTTTAGCACCAACAGAAATTGTAAATGTTTGTCCAGGTGTTACACCAGTAACTGTAGTTCTTGCATAGCCTCCGGCACCACCTCCGGCAGCACCTCTGTCACTAGTAACGGTAGTTAAACCATCTGCTCCACCTCCCCATGCCTCAAAAGTATATTCTGTAATACATGTATTGGTAGGTACGGTCCAAACCACCGTTGCACCTGTAGTGGTAATAGTAGTATCGTATTGTGCCTTTGCTTTATAACCAGCAAAAACCAATAAGTGTAACGTTAGTATGTATGATATCTTACGAATCATAGTTTAATTTCAAGCATAAAGATACTGCGGAGATAGCGTCTGCAGTGGTTGTTTAACTCTATTCAAAGCTGTGATATTACCCTTTTTCTTTATAGACTTAGTTAGAAGACGCAAATTTTTATCTTATGGTTGTTGTACTGTAACCATTAAGCTTACAAGATAGTTGATATTCAGTCGATAACAACAACGCTTTTTTATTATTTACTAATAACAATCGTTAATATAACATATGTTATTGGGCAAGGTTTGGCTGACTTTGGTTTACGGTGATCTTTTGGTGGGCATTAGTGTTTACATGCATTGTTATGCTGAACGTAATGAAGCCCGCTTGCCGTGCCTACGGCTGATAAACCGGACGGGCAGGCTCTGGATGACATTCTAAAGAACTTAAGTGTTATTTGTTCTGTCATTCTGAGAGAAACGAAGAATCTAGTTTGTTTTGGAATCCATAGTTTGATTAGGGCTCGTCATTGCGATCCTGCCTCGCCGGCAGGCAGGCGCAGCGTGGCAATCTGTTTATTCCGAAGAGGAGATTGCCACGTCGTAAATACTCCTCGCAATGACGGCGGAGAATGACCTACTAAATGCTATCTTCTATTTATCCACGGAAGCCTTGGCGTAGGTGGACTTCCTTCTATCTCCTGTCTCCTAAATTCTACCTTCTATTTAACCAACTGAATCACCCCGCGATGGGTATAGGTTTTTTTGTCGTGTTCAGAAGTAACATTTACCACATACACATAGGAGTCGATTTGCGCTGTTTCTGAACCACCATCTACAATACCATTCCAACCAATATTGATGTCATCACTTGTAAAAATCAAGTTACCCCATCTATCAAAAATGATTAGTTCGTATTCACTAATTCCTTCACCTTTAGGCGAAAAAGTATCGTTGATGCCATCTCCGTTTGGGCTAAAAGTATTTGGAATGTAAAGTGCGTACAACACTAACTTTATAGGTCGTACCATGGAGTCTTTACAACCAAAATCGTTGGCCACCACTAATTTAATTTCATACTCGCCTTTGCTTTGGTATTCATGCGTTTGTGGGTCGGGACTGTTGCTGGTTATACCATCCCCAAAGTCCCAACTCCAAGAAGCGGTATTTAAGGAGCTTTCATAAATGTTAATGTGAGGTTCCAGCAAAGAAGTTGTTGTTGGGTCTACATAAAATTCAGGTATTGGGTTTTGGTGAATGATGGATTGTACTTGACCTGTTTGCTTTTGCTCACAATTATTTGAGTCCGTTACGGATAACAATTTGTACGTAAAGGTTCCTGCCGTAAAGGTATTTACGGGTATGCGCAGTGAATCGGAATTGAGTACTGCTGCAACACCTACATCACCATTAACACTATAACTCACCTCGTAAGGAAATACACCGTTGCTAACAGACAACACAATATCCTCAGCAATAGAGTCTTTACACACCTCATCGCCACCACCAATAAAGGCAAGTGGTAAGGGATTTACTACATAGGAGGCACTGTCGGTAACGGAGTTCTCACAATTATTATCACCCACACGTACTAGCTCGTAGGTATAATTGTTAGGTGTATTCGCACTAGCGCCAACAACGGCCTTATTATTGTTGCCAATGGTAGTAATGGTTTTAGCAGCTCCGGTATGATCCAAATAATGAAAGGTATAAGGTAGCTGAGAATGATTACCTCCGGTAAAAATAACTTGCAAGGCATCATCCTGGCAAACGCTCGGAGAAGAAACAGAAACGTTGCCCGTTAATAAAGGCCTAACGTTTATGGAATAAAACGCAGAGTCTGCTTCAGGGTTGCAAGTATTGGTGCTGGTAACGGTCATTTTTAATCGCACCACATTGCCTGCATCACCACTGGCTGAGGTGTAGGTTGGTGTAACAGAATTGCCGCTTACACTACCCACACCATCATCCGTCCAACTGACAGATCCATACATAGCAGCGGCTTCGCCTGGAGTTAACATGTACGTGCCTTGTTCGCAGATATAAGTACTGTTGCCTGAAATAGCCTCAGGCAAACGGTCTACATTTATGGTATAAGTAGCGGTGGCTGTTTCTGGCCGCACATTACAGGTGTTGGTACTGGTAACCGTCATGGTGAGTACCACGGCATTGCCTGCGTCACTACTGGCAGGAGTGTAGGTTGGTGTTAAGGAGGTTCTGCCTGCTGTTATTTGGCCATTACCAGTAGTAACCACCCAATTAGGTGTACCATACGTTGCTGTGGCACCACTTACCGTAGCCGGAGTATTTACACAAACTGTTTGCGATCCACCAGCGCTAGCTAAAGGCAAAGGATCTACGTTTATGGTATAGGTAGCTGTTGCCGTTTCTGGCAATACATTGCAACTATTGGTGCTGGTTACCGTCATGGTTAATTGTACTGCATTGCCTGCATCACCAGCGGCAGCAATGTAGGTTGGTGTTAAAGTAGTTTGATCAGTAAGCGTTCCAGCTCCATTTTCTGTCCATAAGATACTTCCATTAGCAGCAGCGGCTCCAGCAACAGTAGCGGTACGGTTTTCACAAATAGCTTGTGAGCCACCTGCGCTTGCTTGAGGTAATGGATCTACACTAACGGTATAGGTGGCTGTAGCCGTTTCACCTACACAGTTATTGGTGCTGGTAACCGTCATGGTAAGGACTATTGTATTGCCTGCATCACTTGCCACAGCAGTATAGATAGGTGTTAAAGTAGTTTCATTTGCTAAACTGCCGGCTCCATTTTCTGTCCATAAGATACTTCCATTAGCAGCAGCGGCCCCGGCAACAGCAGCGGTACTGTTTTCACAAACGCTTTGTGTGCCTCCGCTGCTTGCAGTAGGCAAGGGGTCAATTGTATAAACAGCAGTTCCATTTTGTAGTTGTGTACAATTGTTGGCATCTGTTACATCTACCAAGGTAACCGTGTAAGTGCCTGGCACATCACTGATGCTAAGGGTGGCGGAATTACTTCCGCCTACAGTTGGGATGTTTTGGTTTGCACCTCCATTAACAGTATAGGTAAAGGTATATGGTGCAGTTCCTGATGCTCCTGTAAAGGTGAGTGTACCATTCGTATTTTCACAAAATGCTGGTGTAGCTGATACGCTTGCAGTAGGTAACTCATTAACAGTGATGGTGATATTGTCGTTGGCAAAACCACAGGTGGTTAAGTTTACATCTTGTACTTGTGTAAGATTATAAGTGTAGGTGCCTGCTGCATTGGTAGGTGCTGTTAAGGTAACCGTATTGTCGGCACCAGCCGTTACAATTGTTTGTGGAGCAGCCCCATTAATATCATAAGTAAAGGTATACGGCGCTACTCCTGCTGTACCCGTAAATATTATGTTAGGCGCAGCATCGTCTCTACATACCACCGCGTTACCTGTTATGGTTGCACCCGGTGCTGGGTCAATAGTAATATCAGCGCTGCCATTAGCTGTGTTTGTACAATTACCATCCTGCACGGATAGTAGTGAATAAGTAAACACGCCAGTAGGGTCGGTAGGGGCAGCTATGGTGGCAACACCGCTGGCATCGCTTATCACGGTTTGAGTGGCCGCACCATTTATGGAATAGCTAAAGGTATACGGCGCAGAAGTGGTAGTACCTGTAAATGTAACATCCGGACTGGTAGCATTCCTACACACAGCTGTGCTCCCCGAAATACTAGCAGTGGGCAATTCATTCACTACAATTACCGCATTATCGTTGGCAAAACCACAGGTGGTTAAGTTCACATCTTGAACTTGGGTAAGGTTGTACGTAAAGGTACCCACGGCATTACTTGGTGCTGTTAATGTAACGGTATTATCGTTACCCGCCGTAACAATTGTTTGCGGAGCACCCCCATTTATATCATAGGTAAAGGTATAGGGCGCTACTCCAGCAGTACCGGTAAATGTAATGGTTGGTGTAGTAGCATCTCTACATACCACAGCATCGCCAGTTATGGTAGCACCAGGTGCAGGGTCAATGGTAATTACAGCACTACCCGTAGCAGTGTTGGTGCAGGCGGCACTTGTACCGTCTTCAACTAATAATAAAGAATAGGTAAACACCCCCACTGAACCGGTAGGAGCAGGTACTGTGGCAATACCGCTTCCGTTGCTCACCACAGATTGCGTAGGAGCACCATCAATGGAATAACTAAACGTATAAGGTGCGGAAGTGTTTGCACCGGTAAATGTAACATTAGGACTTATTGCGTTTCTACAAACTGCAGCAGTTCCAGTAATGGTTGCAGTTGGTATGGGTAGCACATTAATAGTATCTGATCCGCCACCAATACCGCCACCGCATTGGGAGTTGGAAACTGTGGAGTTGTAAAAAATAGTTTGGCTCACATTGGTAGGAACGGTGTAAGTTGTTGTTGCGGTTAAGCTACCTGGTGCGCTCGTTACCGTGCCGGGGAATTGCGCCCCACCATCTACGGTGTAATAATAATTAAAGGTTACCGGAGTAGGCAGGCCTGGGTTAGCGCTGGCATCAAAGGAAACCGTTTGTACACCACCCACACCAGCGCATACATCACCGCCTCCAGAAATAACAGAGGAAGGTATAGCATTTACCGTGATAGAATCAGCAGGTGTACCGCCTGCTGGACAGGCAGCACCAGAGGCATCACTTATTCCTGTAACAGTCATTATCAGTTTACCTGCGTACGTATTGGGTGATGTTAAAACCGTACTTGTATTAGGTGTAGAAATACTTCCCGTTGAACTGGTTCCATTATCAACTGAGTCAATGCGATAGTTAAATGTATAAGGTGCTGTGCCTAAGCCGCCAGTAAAAGTCCAGTTGCTAACTTGTCCTTGACAAATATCGGGTACAGAAGAAGTAACAGTGGCTGTTAGTGGTGGTTTTACGTGTATGGAAACGGTTTGATTTAAGTTTTGTGTATTGCCAGCTCCGTCGGTAATGTTCAGCAAAGTATAATCATAATCGCCTGCAACCGTATCTACTGGCAGTACCACGTTAGTATTGGTGCCTACTGTTGTAATAGTAGTGTTGGGACCGGCGTTAATTCTATAGGTAAATGTAAAAGTAGGGTTGCCTGTTCCATCAGCGGCCAAGGCATCAAATTGTAAAATGGGACTAGGGGTATTGTTACAAATGCTATCGGCTCCAATTAGGGTAAGTTGGCCGTTTAAAATATCCCTATAATCTAACTCTGTTCCTAAGGTGTTGGCATCGCTGCCATCGGCTTGCAAGTCGTTATCTGTATCGTTTAAGGTAAAAAATGTCCCGCTTAAATTTTCATCGTTTACATCGTAATCGTCGTTTACATTGGCTCCTTCAAAGATGTCTAACAAGCCATCATTATCAGTATCTGTTGTAGATGTTAACGTAATTGGGCCGTTGTTTCTTTCCGCAATATCTAAGATGCCATCGTTGTCGCTATCATCATCTAAATAATCTAGGTTATCAGCGCCGTCCGTATTAACTGGGCTAAGTCCTGCTGATAAAGCTGGGTCGTTAGATCCCGTATTGCCATCGTAATTATCATCTAAGCCGTCACCATCTGCATCTGTAATGCCTGCTCCAGTGCCAGAAGGGGCAATATATCCATTGGTTGTTTGTGCTTCTACATTATCGGTTATGCCGTCGTTATCACTGTCAATATCATAGGCATCTGCTATGCCATCTCCATCAAAATCAGGACAAGCAAATACGTTAACACCCAAGCCTTCACCTGTCATGTTGGTTGGACCAACTATGAGTTGCGATGCAATAACGGTGTTGTTGCCTGTGGCATTCCATGTTATATTATTAAATGTAGTTCCGTTAACTAGGGCCATTGGAAATAGTTGCCCCCCGCTTGATTTGCTACCCTGTATAGAAACGCTGCCATCTGGAGCTATATCAATTTGAATAAGCGGGTTAGTTGTGTTTCCGGTTATGTTCCAAACATTCGGAACATTCCCATCTCCATAGGCGTCACCGTTTAAAAATTCAATGTTTCTAACACCGTTATCAAAATCAATTTCTGCAGTGGCCAGGTCAACACCATTGATGTTTAATTGAAAAGAGTTGTCGAGACTAAAGACCTTAAACGTAAAGCCACCATTGGCAGCTGGCATGTTAAATGTTTCGGTAGCTCCTCCACTTAAACTATAAGGAGTAACTACAGTGGGTAAAGGAGGAATATAAGGACACTCAATGCTATCTAAAATACCATCATTATCATCGTCTAAATCATCATTATCACAAATACCATCTTGGTCGGTATCGCCATCAACGTTTACAACGGCCTGGCCATTTACATTGGCGCCACAACATAGGGGGTTTCCGCTGTTGTCAGCAATTCCTACAAGGTTGTATCTATGGGTAGCAGGTGTGCTTGTTGAAATTGATAATGTAGCCGTGTTACCGGTAGATACAATGGTTTGGACAGCACCATTATTTACTCGATAGCTAAATGTATAGGGTGGTGTTCCGTCAACTCCGGTAAAGGTTATAATGGGACTTGGATCATTTTGACAAACATCTGTCGAGCCTACTATAGTTCCGCTCATGGTAGAGCACGTAATTATGGGTGTAATAGTAATGCTGCCATTGGCTCCATTTGCTGCAATTCCACCACCAGCTCCACCGCCAGTATTGTTAATCGTTGTTGCACTTCCTCCAGGCCCCACATAATTTTGTCCTCCGGCACCGCCACATCCTCCACAGTCGCATCCTGATACACCACCACCACCACCACCTTGGAATCCGCCGCCGCCGCCGCCGCCGCCCGCACCATCTCCTACAAATGTTTCCCCATCAGCTCCTGCGCTGCCACCTGCAGTGCCTACATAACCTCTGTCGCACCTATTTCCCCTTGAATTTCCTGACCAACCTCCATCTGTTTGGCTATCGCCACCAGGATAACCAATTCTTGTTCTTCCACCACCACCACCACCGCCACCGCCGCCAGCTTCAACCATATGGGTATTGCCCAGCAATACTGCACTAGCACCACCACCACCACCACCAGCGCCTGAAGAGCCATTATTACCTGCATTGCCCCCAGTACCCCCAGCGAACTGCATTTGACCTCCATCATCTGCCCAACCGCCAGCACCACCTGCAGCGCCCCCACCACTGGTTCCCCCAGCGCCCCCACCGCCTACTACTATTGATAATACTTGACCTGGGCATACAGCATAATCGGTGGTTACTTGTCCTCCACGTCCTCCAAGCCCAGGTCCTTCTACATCGTTTCCGCCACCACCACCACCACCACCAAGGGCTACAACTGTAATGCGTTCAACACCAGCAGGTACGGTATACGTTTGCACCGCACCGGTATAATTAAATACGGTTTGCGCATAGGCCTTGTTATACCCAAACATTAGGACAGCAAGTAGCGCAAACACTGAAAAGGGCTTGTTGGGAGTTTTATTCAATACGCTTGTAAGCATTCTTAGTTTAAAGATACACAAGAGTTTAATACAAAACGACATGGATTCAATAGACGCGTAATTGGGCGAAATGGTTGGCTTTCAGTTCTTTTGGAAACATATGTTATTACTGGGTTTGCTGGATGTTAGGAGGGATATTAAAGACCGAGAGAATAATTGAGCCATTAATTGTGATAGGGAAGGCAATTTAATAAGCAGAATTGTTTACTGTTTTGACACTCAGAGTGCAGGGTGGAGCGCGCCTGAAGGCGAGTCAGGTAAATCAGGCGGGCAGTTCTAGTAAATATTAATTGATTAGATCTCCGTAGGGTATAAGATCCTTCGTACCTCAGGATGACATTTAAAAGGCAGTAGTGCTACTTAGATTGTCATGCTGAGCAAGGCGAAGCCCGCCTGCCGGACAGTAGGTTGTGGAAACAAGAGTTTGATGATTCGTTCTGCGTATAATCGACCTTACTACTTTATAATCACGCTACCTGATTTGCCATTGGCTACCTTGTAAAAATAAAGACCAGCTTGTAAGTTGCTTAAATCAAGTGTAGTTAATTGTTGCTGAAGTATACCTGAAAAAACAGCGGTACCTAATACATTAAATATTTGCACTGTTTCGCCAGCACATGCATTGCAGTTGATAGTAATTTGGCCAGAAGATGGGTTAGGGTAAATAGTTACTTGGGCCTCAGGCTTGTCAATAGAACTCGCATCCGCTAAAAATGACTGTTGACTAAAGAAGCGCCATATTTCTTTGCTAGCGCTAAAGTCCATATTCCTGTTTTCTCCTGCAGTGGCAGCTGTAACAGTATCACCCGGCCATTGATGGCCGCCACCAATTATTTTAAAAAGCTCAACTGTTGCGTTTCTGCTACCTCCAGAGTAAACATAATGTTCCACGGTAGAGCCATCTGTGCTACTGGTATCAGCAATATCTGTTTTTGTGGGTGTGGTTGAAGTGTTATTATGCGCTACCCAAAAGTCAACTAAGTCTTCTACCGGAACGGTTGGTATGTAAAATATAGTTCCTTTTGCACCAGATCCACCATTGTAGTCTACAACTCCATCTGTAGTTCCATGAATTTGCATAACCGGTATTGGGTGAGTAGCATTACATACAGCCGTTCTATTTTCTTGCATACTGCCTGTTACAGATGCAACGGCCGTAACTCTATCACTTAAATGACAAGCTAATTCATAGGCCATAAAACCACCGTTACTCATACCTGTAGCATAAATCCTTGTGGTATCTATATTGTATTTTTTAATAAGGCTGTCCAGTAATTCCGATACAAAATTTACATCATTTATACCTCGGCTTACATCTCCAAACATGTCAAAACCTAACCCGCCAGTAAGGGCTGTTGCGGTAATTGCTGTACCATTGGGTAAAACCATAATAAAATTGGCGGTATCGGCAATGCCCCTAAAGTCTGCCCCTAGCATTTGTTCATTATTATTGCTACCTAAACCATGAAAATTTAACAAAAGAGGTACGGCATTAGTACCATCGTACACGCTTGGTTTGTATACTTTATAGGTTCTAAATACTCCACCTGAATTTAATGAATCGTCGTAGGTTGTGCCCGTTTGTGCAATACTTGCAAGTGTAAAAAGAAGAAGCAATACGGAGGTGCTTAAAAGTTTTTTCATGGTGTTGATATGCTCGTTAATTCATGTTGCACAACCGCTAATTACATTTAATGTTAAACGATTGAGTATGTGTAAATCTATTACATATACCCTGTGCATCCATTAACATAAGATAAGCTACGGAGATATTTTAAATCAAACTTTTAAGCAACGCAGCTGTTTTTTCAGGTGCTTGTAATGGAAATAAATGCCCTCCTTCAAACGGAATGAGTTTAACATGGGGATAGGCTTTTTTCCACCAATTCACATCCCAATTTACAAAGGTGTCGCTGGTGTTTCCATAGATGATAGTAGCATTAATTTTATCAATGCCAGGAGGGATTTTAAATAAGGGTTTTTGGAAAACTGCTGCTTCTAATTCTTTAGAATATGCTAACGTAACACCTTCTCCGTTTGGATTTGGCACAAAACCATGTTTAATATAATCCGCTAAAATGGTAGGATGAAAACTCTTAAAAAAGCTGTTGTTTGCAAAACTTTCTTTAACAAATTCTATACTCGGAAAGTTAGCTCTTCTGTTTTTAGTTTTTGTTATTAAGCCAGAAGGGTCGCCCCAATTAAACAGGTTTACTAACCACATTACATACCTTTTTCTGCGACTAAAAATTATGGGTTCAATGGCTATAACTTTTTTGAATAAATCTGGTCGTTTGGCGGCAGCTACAATTACCGTTGCCCCGCCAGTTGAATGCCCTATACCAATAACGGGTTTTGTATGGTTTTTTTCAATGGAGGCTATAAGTTCATCTGCAAAATAATTTACATCTGCCTTCAGAGGTAATTTACTGTAACCATTTTTTTCTACATAAGTAACATGCACATCACCCAGTAATTCAAACAGGTAATTATAGGTTCGTGAAGGGAAACCGTTTGCGTGTGAAAATTGGATGGGGGTTGACATAATATGCGAGTCTAAATTATAGAATAAATGACGTTTTTATGTAGTGTTTAGTTCTAATCTTCTTAAATTGGCATGCTTAATGCATTTATAATTGTTAAATTATATATGCGATATGAATTATTTTATGAGACTTTTTTTAAGCCTATTCATAGTAATTAGTATTGGTGCAACCACTTGTTTGGCGCAGAGCAAACTCTATGTTGAAAATAAAACGGGCGTTAAAACCACTTTTTTATTAGATAGTGTAAGCAGTGTTACATTTGAAGGATTGAGCCTAGTTGTAAAAAAAAGCAACGGTGCAATTCAACGATTTAGCGTTTACGAAATTGACCATATCAGAACAGTGGCAGATACTACTAGCGTATTAAGCATTGAACAGAATCTCAATTCAAACGGAACTGTCTTGTATCCAAACCCAGTAACAGATCAGTTCATAGTTAGTTTTAGTGTTAAACAATCAAACACAGTTGTAATTGATATTGTTGATTTGAATGGAAAGGTGATTCGTAATAAAGTAATTAATTGCGTTGGTGGTAAATGTTATGCATTGTTTGAAGCACACGATTTACCTAAAGGAACATATACCTGTTTATTGCATCGTTCTGGAAGTACCCAATCATTGAAGTTTATAAAACGATAATATTCAGTTTAATGCGAAAGTTGTCATTTATTTATTCGTTCGTTCTGCTAAGCATCGTTGCAGTTGGTCAGACTGCCCATGACGATACCACCTCCTTTTTTAAAGCAGGACAGGTAATTTGTCAGTTACCTACAAAGAATATTGATAGTATTAAATTTTCAATTGCTGCTAATACGAATGTATTAAGTGCCGTTATTGATACTTTGTATGTTTATAGTAACGGACAAGTATATTGCCGTTTTGCTTCTGCTGACTATGATAGCATGGCATTTAGTACCAAAAAACTTAATATCGTAACAATTAACGATACTGTACTAAGCAACGTTTATTATCACCAAACAAGTTATTTGTATCCTACAAAATTGGTGTTTCCAAATTTAAAACGCGTCGATGGCCATGTTTATTTTCATCAAACAAACAATATAGTAGAACTGGAGTTTCCAGTTTTAGATTCAATAGGCTCATATTTCTATTTTCATGGTAACATCTCTTTAGAAAAGCTTTCTATCCCCCAATTATCAGCCGTTTCAAGATATGTTTATATAAAATCAAACAACCTATTATATGGCTTAGAAGCGTGTAATATTCACAATGTTTATTGTGATGGAGGAGGACAAGAGCCATATATTGAAATTTCCGGAAATCATTTAGCAATAGATACTGCTGGGCTATGCAGTGATGCCACATTGCACGGTACACAAATTTCCACTGATAACGTTACAACGTTCTCTAATAACACAGCTATAGCCACAGGAGTAATTAGTTCGGATTGCGGTGTAAACGATTATAGTTTTTGTTGGAGTAAAAGTCCTAATCCAACCTCCAATG
>CAXHCC010000070.1:0-12544 GCA_964014945.1 uncultured bacterium | reverse complement strand
TTCTGTTTTCTACCCAACGGTAAAGGATAGGCAACACAAATAGTGTTAAGAGCGTAGCTGTTATCATTCCACCAATAACTACGGTAGCCAATGGCTGTTGAACTTCTGCTCCTGCAGATGTAGATATTGCCATTGGTAAAAAGCCCAACACATCGGTTAATGCTGTAAGTAGGATAGGTCTTATTCTCCTTCTTGCTCCTTGTCTGATTCGTTCATTCAAATCTGACATGCCTTCTTCTTTCAGCTCGTTCCATCCGCTTATCAGCACCAGTCCATTTAATACCGCTACTCCAAACAGAACAATAAACCCTACACCTGCAGAGATACTAAAAGGCATATCTCGTAGCCATAAGGAGAATATACCCCCTATGGCTGCCAGTGGTATAGCCATGTATATCATCATGGATTGCTTGAAAGATTTTAATGCGAAAAATATGAGTAGGAATATCAACCCTAATGCAATAGGGACAACTATTTGTAATCGTTTACTTGCTCTTTCGAGGTTCTCAAATGCACCACCGTAACGTATATAATAACCTGGGGGAAGTTCGAGTTGTGCATCCAGCTTTTGTTGAATTTCTTCTACCAGTGATTTTATATCACGACCTCTCACATTAATTCCTACATAGGTTCTACGGTTGGTATTGTCCCTGCTTATCTGCATTGGGCCAGGCTGGTAACTGATGTTCGCCACTTCTTTCATTGGAATCTGCGAACCATTGGGTAAATTGACATACAGGTTTTTGAGATCGTCTATGCTCTTACGATGTGCTTCATCCAATCGAACGACCAAATCAAAACGTTTTTCTCCCTCAAAAATCACCCCTGCCTTTCCACCTGCAAAAGCCGATTGAATCACCGTATTCAGGTCTTGAACATTTACTCCGTATTGAGCCAGTTTATGACGGTTGTACTGTACGGTCATTTGGGGAAGTCCGGTTGTTGCTTCTACCCGCATATCTCCAATGCCTTTGGTTCCGGCAATTATTTTGGATATTTCTTCCGCTTTAACCGCCAACATGTTGATGTCCTCTCCATACAGCTTGATAGCAATATCTTCCCGTACACCTTCGAGCAGTTCATTGAACCGCATTTCAATAGGTTGAGTAAATTCATAGTTAACCCCTGGGATTTTTTCCAGTTCTTCTTTCATCATCTCAACAAACTCCTCTTTTGAATCAGTGGTTACCCATTCATCTTTTGGAGCCATAATCACAAAGATGTCTGCTAAATCCATTGGCATAGGATCGGTAGGAACTTCTGCCACTCCAATCCTACTAACAATCTTTTGTGCTTCGGGAAATTTCTGCTTGACAACCTTCTCAATTTTTGTGGTAGTTTCAATCATTTCAGTTAGAGAGCTTCCTGGTTTCAGGATAGCATGAAACGCTATATCCCCTTCATCTAATTGGGGAACAAATTCGCCTCCCATTCGGGAAAACGTAAATACTGTCAAGACAAGTAGTAGCATTGCTGAACCCAAAATCCATTTACTTTTTTTAAGCGCTTTTCCTAAGACTGGTTCATAGATGTTTTCCAACCAGATTACAAAGCGGTCTCCCCAAGATGTTTTCTTTTTGGTTCCAGTTCGGATAAACCATGCTGACATCATCGGAACGTAGGTCAAACAAAGAATCATTACACCAATCATGGCGAACATGAAAGTGAGTGCCATAGGCTTAAACATTTTGCCTTCTACCCCTTCCAAAGCCAGTATTGGAATAAATACTATCAGGATAATTAACTGTCCAAAAAAAGCTGAGTTCATCATTTTACTGGATGAACTGTAAGCGACTTCATCCCTTATTTTTCCAGTGATATTTTGTTTTTTCAATACTTTTTCATGCAGTAGAAATACAGTACTTTCGACAATTATTACCGCCCCATCAATGATTATCCCAAAATCAATAGCTCCCAGGCTCATTAAATTTGCCCAAACCCCAAAGACATTCATTAGAATGAAAGCAAACAATAACGATAATGGGATAGTCGAGGCTACAATCAAACCACCTCTCCAGTTGCCCAATAGGAATACCAATACAAAAATGACAATCAATGCTCCTTCAAGAAGGTTGGTACTGACAGTGCCGGTTGTTTTTGCAATGAGCTTACTCCTGTCTAAAAGTGGTTCAATAATCACTCCTTCTGGTAGTGATTTCTGAATTTCTTTCATTCGTTCTTTCACCCGTACAATGACATCGTTGGAATTAGCTCCTTTGAGCATCATTACAAGGCCACCAACGACTTCCCCTTCACCATCTTGTGTTAATGTGCCATACCTAACGGCAAAACCGAATTGAACTTTTGCCACATCTTTTATGCTAATCGGCAGTCCATTGACGTTTTTAACTACAATATTTTCAATGTCCTGAATACTGCGTGCTAACCCTTCACCTCGAATAAAATTAGCATAATGGTCTTTTTCGATGTAAGCTCCACCAGTGTTTTGATTATTAGCTTCAAGTGCGTTGTAAACATCAACAATGGTAATGCCAATGGCTTTTAGTTCGTCTGGTGAAATAGCCACTTCATATTGTTTAATTTTTCCACCAATGGCATTGATTTCTACCACACCTGAAACCATCGCCATCTGCCTGCTGACAATCCAATCTTGCATCGTTCGCAAGTCAGAAGCTGAATACAGTCCTTTATGAGAGGAATCTACTTTTAAAGTGTATTGATAGATTTCTCCCAATCCGGTGGATATTGGCCCCATTGATGGCTCTCCAAATCCTTTAGGAATTTCTTCTTTAACCTCCGTGAGCTTTTCAGCTACCAGTTGCCGAGGAAGATAGGTTCCCATATCGTCTTCAAAAACGATGGTTACAACGGATAATCCGAAACGGGAAACAGAGCGTATTTCTGTTACTCCTGGCAGGTTGGCCATTGCCACTTCAACCGGATAGGTAACAAATTGCTCAATATCCTCTGTTCCCAGGTTAGGAGCTTGGGTGATGACCTGTACCTGGTTGTTGGTAATATCAGGTACGGCATCAAGCGGAACTTTGGTCATGCTCCATATTCCTCCAATAACGAGAGCTATGGTGAGCAAACCAATGATCAGCTTGTTCTTTATTGAAAATGATATTATCTGATTAATCATAGTTATATAATTTCTAATTGATTTGAATACAGCAATGCTTCTCCGGGGAATCCGGAAAATGAAAAATAGATTGTCGGCCCGATTAAACTATCGGGTGCAATCTCTTAGCAAGAAAGGGATGGTGGTCCCCGGTGTGGGGGATCTTCTATCGGTGGTGATAGGTATGCAACAGCACGTTCACTGTTAAATTCAGGAATTTGTTCATCCTGATCTGTAATGCAGAAAGCGACAAACAACAATGCAACAAACCTGGATTTTGCAAGTTTTGTATCAATATTGTCGTTCGTTTTTGCGAGAAGGTAATGCTGCAAGTTGCAGTCATTAGTTGGATGCTCTGCATCACTTAGAAAGCATAGAATGAGGTCGTATAAGCCTGCATCCAAATGACCATTGTGAACAATATCCTCATGGACTACATCTTTTTCATCAGAAGTATGTTGATGATGTTCGTGATGGTGATGTGGATTTTCTTGATGAGCAGCTACTTGGTGATCAATATTGCTGGCTTCACAATGAGGAATAAGGTAATGCGCAAACCCTAATGAGTAGGTGAATAGTAAAAAACACGATATAATAATTCTACTAATTTGCATTATTTTACAAATATAGCGAATGAATACGTGCAATGGTATTGCAAAGTTACTTTTTGCAGTTTCCGCATGTTCCTTTTATTACCATGTTAATTTCAGCAAGCTCAAAGTTAATCGGTAATTGCACCATTGGCACACTTGTTTGAGTTACACAAAATGTTTCCTTACAAGAAGTGCAATGAAAATGAACGTGCAAATCTTCGGGTTTACATTCACATCCTTCCATACAGAGTGCATATTTAGGAACTCCGGTTCCGTCATCTATGCTATGAATCAGCTTATTTTTTTCAAAGGTTTTTAAGGTGCGGTAAAGTGTGGTTCGGTCAGCTCGTTCAAAGGAATTTTCCAGTTCAGTGAGGCCAATAGCACTGGTGCGCTGCATGAGTTGTTGCAGTACCAACAACCGCATGGTCGTTGGTTTGATTTTTTTTGATAGTAATTTTTGCTCTAATTTTTTATCCATTAGCCTTTTTTACAATTATGTTTTTAGATACCTGATGGGATATAATTTTTTCCGATTTATCTTCGATCATCACAACGAAAGACTTGTCATATTCTACGATTTTCACTACTGTAATCTCCACACCCAATTTCAGATTTAAACTCTCCAAGTATTTTAAAAACTCTGTTGAATGGTCTTTCACCCCGACCATTACCACCTGTTCCTCTTCATTTGCTTTATCCAAAGTTTTATCATGGCGCATTGAAATTTTTCCGTTCTTATCAGGAATGGGATCTCCATGTGGGTCGAATTGGGGAAAGTCCAAATATTCATCCAAGCGGTTAACCAGTTCAGGGGAATCAATGTGTTCCAGTTGTTCTGCGATGTTATGTACTTCATCCCATTTAAACCTAAATTTTTCAACAAGAAAGGTTTCCCATAAACGGTGTTTTCTTATTATTTTCAACGCAACCGTTTCTCCCTCTTTAGTTAAAGAAACACCTTTATATCGGGCATACTTAATTAGTTTTTTATCATTCAACTTCTTCAACATATCCGAAACCGTTGGCGATTTTATTTCTAATAAGTTTCCGATAGACTTAGTTGAAACACCTTTAGACTGGAGTTTTGATAACTTATAGATGGCTTTTAAATAATTTTCTTCTGTCTGACTATATCCCATAGTAAATCTTGTCATCACAAAAGTAATTGAAATAAATTAGATTATACAAGTAAAAAAGATTAGATATGACTAATCTTTTCGTTAGATTTGCAAAAACAAATTTAGATTGTATTATGAGAAACCAAGCCAAAGCTGTTCTAAGCATACTACTAATACTAGTCTTAGTTGCTGCCTGTGAGAAAACTATGCCTCCTTCACCAGAGGAAAATGAATTGCTTGATGGCCCGATTGAAGGTTTAAGTACTGGACAACAAGCCCAATTCTTAAAAGGAGATGAAGCATTTGGTGAAGTATTCACTGTTGAAAGAGGGTTGGGGCCAATATTTGTAGCCAATCAATGTGCCAGTTGTCATGCTGGTGATGGAAAGGGATCTCTATTTGTTAAGTTTACTCGTTTTGGTCAACCAGATACTTTAGGAAATCAATTTCTTGCTTTTGGTGGCCCACAGCTTCAACATAAAGCTATTCCAGGATATGAGCCAGAGCAACTTCCATCAGGAGCGGCTAGGACAGATTTAATAGCACCAGCGGTATCAGGTTTAGGTTTTCTTGATGCTGTAAGTGATGCTGACCTCATTGCTTTATCGGATCCATATGATACTGATGGAGATGGTATTAGTGGTCGTCCACATTGGAACAACATTCCTGCTTATGTTATTCACAGACCTAGCACCGTTTCTCAAAATGGCAGATATATTACTCGATTTGGTAAAAAAGGAGGGGCTTATGATTTACTGCATCAAACATCGGGGGCATATAATCAAGATATGGGAATTACCTCATTATTTGAACCAATAGATCCTTATAGTGGCTTGGAGGTAGATCCGGAAGTAAGCACCCAAACCGTTCATGACGTGGTTTTTTATCTAAAAACACTAAAAGCACCTATACGCAGGAACGAAGATGATCCTGATGTAATGGCTGGTGAGCAGATTTTTTCACAAATACAATGTGCCTCTTGTCATACCCCTACTTTACAAACTGGCTTTTCACCTATTGATGTATTGGCCAATAAAGAATTTCATCCTTATACTGATATGCTTTTACATGATATGGGGGCAGGATTGGATGATGGTTATACGGAAGGATATGCACTTACTTCTGAATGGCGCACACCACCACTTTGGGGACTTGGATTATCAAAAGACGCACAAGGAGGAATTTACTTTCTGCTACACGATGGGCGGGCTATGAGTATTGAAGATGCCATTTTGCAACATGGTGGAGAAGCTCAACAATCACAAACCAACTACTCTCAGCTTTCAAACATTGAAAAGGAGCAATTAATCAAATTCCTGGAATCACTTTAGAATGGAACGTAGAAAATTCATCAAAACGTGTTGTTACACTGCTGTTGGACTTCCCTTTGCTGTATCCTTATTACAATCATGCGGAGCCATTTATTACGCAACCGCTACTCAGGATAAGGAAAAATTAACGGTGGCCAAATCAGAATTTATTAGAGTAAAGAGAGACAAGCAAGTTAAAAGAGCCTTTGTTTTATTAAAAACGAATGACTTTGGGTTTCCCATTTGCCTGTATAAAACGCAAAAGGACAACTATGTTGCATCCTTGCTAAAATGCACCCATAACGGCTGTGAACTTAATGTAGGGGGAGGTATTTATACCTGTCCTTGTCATGGTAGCGAATTTACTACCACAGGAAAAGTATTAGAAGGACCAGCAGACAGAGATTTAAAAACATTTAAAACAGAAACAGACCATGAAAATATTTACATCTACTTATCCTAAAATACTAGTATTGGGATGTTGGTTAATCAGTATCTCAGGATCTTTACAAGCACAAAAATTAGATTCACTAATTAACCGTGTTCCTGTTGATACCTCCAAGACAATACTGAATATGGATGCAGCTTATAATCGTCCGTTTCTATCAGTCAACAAAATGCCGGTAGCACTAGGGGGATACCTGGAAGCTAACTCATTTTATAGTTCAGAAGACGGAGTTTCAGAAGGATTATCTTTTCAAGCGAGAAGACTGACCATGTTCATGTCTGCCTCGATCACCAAACGGATTAAGTTTCTTTCGGAATTAGAATTTGAGGACGGAACTAAAGAAATAGGGATTGAGTTTGCAGCGATGGATGTAGCGTTTCACCCTGCATTGAATTTCAGGGGTGGAATTGTTATGAATCCCATCGGAGCGTTCAACCAGAATCACGATGGCCCGAAATGGGAATTTGTCGAACGTCCGGACGTAGCAGTGAATATGCTGCCAGCTACATGGTCTAATGCTGGATTCGGATTGTACGGCAAGACGTACAAAGGAAATTGGGTATTTGGCTATGAAGCCTATTTAACCAACGGTTTTGACAATAGCATCATTGACAATGAGGAAAACAAAACCTTTTTACCTGCTACCAAAGAGAATGAGGAACGGTTTGAAGAAAATAATAGTGGTAAAGCACTTATTACTGGTAAGGTTGCTATTAAAAACCGAAAGATTGGTGAAATAGGTTTTTCTTACATGGGAGGTGTTTACAATAAATTTGAAGAAGATGGTTTAACACTCGACAAGAAAAGAAGAGTAGATGTTTTTGCCGTAGACTTGAATACCACAATTCAAAAAACGGGTACATATATTGTTGGAGAGGTAGTTTACACCTTGGTTGATGTGCCCGAAACTTACACGCAACAATATGGGAATAAACAAAGAGGAATGTTCGTTGATGTCGTTCAACCAATTATCAAAAGAAAAATGTTTGATTGGGATAATGCAGTTTTTAATATTTCTGCTCGTTTAGATTACGTTGATTGGAATGTTGGTAAATTCAATGAAACGAATGCAGAAATTGGAGATGACCTGTGGGCAATCACACCTGCAATAAGTTTTCGCCCATCATCACAAACAGTTTTTCGTTTAAATTATCGTTATCAATGGCAAACGGATATACTTAACAATCCTCCTGCAAGAGCAGCTTCATGGTTATTTGGGTTTAGTACTTATTTTTAGAAATAAATAGTTGAGTTGGAAAAAAACACCATTTAGCATGAAATTTTAGATTTTAACAATTGAGAGTTTCAGCACAAATAATGGTACTTAAAGCCATTAATTCTGCTTCAAACGCCAGACTGATTATAAAACCCGGAACAAAGGGCTACCAAATGGTATAGCAACTACGTTGTAACCTGTTTCAGGGCTCAATTTTAATTCTGCTAATAACCACTTTAAGCTCTTTCAAAACCCTTAAATCGTTGACGTGGTGCTCTTTAGGGTTCGATAATGGTTGCATCTGCTCCACTGACACATATATGTAACTAATTACACTTATATCATTAGTTGCATATATGTGTTTTTCATAAATCTTCATCAAAATACTCAACCTCAGGTTCGAAACACTATCGGATTAGTCTCTATCAATCGTTAAAGCTCCTCACAAATTCTCTTTTAATTATTGCATTATCAATATCTTCTGATTTGTAATATATCCGCTTCCCATGCCTGTGAGAAACAATTTGTCCATTTTTAGTCCATTCGTTTAGAGTTGGTAAGCTAACATGTAACAACTTGCCAGTTTCGATCCTCGTAAGTAATTTGCAATCCTTATCTTCTATTAAGCCTAACCTCTCCGAAAGCTTCTTTTCAATTATGCCCTCTATACTTAATAATAGATTATCAGTTGTTATTCCTTGAAGTATTGCATTTGGTTCCATAGATGTTTTATTTAGGTTGTTTTTATGTAGATTTAACATTTTAACTAAAGAATTAAACTATAATATGAAGAATCTTTCAACTACAGCATTAGCTAAGGAACGAGATTTAGATCCTAAAGAGTTATTTACAATATTAACGGAAAACAAGTGGGTTTATAAAAAGGAAGGAAAATGGTTGTTGACCAAAGAAGGGCGATTAGCTGGCGGTGACACTATATACAAACCTAAATATGGGGAGTTTATCGTATGGCCAAACAATATAGATATTAATAAAACTGTAGACTTTAAAAGCAAATTAAATGCATCCAAAATTGGAGACCACTTTAATATTTCAAGCCAGAAAATCAATCTATTTCTAGCAGAGTTAGGTTGGATAGAAAAAGACAAAGGAGGTTGGGTTGTAACTGGAGCAGGTGAAAAGAATGGCGCTGCACAAATGGAGGCAATAAACAGCAAACCTTATGCAGTGTGGGACAAAAGCATTCTCAATAACAAGCACCTGATAAGAGAAATAAAAGGAGGTACGGGAGATGAAGCATATCAAAAACCAGAAATTATAGATAAGGAAATAGAAGACTTTAGAAAAAAATTTCCTGCCACTCTTAGAACACCAGATGGGCACTATGTTAGAAGTAGAGCCGAGGTTATGATTGATGACTTTCTTTATAAAAATGGAATTGTACACGCTTATGAAAGAAAGCTAAATATTGACGAAGAGATGTATTGTGATTTTTATATCCCACAGGGTAAATTATACATCGAATTTTGGGGATTAGAAGAGAATGAAAAATATGCTCAAAGAAAGAAGAAAAAACTAGAATTATACTCTAAATACAATTTCAAACTAATTGAAATTAACAATACTGATATTGAGAATTTAGATGAAATTTTAGCAACAAAGCTTAGGAAACACAATATTGTAGTCGATTGATGAAATATACCAAATAATAAAATGAATTTTTTACCTCAAGAGAATTTAAGTTACCCATTAAGAATCGAAATAGGAGATTTTCAAGCAACGGGGTTTCTCCTCAACATAGATAACATTAATTATCTCGTAACCGCTGCTCATACTTTTTATGATGAAGATGACGGAGAGCTTATTAACGAAAACTTCAAAGTATTTGCCTATACTGATGATATTAATAATAATTTAATTTGGGAATTTTCAGGAAACATTCCAGAGCTTGAAAAACATGGTAACATTCTTACTCATGACGACCAAGATGTTACAGTTATAAGATTTGCATTGACAACAGGTGAATTGTCTGCACAGGTATTTAAGGGAATCACTATTAATTCCCGACAAAAAGATAAAGTATGTACAATTCCTGGGACATCAATTGCAACTGTGGACAAGGTCAAAATTTCATGTGAGACTTATGTTTTAGGATACCCTTCTGCAATAGGATTAGAAGATTTACCTCAAATAGATTTTGAAAGGCCCTTAGTAAAGAGAGGGTCAGTAGCTGGTATTAATTTTGACAAAAAAACTATAATTCTTGATTGTGATATATATAAAGGAAACAGTGGAGGGCCTGTTCTTCAAGGCTATCAATCTGGCATTGGACACTATAAAATGGAATTAATAGGTATGATTGTTGAATTTGTACCTATAGAAAACCAGTTAGAAACAACTGAAAATATTTCTGGTGTTACAACTGTTAACTCGGGTTATTCAATTGCTCTTTCCGTGGATATAATCCAAGAAACCATTAACAATTTTACGCCATTGCAAAAAATTAACCAATAAGATAGCGCCAGTTTTTTGAACATCCCTTTAAAGCATAAAATGTTTCACCTTTGTTTCACCTCAAAAACACAAAGCCTTACAAATCAACAATAACAGCTAGTTCAGAAATAATTTCGAGTTCCTCCGACTCCACTGGATGATGAAGCCCACCGCTATGCGGATGGGCTTTTTTTATTTGGCAAGCCAAACCTTCAGGTTTGTGTGAAGCTAAAAATGAAAAAAGCACATAATGCGTGTAACACATTGGGCTTCATCCACTGCTCGGGTTAGGTGGGAACTTGAAATAATCCCTCCGACTCCACTAATTGATCAAACCTCATTCGCCAAAGGCGGGTGAGGTTTTTTAATTTGATGACGATTCGAATGCATTCGAATAAGTGATCAAATAAAAAATGAAATGAACGAAGTGAATGCGGGTGAGGTATTGTATTATTATTAGGTTTAGTAATATATACGAAACATGACTAAATAATTTCGTATTAAATGAAGTGAGTGTAGCTACAACCCCTATTTGGGTTAGGCCAATAGTCCTCCCACTCACTTAAGCGTTCATATAATCCTGCCATTGAATCAGTACGTATTTAGCTTTACCGTTTTCTTTGCGTTCTAAAAAACCATATTCATAGCAAAACAAATACACATCGCCTTTTTTATTTTTCCAATAATTGGTAAAGTACTTAGGGTTAAAGCCTACTTTTAGTAGGATATCTTTCCTTATTACTGCCTTCCCTGCTTGGTTATAGTGCTGTAATAATCTTCTGTTTAACTTAAGTTGTTTATCTATTCTGAGGTACAGCCCTTTCTCCTTTTCCACATTTTTTCTGTAGTGGTAATTTGATTTGCAATAGGGCGAACAATAAATCTTGTCCACCCTGCCTTCAATTTTATCTCCACACTCAACACAAGCTCTCATTTATCGGTAGAATTTTTATTATACGTATAATTAAACGTATAAATCTACGAATAAGTTTTGTTATGGCTTTCAAACTACTGTTGTTTGCATAAACATAAACGCATTAAAATGAAAAAAGTACACATCAACAAAGGCTATCATTACGGCAGCCCCATTTTAAAAGTAGATTTTGATCAAAATGATGAAACCTCCAAAGCATTGGTAAAACAGTTTCCGGAACGCAAATGGAGCAAGGAGGGGGCGTACTTATATGTGCCTAATGAAAAAGGGGTGCTTAAAGAAATTTACCGCATTTGTAAAGGCAAAGTATGGGTTGATTCGAAGGGCGTTTTTCAAAAAAAATCCTTTAAACAAGAAGAAAAAGAAAGGTATGAATACTGCAATGGAATTGTACCTGAACGCTACACCCAAACCCTCATAGAAAAGCGTTATAGTGTAAACACATTGCACACCTACACCCATTTGTTTTCGATGTTTATTGGTCACTTTAAAGAGCGTGAACTTGAAGAAATAACAAAAAAAGAAATTGAGGATTACATTTATGTATTAATAGAAAAACGAAAAATATCGCACAGTACGCAAAACCAACATATTAACGCCATTAAGTTCTACTATGAACAAGTGCTAGGCAAAGACCGTACGCTGTATCAAATAAACCGACCAAGAAAAGAACGTGTATTACCAGAAATACTCAGCAAATTTGAAGTAATGAATATTTTTAATAGTGTTGATAATTTAAAACATAAAACATTACTTGTAATGACCTACTCATCGGGCTTACGTATAGGTGAATTGCTGTCTATTAAACCAGGGGATATTGACTTAAACCGGCGCTCCGTTTTTATTCGTAAAGGCAAGGGCAATAAAGACAGGGTGGTAAAATTGGCTGCAAGCCTCATACCGTTATTGTTAGATTATGTAGAAGAATATAAGCCAAAATCAAATTTATTTGAAGGTGCTAAAGGAGGAAGGTATAGTGAGGAAAGCGTTAGAAACGTCCTAAACCAAGCTTGCAAGAAAGCGGGTATTCATAAAACCGGTATAAGGGTACACACGCTCAGGCATAGCTATGCTACCCATTTATTAGAACAAGGAGTTGACATAAGGTATATCCAAACTTTATTGGGGCACAATTCAATAAAAACTACAGAAATTTATACCCAAGTATCAAATTCGGCATTAAAAAAAATCGAGAGCCCCTTAGATACTATTATGGGCGAAATGGGTATAAGTAATTGGAATACAGAAGAAAATAAATTAATTTCAACAAAAAAATAACACCAGCATATAAAAGGGCTATCAGTAACATTACTGTTAGCCATATGTTGTGAAACATAAATAATGGATAAGTCGGACGCATCTATTGAACAAAGAATTAGGTCTGTC
>CAXHCC010000069.1:0-12764 GCA_964014945.1 uncultured bacterium | reverse complement strand
CTCATGGATAGTAATCTTAGTATTATGAGATAATATTAACAAATCTACCACCATAGGGTTGTGGCAATTACTTGAAAATGGCCGTTCTCCTTGAAAACGCGCTATTACTTTGTTTTCAAACTTTATGTATGCTCCATTTTTGCTCATATACCAAGTTAAGGTGTCCTTAGGCAGAACCTTTGCTTGGCCAAGTCCTAATGACATCCAATTCTCAGCAATGTTGTATTTTATATCATTGGCGTTTACTTCATATTTATTATTGCTATTTGCTAACAGGTAGTTACTTTTTCCTGCGATAATATTAATAGCACTTTTACCCTTAATATTATACACAATTATCTTTCTCTGTGCGCCCAATGAGTATTGCTCAACAACATTCATAACCAGCAAACATGCTATTCCGATAAGGGCAATAAATAGGTAGCGAATTTTGGGTTTAAAAAAGTAATAAAGCGCAAAAATGATTATGAAATAAAGTAGAGTCACATCCCATTGATTTAACCAAATATTTGAGATAGTTGAATACGGGAGCGTACTAATTTTGGAAACAATACCATTTAATAGATCGAGGAGGATATTAAACAACTTAGCAATTATATTTGAGAACCATGTAATTGGAGAAACTACCATTAGCACCACACCAACATACACGGATATAGTAACTAATGGTATGACCAACATGTTTGCAAAAAGGAAATATGTTGGGAACTGATGAAAATAAAAAAGGACCAAAGGGCTTGTTGCAATCTGTGCGGCAATTGATACTGACATAAGGGCCCATAAAGATTTTAACATGCGACTATTTATAGGAATTAACAAAAAGAATTTATCATATAGCAAAACGATACCAACTACCGCCAAATAAGATAACTGAAATCCCACATCCATGATTAGTAAAGGATTATACAGCAACATGAAAAATGCCGATGCTACAATAGAATTAATAATATTAGATTGTTTGTTATAGGTCTTGCCAAATAATATTATACTAAACATAATCGTTGCTCTCAATACAGAAGGAGAAAGTCCGGTTATGACCGCATAAAACCAAAGAAGTAACAATACACAAATCGCCTTGAATATATTTCCATATTTCAGTTTATCCATAAAACCAAACATCCACATGAACGCAACATACAAAATGCCCACGTGTAAACCGGAAACTGCCAATACATGTATTACGCCCGCATTTGCATATTGTTCTTTTAATTCATGTGTCAAATAGTCTTTATTGCCAAATATTAAGGCAGATGCAACCCCTAAATTACTTGCTGATAAGCCATATTTTTCAAACACCGCATGCATTAGACTTCGTACTTGCAGTGCCCATAATACAATTTTACTGCCTCTATTTAGCTCATTACTTACCCATTCATCATTATGAATAAAGGATTGATGATGAATATTTTTGTTGGACAGGTAACGTTTATAGTCAAACTGATTCGGATTTGTGGAAACAGGAATATCTTCAAAAGAACTGCGAATAGCTAACACCGAACCATAGGATATCGTTTTCACCTTATTACTATTCTTCAAGTATAAAAGTAATTTCCCTTTAGTGGGAATCGTTTTACCATGATTAGAAACGGCTTCAACTTCAACCAATGTTTGCGAATAACTATTTTTTTCAACAATAGGCTTTATCAATCTTACTTGCAACAATGATGATGTTGTTGCCTTCTTAGAAAAGTGGTTATCATCATTTAATTGAAAATTGGAGGACACTATTAATAGCCCGAAAAAAAACAATAACACACTGGATAGTACGCCATAAAACCAGTCGAATTTATAGGAGTATACTTTTCGTGCATAAACACTTGCCAGAAATAGCACAATGCAAATTGCCAGCAGTAGGTTAGCATCAGAATTGTCGCTTACAAAATATATACCCGTTAAGATGCCAAGGAGGAATGGTAAAAATAATCGAATAAATGGAGCCTTGCTTAACAAATCATATAAGCGCAAGAAAATTGATTTTACAAGCTAGCGCCTCCGTCCATGGTAATGCACTCTCCTGTTACAAACCTAGATTCATCTGAGGCAAGAAACAAATAACCATTTGCAATATCAATTGGGTTAGCAACCGTTTTAAGAGGTATGGCCTGTTTCGCTAATTCAACCTTTTCCATTGGTATTGTTGCCACCATTTCAGTTAATGTAAAACCTGGAGCAATACAATTAACGGTAACATTGTATTTCCCGTATTCTTTAGCCCATGTTTTAGACATACCCACCACACCGGCTTTGGCAGCAGCGTAATTTGTTTGTCCAAAGTTACCATGTAATCCAGAAATAGATGAGGCTGTAACTATTTTACCATACTTATTCTCTTTCATGTGAGCAACAACCGCTTGTGTACATAAAAACACACCCTTCAAATTAACATTTATTACGGCATCAAATTCATCCTCGGTCATTTTAGCTAATGATCTATCTCTAAGTATTCCCGCGTTGTTTATAAGAATATCTATCCTACCATATTTTTCAACAATTGCTTGAGTGGCATTGTCAACAGCAGATTTATCAGAAATAGAAATTTTATTAAACTCCGCTTTTCCTCCTGCAGCTTCAATTTCCTTCACCGTTTCAACTCCTTCGTCAAGTAAATCCCAAATAATTACAACTGCGCCCTCTTTTGCAAATAAATCTGCTACCGCTTTTCCTATTCCTCTAGCACCACCGGTTACAATGGCTATTTTATCTTTTAATCTCATAACGTTAATATGTAAATATAGTATTGGTCGAATTTAACAATTTTATACGTTCATAATTATCCTCATTTAATAAAATGAACCTACTTCCATCGATATTTAAATGTTTTATATTTCCCTTGAATAGCTAAAACCAGTTCCAATTGGCTAGCCTCCCTAATAAATTCATCTGTAAAGTTCAGGTAATTGATAAAGTCATCAAACTCCTCATCGTTCAAGTCCATAATATCGTATTTAATATAAATCCTAAAAAGGTCCTTCAAAACTCTTCGTTTTAAATCCTCGCTTTCCCATAAAGCCACTTTTCGTTTTGATTTAGCGAACTTGCTAAAACGTTCATATAGGTAGGTTATTGGACTTGCCGCAGCATTAATACCCACAACCGTATAGTTAGGTTCAAAATAACCTAATTTGGACTTGTCCAAATTTATTCTATTCAAGCTCTTATTGGGGTACACTTTCACCTCATCTAATACAATGTTTAGTTGTTCCAATACAACATTAATTTTGTACTCCTTTTTTAGCAGAGAGTCATGAAGGCTTATTTCTTTAAATCTAAATCCGTAAACAGATAATAATAAGGTATCTGAATATAACATGTTTGTTTTAAATCTATTACTCGTGTAATATGCACCAGTTTTTGTGCGTTTATTCACAACAATGACAGGCGGTAAAGGAAGATCAGCATCGTTTTGATAAACATTCACAGCAATTGCAACCGTGTCTTGCCCAAAAGCACATATAACATTACTAATGAGAACAAATAAAAATACTTTTTTGATAAAATAATCGTATTTCAAAACCAACAGCTAATAGAACAAATAGCCAAGTAAACGTATATAACTAAGCTTTATTATCATTATTCTTTTTGATAATGCGTGCTTTAGGTTCTTCTCGCTTAAGTAGTCTTCCAATATTTTTTCTATGGGTAATAATAACCATCACCGCAACAAGGGCTGAAAATATATTTAATGTAATGTTGGGTTCATCAAATACCTTAATAATTAATAATGGAAACACTACTGCTGCTGTAATCGATCCTAATGATACAAAGCCAAACATTAATAAAACAAATACAAACACAACGAACGATATGGAAGCCGCCAAAGGGTGCAATGCAATTACGACACCTAATATAGTTGCAATGCCTTTGCCTCCTCTAAACGAAGCAAAAACGGGAAAAATATGCCCAACCACCACGAATACTCCTAGTAATAATTGATAATTAACATAGGCCTCGGACTCAAGGTTTACTGAAGCAAACCTAACTAAAGAAACCGCCAGAAATCCTTTTAGCACATCTACCAACAAAACCGGTATGCCTGCTTTTTTACCTAAAACACGAATTGTATTTGTTGCTCCTGCATTGCCGCTACCATGTTCCCTAACATCTATATTGTAAAAACGCTTACCAACCCATACCGCAGTTGGAATTGAACCAAGCAAATATGCAAGAATTACCAACCCAATATTATTTACTGTAAACCAAGTCATAATTACTTATCATTTTCGTCTTCTTCATTCAACATTTCACCTCTTCGCAAAAACTGAGCCCTCTTAGCCGGAGAACAAATATTAAAATAATAATTAGCAGCACCTTTCACACTTAGCTTACGTTTATCTGCTTTTAACGCCTTTATAGCTGAGTTAAAGGCGGGATTTGAAGAAACGGCTAGCATTACGCCTCTGCTATAAGTAAAGAAGTACCAGGTATATTCGTCAATTTGGAGGTATATAGTAAAAGCATCTCCACTTCTTCTTCTTTTTATTTCAACTTGTCCATTAACAAACTTATTTACCTGGGTTTTTCCTATATTCCCAATTCCTATTCCACCATCCGTAGTAAACGACCTTGTTTGTTTGTTCCATTTCATTCGTAACTGATTAAAAAAGAATGTTTTTCTCATTTCATCAGGAATTTTCTTCGCCTCTCCATAAAGAGCAATCTGTCCAAGCACTTTATCACCCAACTCTTTGCCTAGAAAAAATCGTAAACCTTGTTCTGCAACTGGCCTTGAATAATCTGCAGCAATTAACTCGTTATGTGCTATAATATCCTTACTCATTATATCTAAAGCTCCTTCATCAAAGAAAAAATCGAAATAACTCATTATATCAAATACAAATTCATTGGGTTCAAGATCATGAAATCCTTGACCAAAGGTGTTCATTTCTACTTGCCCATAATCTCCACCAAAACTCATTTGCCCTTCCCCCTCAATTTTGCACTTTTTCGTATTTAAACTAAGGTAATTACCTGGAAGAGATCTTTCAATTAACTTTGCTTTATTCGCAATTCTGTACTCTTTACTTTCTTTATGGTAAAACATAAATCCATCCGCAGATAAAAATTTAGCATCTAATCGCGAATTTATCGGTGATACAAACGTAGAGTAAATAGAATCCGATGTAATCATCATAGATACAGATCCGGAAGGGGTTTCAATAACAGGAATATAAATTTCATCTGGATTAATTTCTGTTTCAAACTTAAACCATGTTTTAGGAATTGTAGCACATTCATGAACAATTCGTGTAGTTCCATCAAAAACAAGGAAATTCTTCGAAGCCCTTAATTTAACTTTTCCCTTAAACTCAAAGTTGGGACTCAGTTTAAAATTAAGCGATTCAGGAATCTTAGTTTCAGCGTACGTTTCTATTGCTGTATCAACGCTTATATCACTAAAGTAAAACGTTTGCTTCTTTTTATCTTCATCTATATAATCATAAAAACCAGAACCAGAATACTTGTGCCGACCCTTTATTACAACCTTACATTTATACAATTGATGAAGTTTGGTAATAAAATTTGCGGCTATTCTAGAATTCTTAAGGGGCTTCATAACCGCATTTTTTACCAATGTCACCTTTCCTGAATCTGGATATACCAACGCATCCGCCGTTCTTATATGATCAACTCCTTTGGATCTAATTATACTTGTCCTAGGATTAAATTTAGCAGACATTGCCTCGAACCGTAGAGAGTCCTGATCTTCATGGGTAGAAATAAACTCAAGTGCTCTAAAGTCCATTTCTTCAGATTTTTGTTTGCTAACCACCTTCTCATTCTCGTTACCAAACTCAATGTCATCACTATCCATATACCATGAGAAACGTTGCAAAAAACAGATATACTTTATAATCGGAAAGTTCACGAGAGACCCATCTCCAATCGCTTCAAAATCCCCTCTTCTTCGTTCGAAATCAATATGAGCCTCTACTGCCTCAGTTGAAAATGCTAACAAATTATCCAATGAAAAATCCGGCGATTTCAACTCAAACAATGAAGTATCCGCATCAATACGAGTTGGTTGATAATACATTGATTTTGACGTAAGATGACCTGGTCCAAATATCGCGGTACCATTACCACTAAGCTTTAAAGGTGTAAGGCTTAGAAGACCTTCAAGTGTGGCTTGTTTATTATGTGAATTGATAATTGAAGTAGTTGTTCTCGTAGGGTTGGTGGATGCATAAAGAATATCTCTATAAGGTCTAAAATGTATATCTAAATCTTCACCATGTATTTCAGAATACACTGGTTTCGTACGTTGTTCTTTAACGTCATAGGTAATAGCAGTGGCATTCAACGAATCAGGGAAGAATATAATATCTTCCGAAACCGTTGTGGATGTTATATACTTAAGAGTTCCATCGCCTCCTAATCCATTATTATTTAATGAAATCTCACTTGTAAATTTGGCTTTATCCCCGTAAATATCATATCCGTTAGCTGGTGTTTTTGCAATAAAGCCTAAAGAATAATCTGGTTGTAAGCGTAAAACCTCCCTAAAATCAGGAAATATTTCAGCACTCACCATATCACCATCAAAGGCAATACCCTCATTAGAGAAGTTATCTAAACTATCAATTTCAAATGGATCAAGATGGAAATAAAAGTTATTTCTCTTATATGAGCCCCTTTGAATATATTTTTGGTCATAATAAACGTACGATTTCTCGTTACTTGTTAATATCGGGTACCGACTATAGGGTTTTAGTCCTGACTTATTTTGAGGCTGGTCTATTTCCAAGGTACCGTTAATATCAGAAATAACTGATTTTACCTTAACCAAAGGGTAATTTCCGTATATATCTGGCTTAATAGATCTAACCTTTAAACTCATGGAGTCCACTTCATTCAACGCAATTTTAAAGTTGGTATAATCAAATTCAAAGCTTCTACCATAAAGTGTAAACCTACCAGCCTGTATCACACCAGCAAATGCAAAATTCCTATTTTTCCGCACTACCACAATTTGTTTTGCAGGCGAAATAACAACATTTTGAGAATCACTTAAATAAATCTTTTCAACCCCGTAGAGGGTCATATCATTATTATGTAAATTAATTTTAGCATTCTTGTAGTTTCTCGTAAATGATGTAAACAACAAAACATCAAAATCATTTTTTTTACGATGAGCACCTAAATAATCGAATGCTTTTTGATTAACCTGTATCATATCTGTGGTACCATCATAACTCAAAAACCCAGAACCCGCCATATTAACAATTGCAGGCAAAACATACCTTGGAGATGTTTTTTTATACCGAGCATAATCATCTCCTTTAAACTCCCTTATACTATCATTCTCTTGTTCGATATACTTTTTTATTGCAGCTAAATGACGAATAATTTCATTGGCAGTTAGCGACTTGTAATCTTCAATTCGGTAGTAATTCATGGATTCAAACAATGCACCAACAGTACCATCATTTACTAACATTCTCATTTCAATTAATGAATCATTTGTATTCCAATCTAACCTTTCGAAATACATATTTAATTTGTGGTAACTGTTGTATAGTGGTGACTTTGCCAAACCTTTTGGTGTACGGATTAAGGTAAGATCCTTAGTTTTGGTAAAATACTTAAGCGATAAACTAGGGTGAGTAATGGAATCTTTACCCAAATTAAACTTTACATTAACTGCGTCAGAATACAGTTTATCATCTGTAATAAATATTTTTAGCGATTTAGCAGTTAAAAAAGGTACTCTATCCCGTTTAAAAATCAACATCGCCTTTTCTTCCTGACTACCAACGCCAACAATTTTTTTCCCTCTCATTGAAAAACCGCCTTCATAATCTACCCCTTCAGCAATCTCCTTAATTCGCATTGTTTTTTCATAGGATATAAACCTAGGATATGAAATGTTCTCACCTCGCTCAGAAACTACTTTCTCCGACAATATCCCGAGTAAAGGTTTTTCAAAATACTTTTTATTATAAAAAAGTACTGAGTCAGCATTAAAGTAAAGTTTCTTCAAATTTATCTCGTACTTATCCAATACAGCCCATACAACATCATCCTTTATCCCTGTCCTATTCCAATTTACAGTTCCTCCCTCACCTTTAAATTTTAATGTATTTGGGTATAAAACCCCTTTTGTGTTATATACAACCCCACTATCTCTTTGATTATTAAAACAACGCAAATTAAGCCCAGAATAAACCACTTGAGCCTCTTTGTTATATTCAAACGAAAAGTTATTATTTGAAGCAGAATACTCGAGTGCTGCCGTTTTGTATAACTGATTATAATACAATACATACTCACTAACCTCTAAAAATTTCTTTAAATTTCTATTCTTTTCATGATGCAATATATTCATCACGCAGTTTTGCCATCCTTCAAACTTTTGCTCGTCTGTTTGTGTTTCTGCAAAATCCATCATAATCCATAAATAAGTCATGTAGTTAGGATTAATCTGAACCTTCTTCTTTACCATTAAATTAAACGCATCATAGGTTGCACTTTTCATATTCGCACTATACTTTGGCGAGTTCCATAAAAGTGTAAACCTCTCCATATACTCCTTTTGCTGCTTGGGAGTCATTTTAGTGTAGGTAATTGTAGTGGCTAATTGTCCAAGAAATTTAACGGGGTCGTTGCTATACTCTTTAATTGGGCTATATTGTGCATTAGCTACGTGGAAGCAGACCGCAAATAGTAGTAACAATATAGTTTTGTACTGCCTTTTCATATTAACTAATGTTTTTGAAAATGGAGTAAAGCCCAATTTTCTTCAATTTTCTTATCAACAAACATTAAACCAGTTTGGTTAGCTTTTTCAATTATTTCATCAGTATCACTATCAAAAAAGCCACTTAACAACAAATCACCCCCCTCATGTAAAACACTGAAGTACAAAGGGATTTGTTTCAATAATATATTTTTATTGATATTCGCTAAAATAGTGAAAAATCCACTCCCTTTTATTTGCTCTACACCGCCAAGTTTAACCTCAACTATATCAACATTGTTGCTTTTGCAGTTCTCAATGCAATTATTATAGCTCCACTCATCAATATCAACAGCTAATACTTGTTTAGCACCCATTTTTGCGGAAAGAATTGCTAATACCCCTGTACCACAACCCATATCTAACACCTGTTGAGATTTAACATTCAGCTTTAGAAGCTGACTAATCATTAAGCGGGTTGTTTGATGGTGCCCCGTACCAAAAGACATTTTGGGCTCAATTATGATATTGTATTTGCACTTGGTGTTCACATCATGAAAGGGCGCCCTTACGGTACATTCATTCCCCACAATAATAGGAGAAAAACTGCGCTCCCATTCTTCATTCCAATTTTTTTGCTCAATTAGCTGGGTTGTATGCTTAATTGAAAACTCCTTTAGGTAATGGTCAAACAACTTTTGTATTCCTTCATTTGAGAAATCACTTTCCTCAATGTAAGCGTTAAATCCATCTTCAGTCTCAGCAAAACTGTCGTAACCCAAATTAGCCAATTCAGTTATGAGAATATCTTCTCCTTGCAATCTTGGGGAAACAATTACAGATAACTCTACAAAATTCATTCAACCGCGTTTAAAGGATGATTAAAACGCATTAATGATGGTACTAAAATCTGCAGCTTTTAATGAAGCACCTCCAATTAAACCACCATCAATATCTTTACAAGCGAATAAACTACTAGCATTTTTCACATTACAACTTCCCCCATAAAGGATAGAAAGCTCTTCCGCAACCACGTTTCCGAATTGTTCTTGGATTGTTTCCCGTATAAAACTGTGCATTTCTTGCGCCTGTTCTGTACTTGCTGTAACTCCTGTACCAATTGCCCAAACCGGTTCATAAGCGATAACAACACTTTTAAAAAGTTCAGCGTTCAAATGAAATAACGAGTCTGCAATTTGCTTCTTTACTATTTCAAAATGTTTACCCGTTTCTCGTTCCTCCAATTTTTCTCCAACACAAAACACAATTTGCATTCCACTACCAAGCACAGCATCTACTTTGTCCGCCAACTGTTGATGCGTTTCACCAAAATACTCTCTACGTTCAGAATGACCTATAATAACAAATGAAACACCAAAAGATTCTAAGATTGGAGCAGAAACCTCACCCGTAAATGCACCCTTATCTTCTTGATGGCAATTTTGCGCTGCCAAATAAAAGTTCGAGTTATGTTCAATAGTTTCCTTAGCAATAGCCAAGTGAGGAAACGGAGGGGCAATAAGTACAAGTGTTTCTGTATTCTCATTTTTCGCAATTATTTCAGATAAAAGTAATCGTCCTTCTTCTAAGCTTCCGTTCATTTTCCAATTTCCTGCAACAATTTTTCTTCTCATAATCTTAAGTATACTTTATTCATAACTAACTCTCGGGTCTATCACTCCATATATTATATCCACGATAATATTGATAAGTACAAAAACTACAGCAAATACTAGGGTAGCACCCATAACTACTGGCAAATCATTTTTTCCCAAAGCATCTACCACCTCATATCCTATTCCTTTCCAATTAAAAATTATTTCAACAAAAATAGAGCCTGCCATTAAGCTTGCAAACCAACCCGAAATTGAAGTAACAACAGGATTTAATGCGTTTTGGAATACATGTTTTGAAATTACTACAAACTTTGTCAGACCTTTAGCATAGGCAGTCCTAACATAATCAGCTCTTATCTCTTCTAGCATGGAGGCTCTCATTAAGGGGATAATAATCGAAAAAGGCCTGATACCCAAGGTAATTGCAGGAAGTATAAGATTTTGTAACTGAAGATGCTCAACACCAAAATCATCCATAACGTATAAAGATCCTTCATGGGACAAACCAGTATACGCTCTTAACGCATAGCCAAAAAGCCAGGATAATACCAACCCAGTAAAAAACATGGGCAACGACATACCTATAACCGAAATTGATGCTAAGGCTTTATCAAGCCAGGAATTTTCGTAAACCGCGGAAAGTGCGCCAAAACATACACCAAATATGGTTGCTATTAAAATGGAACACGTTGTTAGGATTGCGGTAGCTGGAAACTTATCCACAATAATGTCAAATACTTTTCTTTTCGTAAAGTAGGATCGTCGTAGGTATGGAAATTTAAGCAAAATCACTTTTGACCCATCTAAGCGAAAAAGCTTCTTATGCGCACCATATTTATCGGCGTCAAAATAAATTACGTGCTCCGAATTCTCAGTTTCATGAACAGATACTGGTGACAAATCATTTGAATATCTTAGATATTGCACCCAAGTAGGTTTATCTAAACCAAACTCTCTATTTATTTCATCAATTGCTGCCTGTTCTGCATGTTGTCCAAGCATCATACGTGCCGGATCTCCAGGCAAAATATTAAACAGATAAAACACAACTGTGTTAACACCTATTAAAACGAAAAAGCCGTAAAACAAGCGCTTAACTACAAACTTAAACATGCAATTAATTTAATAATAAAGTATCCAAATCATCGAATAAAGGAATGGTATTGAAATGCCATTTACCTTTTACAACTCCATTATTCAATAACAACAATCCCGGATTAGACCGTATCATGGTTTTTAGCACAATACCATCACTGATGAAAAACTTAAAGTTTGTTCCATGCTCCTTATTAAAAGCACGTACAACATCAGGAGAAGAGGCGGTTAGCGCAACAAACTTAACTCCTTCCTTCTCACATTGCATTCTTAACTGCTCAATTTGGTTAATACTAGCCAAATTTGTAGTTTCTAAACTATAACACACCAAAACAAAATTATTTCCCTCGTATTCAATCATATCAGTATAATCATCACCTGACAAACTGGTAATCTGAAAGTCCTTTATAACTGGATCTATACCCTTCTTTGTAATCGTCGTTTTGCTTTCTTCAAAAATATAATTATCAGTCCAATTCTCCGGCCACGTGAATACTTCTTCGAGTTTTCCTGTTTTCTTATTCTTTAAAATATAGCTAAAAGCTATTTCATCTGGAATACCTTTAGTTTGTTCAGGTATGTTTTTTCCTATTGCATATGGTCGGAAATCCTTTATTGGCAAAAACGAGTACGTATATAGTGGGAAAGCTGTAGCGAATATTAGCGCCAACATCACAACAATGGTTTCCATCTTACTGGATTTTGAAGGATACAGAACACTTTTACCAAATAATGGCATTATATATTGTTTACCTGCAAATAATATAAGAATCAATACTAGTAACACAACGTCTTTCGTAAAAGACTCCCATGGTGTTAATGTAATAGCGTCACCAAAACACCCACAAGTTTTTACAACATCAAACTGTGCAGAATAAAAAGTAAGAAAGGTAAAGAATATGATCATCAGAAGTGAAAGCCAAAGGGTTAATCTAACCCTAGCACCAATGAGCATAGTAAAACCAACGATAACTTCAAAAATACAAATCAACATTGCCAAAGGCACTGCATAAGGAATGAAAAAAGGGATGTTTAACACTCCTGGTTCGAAATACTCAACAAGTTTGTAAGAAAACCCTAAAGTGTCATTAGCCTTAATTAAACCCGAGAATATAAACAAACCTCCTACCGCAATGCGGATTATCGTAACTATGATTTGGGCAACAAAATTCATTTTTTAATTGGAAACTTCTTCATTCATTTTTATTAAACAAAACACGGCGTAATTTATCATGTCCTGATAGTTTGCATCAATGCCTTCAGAAACAAGGGTATCACCTTGATTATCTTCTATTTGCTTAATTCGCATTATCTTCATTAGCAATAAATCCGTCAACGAACTAATCCTCATTTCTCGCCACGCCTCTCCGTAATCA
>CAXHCC010000068.1:0-12781 GCA_964014945.1 uncultured bacterium | reverse complement strand
GCTCGGAGATGTGTATAAGAGACAGCATTAATATGTTTAAAATGTATTGAGCTTTGCGCTACTATCGGTTACTCACACGATGAGTTACTAGAGAAGTGGGGAAGAGATGCTAAAATCTTAGATATATTTGAAGGTACACAGCAAATACAACAATTAATTATTGCAAGAACCTTACTTGGAAAGTCTTCAAAAGAGTTGAAGTAATTCTCTAAGTACATATACGTAGACGCCACCGCCATTTGTAGTATTTTACAAATGGCGGTGCTGTTTTTGGTAACACAAGTTACCATATTGTTAAATTAATTTTATTTTTGGATGCTTACTCAAACCAGTAGGAACTAATAACTCGTTTGTAACGAAACATAACACACTATGCCACGGTCAGTAAGACAAAATTATCGCACACCTTATACTTTATGGGAATATTTAAAAATAGTTCCCTATTCCTTGGCCCGTTTTCCGCGGTTTCAAAAAAACATTTACAAATCCATAAAGCTTAACGCCAAGGTAAGAAGCCATACTAAAATTACTATTGGAGACTTTTTTGATGAAGCCGTTAAGAAAAATCCGAATGGAATTGTTTTATATTTTGAAGATAAAAAGTGGACCTATACGGAATTTGATCAATGGGTTAACCGTTTAGCGAACTACCTGTTAAGTTTAGGGCTTAAAAAAGGTGACAAATGTGTGTTGTTATTAGACAATAGACCAGAAGTTATTTCCATTAGCATGGCTTTGGCAAAAATAGGTTGTGTGGCATCATTAATTAATTATTCACAACGTAGTGCTGCACTGGTGCATAGCATTAAATTATCTAAAGCGAGTAAAATTTTAGTAGGGAAAGAGTTAATAGATAACTTTAACGAAGTAGAAGAAAAGTTAGATCCTGCTGATGGCGAGTTGATGGTGATACCACCAACCAGTGAAGAAACGGTTGAAACCAAAGGGGATAGAGCAGTGTTTAATGTGTTAGCTAAAGATCAGGCAGATACTCCGCCTCAACTGGATTACGATGTAGTTGCTGGGGATCCTATTATGTACGTGTTTACATCAGGAACAACAGGTATGCCTAAGGCAGCGGTAGTTACGCATGCTAGGTGGATAAAAGGTTATGCTGCATTTGGTTGCACTTTATCGCAATTGAAAAAAAGTGATATTATGTATGTGCCATTACCGTTTTATCATTCAACGGCTATGATTGTTTGTTGGACGTCGGTAATTGCAGGAGCGTCGGGAATGGTAATGAAACGGAAATTTAGCGTTAAAGATTTTTGGCCAGATGTACACCATTATAAAGCAACCGTGTTTGGTTATGTGGGTGAATTATGTAAGTACCTAATAAATGCGCCAGAGCACCAAATGGAAAAAAACAATACTTTAACAAAAATGGTGGGTAATGGCTTGCGTTCTTCCTTATGGTCGCAGTTTAAACAACGTTTTGAAATAGACCATGTAGGGGAATTTTACGCATCATCTGAAGGTAACTTGGCATTTTTTAACATGTTTAACATGGACTATACCATGGGCTTGTCTATTAATCCGTACAAAATTGTGAAGTACGATAAAGAGAAAGATGAAATAGTGAGGGATGCAAAAGGGCGCTGTATTAAAGTGAAAAAAGGAGAGACAGGTTTATTGTTGAGCGAGATTAACGAGAAGTTTCCTTTTGATGGTTATACAGAAAAAGACAAATCGGAAAAAACCATATTGCGCAATTGCTTTGTAGATGGCGATCAGTATTTTAACACCAATGATTTGGTATTTGATATGGGCTTCATGCACACGCAGTTTGTAGATAGGTTAGGAGATACGTTTAGATGGAAAAGTGAAAACGTATCTACTACAGAGGTGGAAGGTATAACGCATCAGATGTTTGGTGTGCAAGAGGGTATCGTGTATGGCGTTGAAATTCCAAACCGTCCGGGAAGGGCAGGTATGGCCACCATTATACTGAAACCAGGTTGTGATAAATTAGATTTAAAAGTGGCATTGGCCCATTACGAAAAGGAATTACCTCCTTATGCAATTCCATTGTTTTTACGTTTTACGGATGAAAAAAATATTCAAAAAACGGAAACCATGAAACATCAAAAAAGTGGTTTAAAAGAGCAAGGGTATGACTGCAATGTAATCACGGATGAAATGTACTTTTTAGCGCCTGGAGAAGGATACATTCCACTTACACCTGAGGTGAAAGCTAAGATAGATAAAGGCGAATACCGAATCTAAATCAGGATTAATTTACCATTTTACTAGCAATGCTTACCTTTGGTAAGGCGCGTCCTATATTTTGTTTAGGATAATATTGCATAATACATTATAGCTAATTTACATGCGAGTAGGATTGTTTTTTGGATCGTTTAACCCTGTGCATATGGGCCATATGGTATTAGCCAATTATATGCTGGAGTTTACGGATTTAGAACGTATTTGGTTTGTAGTAACTCCACATAATCCGCATAAAAAAAAGACCTCCTTATTGGATGAACGGCAACGTTTGCATATGGTAAACTTGGCTATAGGCGATAACGACAGACTTGCAGCTAGTGATATTGAATTTAAATTGCCTCAACCTTCTTATACCGTTGATACACTAGCCTATTTGCAAGATAAATACCCCCAACATGAATTTGCTTTAATGATGGGGGAAGACAATTTGAAAAGTTTGCCTAAATGGAAAAACTATGAGGTTATCTTAAAAAACCATCACATATACGTGTACCCACGTCCAGGTGTAAATAGTGAAGCTTTGCGTAATCATGATAAAATAACCTTTACAGATGCACCTTTTGTTGAAGTATCATCTACGCAGATACGAAAAGCTGTAAAGGCAAAGAAAGATATGCGTTATTTTATGCCTTTATCGGCCTGGAACTATTTAATGGAAATGCACTTTTACGAGCAGTGAGATAAGGGCAATAGAAAGCCTTACTCTGCCGTACTAGTTTTTAAACATTTTAAGTAGCTGTGCCAGTGTTGCTTTAAGGTCTTTTCTGTTTACGATTTTATCTAAAAAACCGTGTTCTAATAAAAACTCAGAAGTTTGGAAGCCTTCCGGTAAATCCTGCTTAATAGTTTCCTTAATTACACGAGGACCAGCAAAGCCAATCAGTGCTTTTGGCTCAGCAATATTTAAATCGCCCAACATCGCATAAGATGCTGTTACACCACCCGTAGTAGGGTCCGTCAACAGTGAAATATATGGTATGCCTTCTTTAGCTAGCATAGATAATTTAGCAGAAGTTTTTGCCATTTGCATTAATGAAAATGCTGCTTCCATCATCCTTGCTCCACCTGATTTTGATATAATCAAAAGCGGATACCGCTTTTTTAAACAAAGGTCAATTGCACGTGAAATTTTTTCTCCTACCACCGATCCCATCGACCCGCCAATAAAACCAAAATCCATACATGCAATTACCAAATCTTCACCATCAACTTTTCCATGAGCGGTCCTAAGCGCATCTTTAAGGTTGGTTTTTACTTGCGATTCTTGTAGTCGTTGAGGGTATTTTTTTGTGTCTTCAAATTTCAATGGATCTCCAGAAGTCATGTTTGGGTTTAACTCTTTGAATTTGTTGTCGTCAAAAATTAAATCAAAATATTCAACGGATCCAATTCTATCATGATGATCACATAACGGACACACGTGTAAGTTCTCATTCTTTTCATCCATATGAGATTTTTCCTTGCACGAAGGACATAGATACCATAAGCCTTCTGGCGCACCTATCTTCTCATTGGTAGTAATACCCGTTTGTTTTCTTTTAAACCAAGCCATTGTGTGCTAATTTAAATAAAAATAAATGCCTTAAGCTAAACAACCAATTTAAGCAATTGTAATGCTATCGTCAAGGTAAACATCCTGTATAGCATTTAGCAGGTCAATACCCTCATTAAGTGGCTTCTGAAAGGCTTTTCTTCCAGATATTAACCCCTGTCCACCACCACGTTTATTAACAACAGCAGTAGTTACCGCATCGCCTAAGTCAGACGCACCACTGGATGCACCACCAGAATTAATTAAGCCAACACGACCCATGTAACAATTGGCTACTTGGTAACGCGCTAAGTCAATAGGATGCTCCGTAGTTAATTCTGAATAAACTTTATCATGTGTTTTACCAAAACCTAAGGCTGTATACCCGCCATTGGTATCTGACATTTTTTGTTTGATAATATCTGCCTGTATTGTTACGCCTAAATGATTTGCTTGTGCTGATAAATCTACAGCTGTATGATAATCTGTACCATCTTTTTTAAAGGCGCTGTTACGTGTATAACACCATAAAATTGTAGCCATACCCAATTCGTGTGCACGCTCAAACGCCTGTGCCACTTCTACTATTTGACGAGAAGACTCTGGTGAACCAAAATAAATGGTAGCTCCAACTGCGGCAGCTCCCAAATTCCATGCTTCATCAACTGAACCAAACATAATTTGGTCAAATTTATCAGGATAGGTTAAAAACTCGTTATGGTTTATTTTTACAATAAACGGTATTTTGTGTGCGTATTTCCTTGATACAGAAGCAAGTACTCCGTAAGTAGATGCCACAGCATTACAACCACCCTCAATAGCCAATTTTACTATGTTTTCCGCATCAAAATAAGCTGGGTTGGGAGCAAAGCTGGCTCCACCACTATGCTCAATACCTTGGTCAACCGGCAAAATGCTTACATAACCAGTACCAGCTAAACGTCCGGTATTGTATATCTGGTTTAAGCTTCTAAGCACCTGTGGGTTTCTGTTAGATTGTAAAAAGTAATCGTTTACAAAATCAGCACCAGGGTGATGAATTGCATCTTTTGTTATTGTTTTACATGTGTGGTTCAATAGGCTATCCGCGTTAGCGCCTAATAGTTCTTCAGTTTTTTTACTCGCCATTTTATACTTATTTGATAATGAACACTTTGGGTTTAAACCCTCCACCTTTTAGGAACACAAATCTACTGATTTTTGTGGATTATGAAAGGAAAAGCAATAATTTGCAAATAACAAGGTATATGAATGCCTAAAACGGATAGCCCACACCTAAATTAAAAGTGGTGAAATTGTATTTTTGACCATTGGTGGTATTGTAGCTATTTTTCCAATCAGAAGAAAACCAGTGTTTTATAACCCACCTGTCGGCGTCGCTAAACTGCGGGTCGCGCACTTTAATACCTAAATCAAATCGTACGATAAAAAAGTTGAAATCAAGCCGTGCGCCAAAACCTGAGCCTATAGCTATTTGCTCATAAAAACGATCCAATTTAAACTCACCTCCTGGTCTTGTAGCATCGGGTCTTTCTAGCCAAATATTTCCTGCATCAATAAAAACAGCCCCATTCAACAAGCGAAAGATTTTAAATCTATGTTCTACATTTGCTTCTAAGCGTCCATCCCCAAATTGGTCAAAAGAAAAGGTGTTATTATAATACGATCCTGGCCCTAAGGTCATAGCTTGCCATGCACGCAAGCTATTTACACCACCACCCGAATAGCTTTTTTCGAAAGGTAACACATCAAAGTTGTCCAAAGGTTTACCTATGCCCATGGCAATTCTAAATACTACTTGTCCCAAATCGTGGATATCCCAATAATATCTATAATCCGCATCCGCTTTAATAAATTGGGAATAAGCAATATCCAAAAATGTATATCGTCCTTTATCATCTTTTATAAATGTGTTGGGCTCAATGCGGTTGGCCAATGCATACAATCCTCTTAAGGCATTACCCGACGATTCAAATGTTCCTCTAAAAAAAGAAAAGCTTTTTTGACCGTTTAGGTCTTGTTCATTATAGGTAAACGTATATACAAACGACGTAGTTAAGTGGCTATTAAAACTGTTTTGAATAAAAAGGTTATTAATAGAATTCAACGTGTTTTCAAAGTCTTCTTGCAAATCAACCTTAACGAAATCTATGGTAAACGGTGTAACGCTATGCAGTTTTCTGGCCGATTCGTTCCATACATATGCCAACGAAAATTTGGTTATTATTCGCATATAATCAGGCCTTCGCTGATAGTTTAATCCGTTGGTAAATACAGTTTTAGGGCTCGCTAATTTGGTGGCCTCCACTTTAAAAGGTAATAAGAACCGGGGCACAAATAAATTCAACTCAGGCCCATACTCTACCGTGTTAAATGCTGGTGTATTATTACCGCTTGTTTGAGTAGAATCATTAAGTGCGCGCTGTGCTAAAAAACCACCTTTTAATTTTAATTCCAACATTTCTGCCCCTTTAAACAAGTTTTTGTTTTGATAAACTACGCTACCGGAAACACCAAGGGCAACGCCTAAATCACTAGGGGTGCTTGTACCTTCTGTTTCCATCGTAATGGATTGTTTTGTTGCGGGGCTTAAATCTATATGACAGTTTAATTTGTTAGCGCCAAGTTCGGTAAAACTTACATGTATATACTTAAATGCGTTTAATTGTGATAATAATTTATAGGTGTTTTGAACCTTGCTATGCTGATACACTTCATCTTTAAAAATAACGATGGATTTGGCTAAAATTTTAGTCTTATAGTTTAGGTCACCAGCATACACAAAGTGGCAATTGTTGGCATGTATAGTGTCAAGTTTATTTTTCTTTGATTGGTTAATTGAGTAAGCTGTGTTAACGTAAATGTTATTTATAAAATATTGTTTGTGCGGTTCGTCAATCGTTGAATCGGAGAGCGGGCTAATTTTTCTGCTATAGTTTTTTAGCGCAATATTAATAGCTACTTTCCCCGGTGTGTTAATAGTATCTACGCTAAAGTAAACGTGCTTTTTTGTAAACTTATAATAACCCTGATTGTTAAGTATGGATGCAATACGCTCTCTTTCATTTTTGAGAACATCCACATCAAAATTGTTTCCAACTTTTACAAGAGAGTTAATGGTGTCCTTTATGATATAGGGTTTTATATAGTCGCCAGGAAATGTATAGTCGATGCTGTTAACTTTATACGCAGGAGTGGCTTTCACAGTGTAGTATACAATTGCCTTTCCGTTTTTCTTAAATCTAACAGAATCGCTTACAGAACTCACAAAATGCCCCTTTCCTTTTAAAAAGAAATGGATTTGTTCAGCTGATTTATCGGTTGATAGCGAATCATATATTACCGGTGCTTCTCCTCGGCTCAATAACCACTCACCAAAAAGTTGATGGTTATCTTTTTTGGCCTTTTTGCCTTTGGCTATACGTTTGTCGTTTTTTTGTTGATGTTTTATATTGCGCTCATTTCTTTTTCTTTCAATGCGTTCTTCATTAGCACTGTTATGCAACCATAAGTGAAAACGAAACAAACCCAAAAGTTTGTAGTTAGGTTTAGGCCGCACATAATCCATTAAATCATCTTTGGGTATTTTTGTGTCGCTATCAATAACTTTATTTTTACTTAACAAGTATTCCCCATCGTACAGCTTTTTGGTAGGGTTGCACGCATGAAACACAAGCACACTGGTAAGTGATAAAATTATACTTATATGTTTGCTTTTAACGAGCAACTTGCGAATTAATCTGTGTAGTAAGAGGCGCTAAATTACTACATTTGACGCAACATATGTTGAGCAATAATTCACAAACATATTTTGTAACCGGTATTGGTACCGATGTAGGTAAAACCATTGTTTCGGCAATTTTGGTAGAAACCTTGCAAGCTGATTATTGGAAACCTGTGCAAGCAGGTGATCTCGACCATTCGGATACGCATAAAGTAAAGGCATTGGTACAAAATACGCGTTCGGTTTTTCATCCTGAGCAGTATCGCTTAAGCACACCAATGTCGCCACACGGAGCAGCTGCAATAGATGGGGTTGAAATAAAAGTGGATGAAATGCATGTGCCAAAAACGAGCAACAAGCTGATAATAGAAGGAGCAGGTGGCCTAATGGTGCCCTTAAGTAGCGATGCTTTGGTAGTAGATTTAGCAAAGCATTTAGGTGCGCCTGTTGTATTGGTTTCGCAAAATTATTTAGGCAGCATTAATCATACGCTATTGTCATATGAAATGTTAAAGGCCAAAGGAATACCAATGGCGGGCATCATTTTTAACGGAGAAACAAATCCATCTAGCGAAGAATACATTTTAAGTTATACAGGTCTTCATTGTATTTTAAGGGTGCAAAAAGAAGATATTATTTCATCCGATATAATAAAGAAATACAGCCAACAAGTAAATTTAAATGGGCCTAATTGATACACATACACACCTTTATGCAGCTGAATTTGACGAGGATAGAAATGCCTTGATAGCTGACGCAATTGCACAAGGGGTAAAACAGTTTTACTTGCCCAACATAGATGCTACCTCCATACAATCCATGTTGGAACTGGAGAAGCAATACCCTAATAATTGTTTTGCCATGATGGGTTTGCATCCATGTGCTGTTAAAGAGGATGTTGAGGAAAATTTATCCATTATTGAAGCTTGGTTGGCCAAAAGAAAGTTTGTGGCGGTAGGTGAAATTGGCATTGATTTGTATTGGGATAAAACATTTAAAAAGGAACAGCAATTGGCATTTAGAAAACAAATTTCTTGGGCCAAGCAATACAACATTCCTTATGATATACATTGCAGAGATGCATTTGATGAAGTGATGGAAGTGGTGAGCGAATTTAAAGCTGACAATATAAAAGCCATTTTTCATTGCTTTAGTGGCAATGTGACTCAAGCTGAAAAAGTACTTGATGCAGGCAACTTTAAGTTGGGCATAGGAGGTGTTGTTACTTTTAAAAATAGCGGTTTAGATAAAGTGGTGGAAGCAATTGGGCTGGAGCATATTGTTTTAGAAACCGATGCACCTTATTTAGCACCAACACCCAATCGGGGTAAAAGAAATATTCCTGTATACCTCAACTTAATTGCTGAGAAGGTAGCAGCAATTAAGAATATCAGCGTTGAGGAGGTGGTTAATATAACTACAAAAAACGCTAAAACCGTTTTTGGCAGTTAATTTGCTCAGGCACGTTATTTGCATCTATTGGGTTAAATTAAAACAAATTTTATGGCAAAAAGTAATTATAAAAAATGGCTTGGTGGTGGCTTAGGATGGGTGTTAGGTGGCCCTATAGGCGGGGTATTAGGCTTCGCGTTGGGTTCTATGTTTGATGCATCAGATGTAGTAGATGACACAAAAAGTAGCAGAAGAAGAAAGAGTATGCACCATAGTACTGGTGATTTTACGGTAGCATTATTGGTACTATCTGCTGCGGTTATGAAAAGTGATGGACGAACGCTAAAAAGTGAGTTAGATTTTGTAAAGAAATTCTTAACACAACAGTTTGGTGCCAAACAAGCACAATCACAAGTGTTGATGCTTAAGGAGATATTAAAGCAAGAAATACATTTGGGCAATGTATGTGGGCAAATTAAACAGTTTATGCCACATGCGCAGCGTTTGCAAATAGTACATTACTTATTTGGTATTTCAAAGGCAGATGGGCACGTACATGAACTAGAATTAAAAACGATACATACCATTGCCAATTATTTAGGGGTACGTAATGCTGATTTTGATTCGCTTAAAGCCATGTATTTTAAAGATACAGATAGCGATTATAAAATATTGGAAATTGATCCAAAAGCCAGTGACGATGAGGTGAAAAAGGCTTATAGAAAAATGGCTGTTAAGTTTCATCCTGACAAGGTGGCATCTTTAGGAGAGGAAGTGCAAAAGGCCGCAAAAGAAAAATTCCAGAAAGTACAAGAGGCATACGAAAATATTAAGAAGCAAAGAGGACTTTAGGGAGAGGGAAGTAGGAAGTACGTGGTTAGAAGTAGGAATTTCGAAGTAACTTAAGGCTTGAACGTCATTGCGAGAAGTTTTTACGACGCGGCAATCTCATCTTCGAAACAAGAAGATTGCCACACCCTACTATCGTCGGGTTCGCAATGACGAATCCAAATGCAGCCTTTTCAGCATGAATGGTTCGTTCTTCTAAGAAATATATATTAATAACCATTTACTTATCACCATATTTCGGGAGTATTTTATCTTTGAACACTTAATGATACCCCAGTCATACAAACAAAAATTTATCATATTTGCGCTTTGTGTCCTTACGCTATCTAAGGTTAAGGCGCAAGGTAACTTTTCGGATAATTTGCAAGCCAATGTAAATTACCATGCTGGGGTAAATTTGCCGGAGTATAATTTCATGTCTTTCGTTACTACCGATTATATACAATCAGTAGATGTGAACGTAACCAAACACACCCATAAAGGTGGTGGTTGGGAACAGCTCTATAACTACCCTTCATATGGCCTTTCTTTATTTTATTCTACGCTGGGCAATGATGAAATTTTGGGTAAGGAGTTGGCTTTAAACCCATTTGTTAGGGTTAACTATATTTCTAGACCGCGTTTTAACTTATACAATCAATTGGGTTTGGGATTTAGTTATGTTAGTAAACGCTTTGCATTTGAAGAAACCTATTTAAATGTGGCGGCAGGCTCTCATTTTAATATACACTTTAATTTACGTTTAGGTACAGCGTATAACTTCTCTAATAAGTTAGCCTTAAACCTAGGCATTTCGTTCGATCATTTTTCTAACGCTAATACCCGAGAGCCTAATTTGGGTATTAACTACGTTACATTGTATGGTGGGTTGGGTTACTTAATTGGCAATAGTGTAGTACCTGAAAATGAAGAGTTGGAGGAATATGTGGCTGCAAATGAATATGCTGTTTATGCCAATTTTGGAGGAAAGCGCGCAAGGGGATTTTTAGAAGACTACTTTGCTACAACATCTGCGACCTTTGAATGGCACAGAAAAGTGGCCAGAATTTTTCATTTAGGTGCTGGTGTGGATGTGTTTTACGATGCCTCAATAAAATCGCAATTGCAAAACAATGGAGATGCTTATACTACGGTTAATAGCTTTCAATCAGGCATTCATATATCACAAACATTTGTTTATAATCGTTTAAGGTTGGCCTTACAAGAAGGGGTATATGTTTTACCCAACGTAATTAGTAAAAAAGGTTTTTACAATAAAGGTATTGTGCAATACAGCATTACTGAACATATAGCTGTTAGAATGGCCATGAAGGCGCACTTGTATATATTGGATTATCCAGAAATTGGTTTAGGTTACTTGTTTTGAAGATGAAGGTTAGGAACATCGTATTGTTTGTGATTGTGCTCCTGTTTAGCGCATGTAAAAAGAACAAGGAAATTAACACTCGTATTGTTTCTGTGGCACCCTTTGATACGGTCGTAATTAACAGTTCGTTTAATGTAAATTTGGTGGAGGATAGTGTGTATTATATATCCATCCACGGCCCTGTTAAAACAGTAGAAAATATAAACTATGAGGTTGTTAATAGAGAATTAAGATTGCAAAACAACACCAAGAATAAGTGGTTAAAACCAACCACGAATAAAGTGGATATTACTATTCATTCGCTTCCATTAGCTAAAGTAACAGTGAATGCCACCTGCAATATTAAAACCCAAACACCTATCACCTCTGACGAATTTGGTATTGCATTAAAGAGCAAAGCCAATGAAGCTAATTTGCAACTTAATTGTAAAAAGGTTGGCTATTGGTGCGATTTTTTAACCGGTGGAAAACTTACCATGTCAGGTAATACGGATAGACTGTACATGAAAAATAATGCCCTTATGTCTGTTGATGCAAAAGACCTAATTATACAAGATGCCTACGTTCAAAATTCTTCACATGGTAATTTAGAACTGAAGGTAATTAACGCGCTAACGTATACGGTTAGTGGGCCAGGAGATATTGTATTATATCCTCCTTATCCGTCTCAAATAAATGCGATCGAGATTTCTTCAACAGGAAGATTATTAAAGCAATAAGCTAGTTGCAATGCCTGTTTATAACGGCAGTAATGTTTACGGCTACATTTGGCCAGGTAATGCTTTCACCATCTTCGCCTGTATGTTTTTCTAAGCAAACGCTATTTAAGGATGCCAGGGCATCTAAAGCTTTAAAATTCGTTATGTCAACTTCACCCGTTAACCTTAACGTGTCCGCATCAAGTACATAATTAAGCATTGTTGTTTGTTGTACTTGGTTCATTACTAGGTTGGCTTGGCAGCTACCTGCACTATCGTTACCTATTACATTTAATAAGTTCCCTGTAATAAATTGGGTAGAATCCATCGTGCTAAAAAAAGAGGCAACAATTTTAACATCTCGTACGGGGTTATTGCTATTAGTAGAGCCTGTGTTAATTGAAAATTTAATGGTATTTAATAACTCATCAATACCACTTGGCGCTTCTCCACCAGTAACACTTACCTCATCAAATTTACCACCAACGCCAATTTTTGCATTGGTTTTAAAGGCTGTCCAATTTACTTGAGCAACCTGTGTTGTGTCAACAGTAAAGGTGCACTTTGTGGTTGCAGTATCATGGTTGCTTGTTTCTTCTTGTGAAGAATTATTACAAGAAACAAATGTTATACTGGCTACAAGCAAAGAAATAGGTAGAATTTTTTTCATGGTGGTTGTTTAGATTAGAGTTTAAAATTAGCATTTTTTGAATTGTTAATACCCTAAATCTCGATAACACTTCCTAACAGGTTTTTGCTATAGCTTAAACTTAATACCCTGCGCAAGTGGTAAATCATCACCATAATTAATGGTATTGGTTTGTCGGCGCATGTATACTTTCCAAGCATCAGAACCACTTTCTCTGCCGCCACCTGTTTCTTTTTCGCCTCCAAAGGCACCGCCAATTTCAGCGCCAGACGTGCCAATATTCACGTTGGCAATGCCGCAATCCGATCCTGCTTGCGATAAAAACAGCTCTGCTTCTTGGGTG
>CAXHCC010000067.1:0-12867 GCA_964014945.1 uncultured bacterium | reverse complement strand
ACAACGCACATCGTCGGCAGCGTCAGATGTGTATAAGAGACAGGTATTGTATAATTCCATTAAAGTGAATATTTATTCCAAAAAACAAGTGTGGAAATTGTGGCTCTTTGTTGGGGCATTACTAATAGTAGGTAGTACTCTTTGGTATACCAACCGATTAGTAAATGAAATAGCCATTGATGAGCGTAACAATATTAAGTTGTGGGCAGATGCGGTACGCAATAAAGCCAATATGGTTAGGTATACCAACAACCTTTTTGATAAACTTAAAACTGAAGAAAGAAAGAAAGTAGAGCTATGGGCAGAAGCAACAAAAAGACTTTCAAATGATTTAGGCGATTATAGCTTTTTACTAAAGGTGGTTGCTGATAATACTACGGTGCCTGTTATACTTACCGATGCAAATGAGGTGCCTATTACCTCCAGAAATTTAGATCCTGAAAAATCAAAAGACAGTACCTATTTGTTACAACAGCTAAAAATTATGAAAGCCGTGCAAAAACCGATAGAAATTGTTGTAATTGGAGACACAAAAAACTATTTGTACTACAAAGATTCTAGATTGTTTACAGAGCTTAAAGAAGTATTAGACGATATAATTCAATCATTTATTTCGGAGGTAGCAATTAATTCTGCATCGGTACCCGTAATTTATACAGATCACACAAAAAGAAAAATATTGGCTACAGGAAACATAGACTCTTTAATGTTAAAAGATACTACCTTATTGCTAGCTACAATTAATAATATGGCGTTGGAGCAAGAGCCAATTACGGTGGAATTAGCGGACGGTAAACTAAGCTATATATTTTATCAGGATTCAAAGTTGTTAACGCAATTGAAATACTACCCTTATGGTATGTTTGGTTTGGTTGCTTTGTTTTTAACCGTTGCTTATGTAATGTTTAGCACAGCGCGTAAGTCAGAACAAAACCAAGTATGGGTGGGTATGTCAAAAGAAACAGCCCATCAATTGGGTACACCGCTTTCATCTTTAATGGCGTGGGTAGAGTATATGAAAGCTCAAAACATGGATGCGCAATTAACCCATGATATTGAAAAGGATGTGAAGCGGTTAGAAATAATTACAGAACGCTTTTCTAAGATAGGTTCCATGCCAACCTTGGAAGAAAAAGATTTGGTAGCGGTGGTACGTCATGCAATTGATTATATGCAATCACGTGTTTCAAAAAATGTTGACATTAACATTGAAACCAAAAACGAACCAGTGGTAATGGCAAAAGTTAATGTTCCCTTGTTTGAATGGGTGATAGAAAACTTATGCAGGAACGCTGTTGATGCAATGGATGGAGATGGCAAAATAGATATTGCCATTATTGATCAAGGTAGTACTGCTGAGATACGTATTAAGGATACCGGAAAAGGTATCGCCAAGTCTAAGTTTGCAACGGTTTTTGAACCAGGATATACCACCAAAGAAAGAGGGTGGGGGCTTGGACTTTCTCTTACCAAAAGAATTGTAGAGAACTACCATAAAGGAAAAATTACGGTACACGCGTCAGAAGTTGGGGTAGGAACTACCTTTAAAATTGTACTCAGCAAATAACAATTTATGCGTCACAAATAATGGCGGGCATTTATCTTCACATTCCATTTTGCAAGCAAGCCTGTTATTATTGCGATTTTCATTTCTCAACCTCCCTCAATACTAAAAATGATTTTTTGCAAGCCCTTGTTAAAGAAATATCCTTGCAGAAAAATTATTTAGCAAAAGATGAAGAAATCGAATCCGTGTATTTTGGTGGGGGTACCCCATCTTTACTTACAAGTGCTGAGGTCATGCAAATTATGGATGCCTTACATCAACAATTTACCATTGTAGATAAGGCTGAAATAACCCTTGAAGCCAACCCTGATGACTTAAGCCAACAAATGATTCAGGAGCTGGCTAAAACACCAATTAACAGGTTTAGTGTAGGCATACAAAGTTTTAATGATAAGGATTTAAAATGGATGAATAGAGCGCATACCGCGCAACAAGCAAATCAATCAATTGCCTTATTAAAGCAAGCTGGCTATACTAATATTACCATCGATTTAATTTATGGAACGCCTACTTTAAGCAATGAAGAATGGAAGAATAATTTGAATAAAGCATTTGTGTTAGATGTACAACATATATCTGCTTATAGTTTAACAGTAGAGGATAAAACAGCATTAGCCCATATGGTTCAAAAAGGTAGCAAGGAAAATGTAGATGAAAATAAAACAGCGCAGCAATTTGAAATATTGCTTCAAGCAATGAAAGACAACAATTTTATTCAATATGAAATTTCGAATTTTTGTAAGGAAGGGTATTATTCAAAACACAATAGTAGCTATTGGTTAAAAAGCCACTATTTAGGTTTAGGACCTTCTGCCCATTCCTATAATGGCCATTCAAGACAATGGAACGTAGCCAATAATGTAAAATATATAAAGGCATTAAACAACACTTCGCTGGATTATGAAAAAGAGGAATTAACAGCCGAACAACGATTTAATGAATATATATTAACAGCCCTTAGAACTATTTGGGGGATAGATTTAAATTATGTAAGCGCTACTTTTAATAAACACTTTGCTTCACATTTAGAACAAGCCATGCAAACCTATTTATTAAGTGAACACTTGTATGTACACGAAAACAAAATACTATTAAGCGATAAGGGTAAGCTAATTGCGGATAGTATTAGTAGTGATTTATTTGTTCTTGAAAACAACTAGGCATAACCTTTATACAACTTTAACTAATTTAAGTGTATTAGTCGGCGGTTACTCTTTTTTTAAAACCAAAAAATGGTCATCCATGGGGTTTCCGGTAAAAACATAATTACCGTATACAACAGCAACAGTAGAAGCAGACATGTTGTTTCCATGATCTAAGAAAAATGTTTCTTTACTAAAGTCTCCTTTGCTTCTATAGTCAATAGTAATTATTTCTGATGGCGCAATGGGGTTTTTCCCTGCTGCGTATAGGGTAAAAGCAAACAAGTTAGGATGACTGCCAATCCAAATTTTACCACTCTCATCTAATTCAATATTATCTACGCCAGTACCACAATCTATATTTTCTACAAAGTTTAAGCTGCCATCTTTTTCACGTTGAAACACTTTTACTAAAAAACCTCTTGGTGATGCAACAAATATTAGCTCCCGATTTTTGTCATAATTAATTCCATTTGCATAGGCTATTCCATCGGCAACTTCTTTATAGCTATTTCCATCATAATAAATTACATTTGAAACAGCCCAGCCTAAATATTCCTCACCTAAATACATAATCCCTTCGGTATACTGATGATCATTGGTAAAGTAAAAACGCTCTTCATCAATAGCAACAATATCATTAGGGCTTATCATTGATTCATCTTTTAAGCTTGTAATATGTCTTAAACTATCTTTTATTAAATGAAATACTTCTATGGAATGTTCATCATTAACATGGTTAACGACGTACACCTTATATGTTAACGAGTCAATTTTAATCATAGAAATACCGTGTGGAAAAAAAGGTATGTCCAGCTGACCAGTTAGTTGTATTGGTGTAATTGCGGTATCTTTTAGGTTGATGTAATACAAATGCCCCTGTTTGGTTCTTCCATCTCGTCTACTTGTTCGATCATCAGAAGAAAGTAGCATAAAATTATCTTCATAACTTATCTGCATGTCTTCCGCCCCTGGTATAGCAATACTTTTTAGGATTTTCGTGTTTGATGAGTTTTCAATTTCACGGAAATACCCGGTGGAAAATAATGTGTTTAAGAGGTATAGGATATAAGCGCCAACCAAAATAATTCCAATCTTTTTTTTTGTAGACATCGTAAGTTTATTTGTTTTTTCGTAGGTACTTGCTTTGCACTACTTGGTTTAAATACACCTTTGTTTCTACATGATCAAATGTTAAGGAGGTTGTTAATTCTCCAAACAAAGGAATGCCCTTTCCTAGAAGGATAGGTATAGTGGTAATAACTAATTCATCTATTGCATCTTCTTTTAAAAAATTTTGAACAGTTACACCTCCATCAATATATAAGGTTTTAAACCCTTGAGCATGAATATTATTTATTACTTCCTTAACAGTGCCCTTTAATAATGAAGCTTTCTCTTTTAACTTTTCTGGAATGGTGGTTAATGAATTACTCAGTACAAATACATGTTTTGCATAAGGCCATTCTCCCTCAAAGCTGCTCACCATATCAAAAGTGGTTCTTCCCATTACAATAGCATCAATTTCATCCATTAGGTTAGTAAACCCCATGTCTTCATTATCAGGGTTAGGAATGGCTTGTAACCAATCTAGCTCACCATTTGGGCCTGCAATATAGCCATCCAAACTCTTGGCAATAAATACGATGTTCTTCATTATTAAAAGCAGATTCGTTTTGTGTTTTTATTATTCTTATTTAATGCTTTACCATTAAGCTAGCAAAATTAAGGTTGAGCCCAATATTTATGTTAGTCGCATTAACATTTCCAAATGCTGCAATTAGTCTTCCTATAGAGGATGTAATTGCAATACCCTTTGATAAGTATATGTTAATCCCAGCAGTTGGTCTAACAATTACACCTTCACCAGTATCTACACCTGCACCGCCTGCAGCGCCAGTTCCAATAGTTACGAACCCGTTTAATCGCTCATTTATTAATCTATTGGTTTGCAAACCCAATCCAACAATACCATGGGCATAACCTCCTGATCTTCCTCCATAAGCAAACCCCGCCTCCCCTAATAAGTATGCGTTAGGCGAAAGTTCAAAGTGTACGCCTAAGGCTAATAAATTCAAATCAGCTACTAAGATGTCTTCTAAGTCATCTGTTTTGTTAACGGAGAAATAGGTTTGGTTTTCAGTGCTAACTGTTATGCCTTGAGTTTTATAGGTTATATTTTCTTTTGAGCTTTCTGACATTACGCCACCGGTAAAATTATTAAACTGAATTCCAAATCCTGCAGTATAAGCGGCCAACTTTCCAGCCAAGGCGCGGTAGTATCCGCTGTGAATATTTAGGCTTAACTTATTGCTCAATTGCCAATCTAAACCAAGCGAAGGGTAAATGGTTGCACCACCTTCAGGAGCTATTCTTCCACCAGCAGCACCCACACCAACTTTTGTGATTACATCCAGCCCATTAGTTTTTATCGGTACGTATCCTATACCAACAAATAGATCCATAAATCCAGCACGTAAACCTTTATAAATGGCGTCAGTATGTGCATAAAAAAACAACTTTTCATTGCTGTATTGTTGGTATTCAAAACCTATAGTATAAAGTGTGTTGTTTAGTTCTTCTCCGTTATCTTTTCTTGAATCGCCAACTGGAAATAAGAAATCAAAACGCGCCTGTTGTTTGTTGTGCTTACCTGCTTTGTTCCTAAAAGAAGTATTTTCTAAGCCTTTTACTGTATAGTTAGTATGTGCGTTTTGGTATGAAGCAATGCACATGGTTGTAGGGATAGAAATAAAGAAACCAATGGAATTACTTTTTATCGAACCAGAATAAAAATTGATAAAGTTGTACTGTGTGCCAAACGAAAACTTATCTGTTGTATACCCTAAACCAACAGCGGGGTTAATAAATCCTCCATGGTTAACCAAAGATCTATAACCACCTCCTCCACCAAAATGAAAGGATGAGTTTAACGATATATGCTTGGAGACTTTTTTGTTAATACCTACTTCTACCCCCAGTGTAAATAATCCACCTTGATCGCCAGTTATTGCAGCATACATGGCTGCTCCACCATACAGCCAATTATTAATACTAGCTTGATAGTGTAAACTTGCAGTACCCATTGTAGGTTTTAAATGAGTAAACTTATCTGTAGGCATTTTTACGGGTATAAAACCAATACGTATGTTGTTGTTAAGCTGGTTTACTTTAAGTGTTGTTAAGCTGTCTTGACTAAACAAATTAGTTGAGTGCGTCAAAAGCAAAACGATTAAACCGATGCATGAAAGATGCAAGCTTTTTACAAGTCTTGAACGTGTGTAATTCATACAGTAATGAGTTAAATTCAAGCTTGTTTATTCTACTAATAAGTTGCAGCCCCTTACATCGCTATTGTCGAACCTGCCTAGCACTTCAAAGCTTCCATCATTATGCACTTTACCTAAGTCTTGCGTGGCAATAAAAGAACAAGAATTGAGGTTGGCTAAATCAATCACATTAATTCCTCCTGTTCTATTATTAGCCAATAATGCAAAAGGGTCATTCACATCCCTAGTTATTACCTTCATCCAAGGTGGACAATTAAAAATGCCGTTACCTTGTGAATAGGCTTGCGATAATAGTTCTGTCATGCCATATTCACTATGAATTTGTTTTTTGTGAAAGCCTTTACAAAGTATTTCGTGCAATTCTTCACGAATCAGTTCTTTCCTTTTTCCTTTCATTCCTCCTGTTTCTAAGATGATAACATCATCAAAATTGATAGAGGTGTTACTTTTTTCATGCATAAAATCAAGCAAATCTAAAAGTGCAAAAGTTACCCCGATCAGCAATATTTTTTGTCCATTTAATTCTTTAATGGTGTTCAACAAATCCTGATGGTTACGCAGATAAAAACCACTCATTTTATGCTTGCTATCCTTAATTAACTCTTTGGTCATGTACACCAACGATGAGTTATCACGTTCTAAATATGACGGCAACAAGGCGAGTATGCAATAATCCTCAACGTTACCATAAAAATGTTCAAACCCTTTTTTAAAACTCTCTTCATATAATGCAATATCGTTAACATAATGCTTGCTGTTAACAGTTCCTGTTGTTCCGCTACTTTCAAAAACCACTGGATTCGCTTTGCCTATACCTAATCCAACTTCCACTTTGTGTTCCTTAAAAAAGCCAATTGGCAAAAACGGAATTTGATTTAATTGTGTAACCTTGGAAGGGTCTATTTTAAGTGTTTCAATGTAACGCCTGTAAACATCATTGTTTTTGGCTTGCCATTTAAAAACAGCTAGTGCTAACTCAACAAATGCGTTTTCATTGTTTATTGCAAATATTTCTTCTTTTTTATCGTTCAAGTAATTGCTGATTAATGCTATAGCCAAAAATAAATATTAATTTTATCCTGTAATAACAACCTATGAAACATTTACTATTCTTTTTGTTGATACTTACCTGTATCACTGCGTGCAAGAAAGATGATAGTTTGCCATTAGAACCAAGCATAGAGTTTGTGAATATCATAACCTATGGAAATGATTCGGCGGATTGTATTATTTCATTTAAAGATGGTGATGGAGATATAGGTATTTTGGAGTTTGATAATACATCACCTGATGATTTGGTGATGAAATATTTGTACCGAGATAATAACGGGGTCTACGTGGCCTATGACTCCTCTTTTGGTACGCCACAATTTGATACCCTTTTTTATACATATCGCGTGCCAGATGTTTCCCCAGAAGGCGGAACCGCGCAATTGGAAGGTGAAATTATGATTAAACTGCGTTCTGGTCCAATCTTTAACCCTTTACATTCATTTGTTAAGTTTGAAATAAGGCTTAGAGATAGAGCGGGTAATTGGAGTAATATTGCTGAAACAAGTATAGTAGAAGTGCCATAATGGAAGTGCTTGATGCCATAGAAGAATTTGAGTCGTCACCAGAGCTGAGACAAAAACTATATGAGTATGGGAAGTTAAAAGTGCTATCCCCAGGCGACTCTGTAATAAACGAACAAGCTTATATTAAATCTGTTCCTATAGTTACTAAAGGAAGTATTAGGGTGTTAAGATCGGATGAGGATGGACGAGAATTATTACTTTATTATGTAAGGGCTGGCGAAAGTTGTGTGATGTCGTTTTTGGGAGGGGTGCTTAATGATACCTGTAAGGTAAAAGTTGTTGCTGAAGAAGAAACAGAAATTTTATTTATTCCAATTGATAAAATAAAACTTCTTAATAAAGAATACCCAGAATGGTTGGCATTTGTATTTCGCCTGTATCATGCCCGTTTTGAGGAACTCTTAAACGTAGTGAATGCAGTGGCCTTCAAAAAAATGGATGTGCGCTTGCTTGACTTGTTGCAAACCAAGAAGAAACTCACAAATAATAATACACTTTCAATATCACATGAACAATTGTCAAACGAGCTGGGAACGGCTCGTGTTGTGGTATCCCGTTTGTTAAAACAAATGGAAGAAGAAGGGATGGTGCAATTGGGTAGAAATAAAATTACCCTTATGTAACAAAAGTAGCTGTACACAATTTTTCCTTGTCCGACCTTTGTGTTAGATAATAAAAATTGAAAGCTATGGAACCATCGAATTTTACCTTACTAATTATTATAGGATCAGTTGCAGGAATTCTAAGCGGTATGTTAGGCTTAGGAGGGGCAGTAGTTATTATTCCTGCCACTGTATTGTTATTGGGCTACTCTCAGCAAATGGCACAAGGAACAACACTAATGATGATGGTGCTTCCGGTAGGAGCCATGGCAGTATATCAATATTATCAAAAAGGAATGGTAGATGTAAAGGCAGCTGTTATAATGGCGGTATTCTTTTTTATCGGTGGTTATTTAGGAGCTAAAATTGCAACTGCAATTTCTGCCGAACTGCTACAAAAGCTTTTTGCAGTATTACTCATTATTATAGCTATAAAAACCTTTTTTGTGAGCACTGCCTAGTAACATGAATGTAATGATTAATGAAGTATAACGACTAAAATTTAATACGATGAAAACTAAACAATTTAAAGATGAAAACTTGGCGCATTTCTCTTATGCCATTTGTAGCAATGATGAAATTGCACTCATCGACCCATCAAGAAACCCACAGCAATATTATGATTATGCCAGGGAGCAAGGGGCAACAATAACGGCCATAATAGAAACACATCCGCATGCCGATTTTGTAAGCAGCCATAAAGAAATTCATGATAAAACGGGTGCAACAATATACGTTAGTGAGTTGTTAGGAGCGGAGTACGAACACCAAACATTTGACGATGGAGATGTAATCAAAGTTGGCGAAATTCACCTTAAGGCAATTAACACTCCTGGTCATTCACCAGATAGTATTAGTATACTAGCAATAGATGAATTAGAACAAGCGAGAGCTGTTTATACAGGCGACACCCTTTTTATTGGGGATTGCGGAAGACCTGATTTGCGTGAGGAGGCAGGTGCAATTACAGCTTCAAGGGAGGAATTAGCAAAACAGATGTATCATTCATTACGCAACAAATTAATGGTGTTGCCTGATGAAGTATTAGTGTACCCTGCTCATGGCTCCGGAAGTTTATGTGGTAAAGGATTGAGTAATAAAAGTGTAAGCACTATGGGTGAAGAAAAACAAACGAATTGGAGCTTGCAAGAAATGGAAGAGGAACAATTTATTAATGAATTGTTGGCCGACCAACCCTTTATACCAAAGTATTTTACGTATAACGTAAGTATTAATAAAAGAGGTGCAGTAAATTACAGTGAAAGTGTTGCAAGTGTGGAGTTACGCGAAGCAATTACCTGTGAAAGTTGTGCCAATGCATTAAACCCTGAAGTGGTTATAATTGATACAAGGCCAAAGGCTGTGTTTAATGCAGGGCATTTGCCGAATGCCATTAATTTAATGGAAGGAGCTAAATTTGAAACATGGTTGGGAAGTATAATTAAACCTACCGAAAAATATTATTTAGTGGCAGAGAACGAAACAAAACTGCGCAGTTTAATAGAACGTGCTGCGAAAATAGGGTATGAAAGCCTAATTGAACAAGCGTTTGTTGCTGATTATAAGGTAAACGAAAATGCCGACTTTGATGCATTAAAGCTCTATACGAATTTAGATGATTATACCTTGGTTGATATCAGAAATGAAACTGAGGCGAAGGATTTGATGATATTTGAGAACGCCATTAACATTCCTTTGCACGAGTTAAGTGAACGTTCAACTGAAATACCAACGGATAAACCAATTGTTGTACACTGTGCTGGAGGTTATAGAAGCCCTGCCGGACGATCGATTATAAAGAATAATTTGGAAGGTGTAGAGGTTTATGATTTAGGCGAGAATATTAATGCATTTATAAATGAAGGTGCTTGTAAAATATAAGTTAGCAATAATTGGAGTGATGATTGGTGCAGTAGCAGGTTACCTGTATTATTACTTTATTGGTTGTGCAAGTGGTACATGTGCCATCACCTCAAAACCTATTAATAGTACTTTATACGGTGCCGTTATGGGAGGTTTACTATTAGATATGTTTAATAAGGAAAAAACAAATGAATAAAATGAACTTAGAAGAAAGAATAAAACAAAATGAAGGTACCATTGTAGATGTACGTACTCCGGAAGAATTTGCTGGCGGAAACGTGTTGGGTTCGATAAATATTCCAATGCAAGAAGTAACGCAACGGATAGAAGAATTAAAAAGAATGCCTAGCCCCTTAATTTTGTGTTGTGCTTCGGGAAACAGAAGTGGACAAGTACAAGATTATTTAAAGCGAAATGATATTGAGTGTTACAATGGGGGTTCATGGATAACCGTTAACCAGTTTAAATAGATTAAAGATGTTAGATACAATTAAAACAATTTTAGGATTAGCGCCCAAACTAGATTACCAGCAATTAGTTAATGATGGTGCAATAATAGTGGATGTAAGAACAAAAGGTGAGTATGCTGGAGGGCACATTAATAAGTCCATAAATATTCCCTTAGACGTTTTGCCTAAACAGTTAAAGAAACTAAAGGATAAAAACAAAACGGTTATCACTTGCTGTGCTTCAGGTATGCGAAGTGCTTCGGCCAAGCGTATTTTAAAAGCCAATGGTTACGACAATGTGCACAACGGTGGAGGTTGGCATAGTTTACAATCAAAAATTTAATTAATATGTCTAGCTTTAAGGAACTTATAAATAGCGATAAACCTGTACTAGTCGACTTTTATGCCGACTGGTGCGGGCCGTGCAAAATGATGCAACTAATTTTAGGAGAGCTAAAAAACAATTTGGGAGATAAAGCAACAATTATTAAAATTGATGTGGACAAAAACCAGCAAGCTGCAGCCGCTTATAAAGTGCAAGGTGTGCCTACACTTATACTTTTTAAAAATGGAGATATAAAATGGCGACAATCAGGCGTGGTGCAGGCCAACGAATTAGAACGAATAATAAACTTAAATTTATAGTATATGAAATCAGGAAAAGCATTAATGTGGCTAGTGGCTTTCACTAGTTTTTTGTACAGTTGTAGCAACGGGCAAAATGGTAAAACCCTTGTTTCAGCACAGGAGTTTTCGTCCCAAATAACTAGTGCAACAGAACCTATAATTGTTGATGTTAGAACGGAGGAGGAGTTTGCTGGAGGACACATTGATGGGGCTATGAATATAAATTGGAGAAGTCCAGATTTTGAAGCAGAAGCGCAAAAACTGAATAAAGTTAATACGGTTTATGTGTATTGCTTGAGTGGTGGAAGAAGTGCTTCGGCGGCTGGCAAGTTATCGAGTATGGGCTTTAAACAAATTGTTGAATTGGACGGTGGAATACTGAAATGGAAATCAGAAAACTTACCTGTTGTAAGTGGAAGTACTTCTAACAATGGGTATGATGTTGCGGCTTACGAAGATTTAATAGATGCTAATAAGCTAGTGATAGTTGATTTTTACGCGGATTGGTGTGGGCCATGCAAGAAGTTAAAACCCATATTGGAGGAGATAGATAAAGAAAATGAGGATGTGGTGATAGTTCGAATTGACGTGGATAAAAATCAGCAGCTTGCAACTACCTTAAGAATTGATGCATTGCCAACTTTAAAGTTGTACAAAGGGAAAAGGCAGGTTTGGAATTTTGTAGGATATATAGGCAAGGAGGGTATCCTACAGCAAATTCGATCATTACGTTAATTGAAATGAATATTATGTTGTAATTTGGTGCTTGAAATTATTATGGCAATCACCACAAATAAATTGCAACCTGATAAATGGATAGATACGTATGCCGATCAATTATTTGGTTATGCATATAGCAAAACAGGTAAATCTGAACTTGCGGAAGATTTAGTACAAGAAACTTTCTTAGCTGGCCTAAAATCAAAAGATAACTTTAAAGGTGATAGCACGGAAAGAACCTGGTTGTTTTCAATTTTAAAGTTTAAGATAGCCGATCACTATCGCAAGGCATCCACAAAAAGGGAGATCAACAATTCACGTTTCATGAATGATGACGCATCGTTCATGGATACTTTTTTTAATGAAGATGGTGGATGGACCAACAATGTTTTACCAGGATCATTAGATAATAGTACCGAGGATGCATTAGAGAATAAAGAGCTAGGGGCGATTATGAATAAGTGCATCTCAAAGCTTCCAGAAAACTACAAACAGTTGGTTATTCTTAAGTTAATAGAGGACGAAAAAACAGAAATTATTTGTAAGGTATTAAACATTACAACTACCAATTATTGGGTGTTGATGCACAGAGCAAAACTAAAGTTGAGAAATTGCATCCAAAAAAATTGGATAAACCAATAAGGCATGAATAAATTAATGCAAGCCATATTAGGGTCGTGTGAAAGAGCTACCATGTTGGTAGAGAAAGGCTGCGCAGGAGAGCTTTCCTTTTTTGAAAAATGGCAATTAAAGTTGCATATTGGCGTATGCAGCTATTGTAAAGATTATAAAAAGGATAGCGAGTTGATGGATAAGATGATGGATAAAAATTGTGATGAGATTTTAAAATCAACTGACAAGAAACTTTCTGAAGATTGCAAAGAAAGAATGCGTAATTCAATTGCCGATAACTTAAAATGATACACTATGCTTGGTGTTCGATTTACGGATTATTTTCAAGTATACAGCCTCGAAGAAATTAATTATGGTACGCCTATGTTAACTTTTTCAGGTGTGTACAAGGATACTC
>CAXHCC010000066.1:0-13052 GCA_964014945.1 uncultured bacterium | reverse complement strand
CCAATGCTAAGTACATACCAGGATCCAATACGCCATCTGGAGCCCATTTCTCACCTAAAAACGTACTTAAAATACCAAAGCTTTCACCTGGCCACGCCAATTGCAATCGAAACAATACGGATATAAACGTTCCTATTACTGCCATGAAAATACCAGTAACTAGGAATTGCTTTCCAATCATTTTATGGTCTTGGCTAAATAAGTATTTAGTTGCCCAATGTTCTTCGTGATGACCGTGTTCGTTAGTGCTCATGTTATAATATCTAATTTTGTGTCTTTGTTATTAACTTAATCTTTGCTGGATTTGCTAGTTGTTAAAAGCGCCTAAGTCGGTTGCCGTTTTTTGTTTTGCTAACCAAGCGTTATAATCTTCTTCGCTTTCAACAATAATATCCATTCGCATATTGCTGTGTGCTTTACCACAAATTTTGTTGCAAAGCAATACATATTGAAATTCAGGGTTGCCAGTTTCTTCACGCATTTCTTCTGTAGTTAGTATTGGCGTAAAGCTCATTTGTGTAGACATACCTGGTACGCAGTTCATTTGTGAACGGAAATGCGGCATATATGCACTATGAATCACATCCTGTGAACGCAATGTGAAATTAATCCTTCTGCCAATTGGAATGTGAAACTCGTTTCTTACCAATTTATCATCTATGCTAGCACTATCGTCAGCAATTAAACCAAGTGCATTTTTTGAAGTGATTTGGTGAAAATCAAATCCACCATGTTTGCCATCGTTTCCTGCATACCTTGCTGTCCAGTCAAATTGTCTTGCATATAACTCAATGGTAATTACATCTTCACCTGTAGGAGGTGTTGTTATTTTATTCCAAGTTATAATACCCCATGAAACAACAATCGCTAATACAATAGAAACCAACGTTGCTAACCCGATTTCTAGTTTATGGTTGGTTGTAATAAAAGAAGCTGTGTTGCCATCTTTACGAGCGAATTTAAAAGCAAAATACACCAATAATGAAACGCATATAAAGAAAACAGCGTTAACAATTACCCAGTTAAAATTGTAAAGTTTATCAATTTCAACGCCATGCTCAGATGCAGAAACTGGTAATAAACTTCCCCCATAAACATCTACTAAGTAGTAGTAAAAACCGTATAGTGCTATTGCAAATACTACGAGTAGGAGTTTTTGAAAATTGTTTTGAAATGCCGAAACAATTGTTTGTTTTTGTGATTCACCATTGGCTTCTGTAAGGAGTTCTGAAATCCTTACAAGGTACATAACTGTAAATGCACTTAAAATAACGGTAGCTGTAATTAATAAATTTATCATTGTTGTAATTTTAATCTATTGTTTCAATTTTTCTGCCTAGCACCATCAGGTAAAAGACGTTTTTATACGTTTTGGAATAAGGTTCCTATTAATATTAAAATTTGTATTAACGGTAAATAGTAAAATGAGCCAAACATTAAATTTTTAGCTTCTTTTAAATTTTCTGTTTTCCAAAGCATATAAGCTTGGTATAAAAAATTCAGGGTAACTACTATCATTAACCCACCCACAATTGGGCCAACAAAATTGGCATACATGAAGTAAGCACATAATGGTAGTAAAATAAATGTTGAAATTATAATATAAACAGCGCTTTCGTTACCTCTCCCTTTTAAGGATGGAAGAAGTCTGAATCCTGCTTTTTTATAATCCTCATCTAACATCCAAGCAACCGCCCAAAAGTGAGGAAGTTGCCATACAAACTGAACGGCAAATAATAATAAACAAAGCTCGTTAAAATATCCAGTGGCAGCTGTAAAGCCAATAATTGGAGGCGCTGCACCAGGAAAGGCTCCCGCGATTACAGAAAGTCTAGAAATACGTTTAAGCGGTGTATAAACAAAAGCGTATAATAGCAATGATGAAGTGCCAATTATTGCACTTAATTGATTCAAATAGTAGCCTAGCAACATGGCGCCTATCACGCCCATTATAGTAGTGAAAATAACGGCTTCAAATACTTTTATTCTACCTGTTGCAACGGGTCTATTTTCCGTTCTGGTCATTAAGGAATCAAGCTTTCGCTCAATAATCTGATTAATGCCGTTAGCCGAACCAGTAATTAAAAAACCGGAAAAAAGAACTATTCCTAACTCGCTCCAGCTAAAGTTTTGATAGGCTGCAATTACATAGCCCATACCAGCTGAAAAAACAACCATAATTGTAAGTCGGAGCTTAACTAGGGCAATATAGTCCCCAATTTTACTTTTAACTAAAGCAGCAGGACTAATATGTACGGAACTTTCTTTCACTACCTCTCTTGATACTATAACATGATGTTTGTCATATTGGAAATATGATATTCGTCATATAATGAGGCAAAGGTAATTTTTTTTTTGAAAAATGATGTTTTGAACAAAAAAAAATACCAATCACAAGAATTGTCTGTATTGATATATCCGTCGACGCTTTAGAATTAATTTAAGTGCTTGTCGCGGATTGGATTAGGCAGATGTTTTACTTAAGGAAGGGGCTAGTTTGTCTAATATTCTTTTTTCTAGCTGTTCTTTAAGTAGGTCATTGTTGATAGTTTCAAGCGTTTCTGCTGAAAAGGCAAATAAAAGCAACTTTTTTGCACTTTCTTCACTTAATCCTCTTGAACGTAAATAAAAAATATGTTCGTCATCCAGTTTCCCTGTTGTTGTACCGTGCGAACATTTTACGTCATCTGCATATATTTCTAATTGCGGTTTGGTATTAATTGTACCGTCATCGCTAAGTAATATGTTCTTATTCGATTGGAAAGCATTCGTTTTTTGTGCATCCTTTTTCACGTGGATCTTTCCATTAAAGGTTACCGTTGCTTTACCGTTAATAACACCTTTATACAATTCGTTACTATTGCAATTAGGTTTATTGTGATTAACCAGCGTTTGATTGTCAACAACCTCTTTGCCACCTACTAGGCATAATCCGTTCAAATTACTTTCAATGTGTTCACCGTTTAAATCAATATTTAAATTATTGCGAACCAATGATCCACTTAAGGTAATGTTGTTAGTAGTAAATACGCTTTTTTCCGCTTGTGAAACATTGGTGGTATTAACCATAATGCCCCAATTTTCTTCATCTTGAATTTTGTGATGATGAATTACGGCACCCTTACCAATTACGAACTCACTCATGGCATTATTAAAGGTGTTAGCACTAGATTCTTGGGTTTCAAAACTTTCAATAAAAGTAGCTTGCACTCCTTCCTCTACTATAATTAAGTTTCTAGGATTTATAATACTGTTATCAGTATTAGAAGAAATGTGGGTTATGTGAATAGCTTGTTCAATTACACTATTTTTCTGAATGTGTATATATACACCTCCTTTAGTTAAAGCAGTGTTTAATGCAATAAACGGGTCACTTTTAACAGAACTGCATGATCCGTAATGCGTAGATAAAGTTTCATCTTCAACGGCAGTAATGTTATTAATCGTCAACCCTTTGGGAGTACTTTCTGCTGGTGGCAATTCAATTAGCTCTCCATTTAAAAGAACTATGTTAATATAATCACCTGCAAAGGAGCTAGGCGCAGTTTTTGTGTCGGAGGATGCGTTGATGCTGTACCCGTTTTTAAGCGCTTTATCTAATCGCGTATACTTATACGACTCATTCTTACTATTAGGAAGGCCTTGTTGGGTAAAGCTCTCAAGAGCCGCTGATCTATGTTGCTCTTGCCACTTCGGTAAAGGGTGTTTAGCTACTTTTTCAAGTAGTGTATCAGCAGGTTTGGTTATTTCTTGTGCACTCATTTTATCCTGCTACTTCTTCTTTAATAAAGTCATACCCCTTTTCTTCTAGTTCAAGAGCCAGCTCTTTCGTCCCCGATTTTACAATTTTTCCGTTATAAAGTACATGTACAAAATCGGGTACAATATAATCCAACAAACGCTGGTAATGGGTAATTACAACCGTGGCATTATCCTTAGACTTAAGTTTGTTAACGCCATTTGCTACAACACGCAATGCGTCAATATCTAAACCACTATCTGTTTCATCTAATATGGCCAATTTAGGAGCAAGCATGGCCATTTGAAATATTTCATTTCTCTTTTTTTCTCCTCCACTAAACCCTTCATTTACTGATCTGTTTGCAAGCTTTACATCTAGCTCCACCAACTGCTGCTTTTCCTTAACCAAGGCTAAAAAATCTTTAGCCGCAATTTCATCTTGCCCTAAATAAGCGCGCTTTTCATTAATAGCAGTCTTCAGAAAATTAACATTACTAACTCCTGGAATTTCAATTGGGTATTGAAAAGCTAAAAATACACCCTCTCTTGCTCTGTCTTCAGGCGATAAATCAAGCAAATCTTTTCCTTCAAATGTTACACTTCCTTCCGTGATGTCATATTCTTCTCTGCCCGCCAATACCGAAGAAAGTGTGCTTTTCCCAGAACCATTTGGCCCCATAATCGCATGTACTTCTCCTGCATTTACTTCAAGGTTAATTCCTTTTAGTATTTCCTTTCCATCAATTGACGCGTGTAAGTTTTTTATAGAAATCATACTTTGTACTAATTCGTTTAAATATCAATATTAACCCACAGACCCTTCCAAGGAAACAGATAGTAACTTTTGTGCTTCCACCGCAAATTCCATAGGTAGTTTGTTTAAAATTTCTTTGCAATAGCCATTTACAATTAAACCGATTGCTTTCTCGGTATCAATACCTCTTTGGTTGCAATAGAATAATTGATCTTCCCCAATTTTAGAGGTAGTTGCTTCGTGCTCAACAATTGCTGACTGGTCTTTAATTTCTATATAAGGAAACGTATGTGCACCGCATTTGTCACCCATCAATAAACTGTCGCATTGAGAAAAGTTTCGGGCATTTGTTGCACCCTTACCAACTCTCACTAAACCACGATAACTATTATTACTAAACCCAGCAGATATCCCCTTTGATATAATGGTGCTTCTCGTATTTTTCCCAAGATGCAACATTTTGGTTCCGGTGTCGGCTTGTTGATAGTTGTTTGTTAAGGCAACAGAGTAAAACTCGCCAACAGAATTGTCACCTTTTAATATTACAGACGGGTATTTCCAAGTTACTGCTGACCCTGTTTCTACTTGCGTCCATGATATTTTCGAATGCTCCTCCAAGCAAATACCTCTTTTAGTAACAAAATTAAATACACCTCCTACACCATTTTTATCTCCTGGGTACCAGTTTTGTACAGTACTATATTTTACTTCTGCTTTTTTATGTGAAACTATTTCTACCACTGCAGCATGTAATTGGTTTTCATCCCGCATTGGGGCAGTACAGCCTTCTAAATAACTTACATATGAATCCTCATCAGCAATGATAAGGGTGCGTTCAAATTGTCCTGTTCCTGCAGAGTTAATTCTAAAGTAGGTTGATAATTCCATTGGACATCTAACGCCCTTTGGTATATAGCAAAATGAACCATCCGTAAAAACGGCTGAATTTAAAGCGGCGTAAAAATTATCCTTATAGGGCACCACACTACCCATGTATTTTTTTACTAATTCAGGATGGTCTTGAACCGCTTCTCCAAACGAGCAAAAGATGATTCCTTTTTCTGCTAACGTTTCTTTAAAGGTAGTTTTAACAGAAACACTGTCCATTACAACGTCAACGGCAATGTTGCTTTCAACTCCACTCAATCTCTTTTGTTCTTCTATAGAAATTCCAAGTTTATCAAAGGTTTTTAATAGCTCCGGGTCAACCTCATCCAAGCTATTCAGCTTTTTTTGTGGTTTAGGTGCAGAGTAATAAATGATATCCTGAAAATCAGGTTTTTCATAATTAACATGTGCCCAATCTGGCTCTTCTAAGGTTTTCCAATATTCAAAAGCTTTTAACCTAAACTCCAATAACCATTCAGGCTCGTTTTTCTTATTCGAAATAAATCGAATAATACTTTCATCCAAACCTTTAGGAGCATTGTCCGCTTCAATATCGGTTACAAAGCCGTACTTGTAATCCTCTTCTAATTTTTCGTCAAATATCTCGTTCGCCATACCCTTTAATAAAACTAAACGGCAAAAGAATCACCACATCCGCATGTGCGGCTTGCGTTTGGATTGTTAAATACAAAGCCCTTTCCATTCAATCCTCCCGTGTAGTCAAGTTCCGTTCCTACCAAGTATAAAAAGCTCTTTTTATCTACCACTATCTTTATCCCTTTATCTTCAAATACCTGATCGTTTTCGCGAATTTCAGTATCAAACTCTAACTTATAGGATAAGCCAGAGCATCCACCTCCATCAACACCAACTCTAATAAAGGAGTCGGGAGCTTTGTTTTCTTTTGCGATTAGCTCTTGCGCATGTTGCTTAGCACTTTCAGTAACAGTAATCATTTTCGCTCGTTCTTAGTTGTTCTAATTTAACTTAGATTAGCTTATTCTTATTTAGACTAATTCTAATCTGAGTGCAAATATACCTAAAAATAAGTATTGTAACAACCAATAAAAATGAATAAAGTGATAAAACTGATTTATGGAGTTTGGGTTTAATGCGCATAACACTTCTTTATTTTTAATAAATTTAGAGACAAATAAATGAGTACACACTCCCAGTATTTTAATAATGTTGATGCTTTAAGGTTTACTGCCTTTTTGTTTGTGTTTTTTGGGCACACTTTTTTTTCAGACACTCCTAGTATTGTAGGCTTTGTTGATGAAGTGAACTATACGTTGGAGCCTTACCCTTACTTGGGGGTGAGCTTTTTTTTTGAGCTATCGTCATTTTTATTAACCTGGCTTGTTTTAAATGAATACGAATTAACCAATTCGTTTGGTCTTAAAAACTTCTATTCAAGGCGAGCACTTCGTATTTGGCCGCTCTATTTTTTTATCATATTTGCTACATACAGTGTAGTTTCTGTTTTTAGTTCTTCCCAGTTACAAGTAAGTACTTTGCCAAACATTTGGTGGTTCATAACATTCACAGCAAATTATTATGTAGCGTATGTTAGTGATGATTTTTTATTCTTTTTAGTGTTTTTATGGACTATTTCAGTTGAAGAACAGTTTTATCTTTTGTGGGGAATCTTGATGCGTTATTTCTATAACAACATTAATGGTATAGTCGTTTGTTTATTTATTGCTCACTTTGTTTTTTTGTTTGCTGAGGCTGCAAAAATTATTGATCATGTGTATTATGATACGCTTAATTATTTACCAGCATTTGCTCTTGGAGCTTTGTTAGCAAATATAAGCGCAAAAAAGACCCAATTGTTTAGATGGCTGAAGGAACGTTCAAGGTTGTTTTGGCTATTACTCTATTCTTTCTTTTTTGTTGCACTGTATTTTTTTAGAGTGGGGGAGCATCATATGTTTGTTCCTGGCTTCAGGCAAATCGCATTTAATATTTTGTTCATTTTTATATTATTTGATCAGTGTTTCAATACCAATCGGCTATTTAATGTTGGGAAATTTAAATGGATCAATTATTTGGGCAAAATTAGTTTTGGCTTGTATTGTTGGCATGGAGTTGCTATTACGGTCATTAAAACAATCGCTGCTCGTTACGTTGCCAATGAAAGTTATTGGCATAGTTTTCTGATCTACCCGGCTGTTGTGTTGTTGTTAGTAGTGGCTATTTCTATTGCCAGCTATGAGTTGTATGAACGTAAGTTTTTGAAATTAAAAGATTACTTTCGTACTTAACTATTCTTATGAATATAAAAAGCTATATACCTAATGCAATTACGTGTGGCAACTTATTTTGCGGATGCATCGCAATTGTGGTTGCGTTTAATGGTTACCTTGTTTATGCGTCCTATTTTGTTGGAATAGCAGCGGTGCTGGATTTTTTGGATGGCTTTGTTGCACGTCTACTAAATGTTAAATCTGAGATTGGTAAGCAGCTTGACTCTTTGGCGGATATGGTGACTTTTGGACTTGTACCTGGTGCGGTCATGTTTTTGATGCTCCTTGATGCAGCTGCATATGGGAACCCAAAGGTAATTGATTCAATGGAGATGCTAACCTTCTCTGGTGGGCCAGAAAAGTTTCCGTTATGGTTAGCTTACACTGGTTTTATAATAACGATATTTTCTGCACTTCGATTGGCTAAATTTAATATTGATGAAGATCAGAGCAATTCATTTGTTGGACTACCTACTCCTGCTAATACTATATTAATTTGTTCCCTGCCGCTAATCATTGAATTCAATCCCATATTTGCAGACATAAATATGCTCGATTATTTGCATAATCCGTGGTTGCTACTGGGCATAACTCTTATATCGTCATATTTAATGGTAGCAAACTTACCTTTGCTAGCTTTAAAATTCAGTAATTTTAAATGGACCGATAATAAAAGTAGGTACTTGTTTTTGATTCTGGCGTTAATATTATTATTCGCATTTAAGTTTATTGCATTGCCAATTATTATATTTTTGTACATAATTGTTTCAGTTATCACTAATTAAAATATTCATATCATAATGAAATTTAGAGCAGAAATTGACGTTATGCCGCTTAAGGCTTTACTTGATCCGCAAGGGAAAGCGGTAACTGGAAGTATGAAAAATTTAGGATTGCCTGAAATTGATAATGTTAGAATTGGTAAGCATATTACACTTGAGGTAGAGGCAGAATCAAAAGATGTTGCTACAGAAAAGGTAGAGGATGCTTGCAAAAAGTTGTTAGCGAACCAAATAATGGAGTCTTACGAGTATGAACTGTTTGAAAACTAGTTAAAGAAAACTAGCTTTCTGTACTTACATTTCTCAATTCAAAATTCTTGCCTAAATAAACACGTCTTACTTGTTCATCGTTAGCAAGTTCTTCCGCCGTACCCGCTTTAAGTATGCTCCCTTCAAAAAGTAAATAAGCTCTATTGGTTATTTGCAATGTTTCTTGAACATTGTGATCGGTAATTAGCATACCAATGTTTTTTTCTTTGAGTTTTGCAACAATCGATTGAATATCCTCAACCGCAATCGGGTCAACCCCTGCAAAAGGCTCATCCAATAGAATAAATTTAGGATTGGCTGCCAAGCATCTTGCAATTTCAGTTCTTCTTCGTTCACCACCTGAAAGTCTGTCCCCCAAATTTTTCCGAATATGTTGTAGGTTAAATTCGTCTAGTAACTCTTCCAGCTTAGCTTCTTGTTCCTGATCGGATAGATTTTGTAATTCTAAAATAGCTTTAATATTGTCTTCTATACTCAGCTTTCTAAAAACAGATGCTTCTTGGGGTAAATACCCAATTCCTAGTTGAGCTCTTTTATACATTGGCTCCTTAGTAATGTTTTTATCGTCTAAAAATATTTTACCTGAATTGGGTTGTATCATACCCACAATCATGTAAAAGGAAGTGGTTTTTCCAGCACCATTTGGCCCAAGCAGACCAACTATTTCCCCTTGTTTTACTTCAATAGTAACATTCTTAGAAACCGTTCTATTACTATATTTTTTAACAAGGTTTTCCGTACGAAGTATCATAACGTTTAAAATGAAAATTGCATTGAAGCCTTAACTGTAAATGGAATTGCTCTTGGTGCATCTAAATAGGCCAACCTCCAAACAGCATCTACCCTAAAAATTTTAAAGATGTTTTCAATCCCTGCTGTGGCTTCATAATATGGTTTATTGTTTAACGTGTTAATATATGTAGGTAATAATAACTCAGCTTGATGTTTAGCGCTAGCATTTCCTACAATAGTTTTAGCTCCAACAACTTCTCTCCATTTTAACTTTCGCATTAATGGAATTTTATTTAGGAAAAATCCTCCAAAGTGGTGAGAAATAGTGGCGGAAATATATTTATCATTTACAAATTCAAAAAAATTCATGCTATTAAATGCGTATATATCGTAAATGTAAGTTTCATTCCCTCCAGGTAATTGTAACAAGGGGTAGGGTAGTGTACCCCAAGTTTGCCCAGCCTCTATTATATAATCAAAATACCCAATAGGGTTAGTATATATTCTATCCTTCAAATTTAATACCAACTTTTGGTAGTTGTACTCGCTGCCAACTATTCCTTTTACACCTAATGTAACTTCTGATTGAATAATGGGATATTTAGTGCCTAAACTTTTTCTATTAAAAACGCCAACAACAAACTTTTCTTTGTACGCAAACCTTGCAAGTAATCTAAGCTCTGTTGTGGTAATGTTATTTTTTAAGGTTACGGTTTGCGTTGCTTCATCTAATTTTTCGTACGAGAAATTGCCTTGAGGTTCTAACTCCCTATTATAAAAGCTTAATTTGGTGCTAAATCCAGGCAGCCATTGCCTATCAATATACGTGTCAAATTGTTTAGCCCTAGTTAGGTTTCTAAGCGGCCCACGTCTAAATACAGAAGCTAGTATATTGTCTGTTGTAAACGCATTTTGGCTTTGTCCCAATATCTCATTGTCGTTTTTGTAATACATACCAATCATGGTGCGTGGCTTTTTTGACAGGAAGGTTTGAAAACCAAATTTGTATTTAATGTCATCATCCTTCGTTCCGTAAGCAATGTACCCCATTAGCCTTATTTGTTTACTAAACTCGGTGCTTGTACGCATTCCAAACCTAAACCGATGTCCTTCAACATCATTATTGCTATAGGTGTTGTAATAAGGACCGTATTCAAGTTTATTTCTAACATAGTAGCCAGTAACAAATAACTCAACAACATCCACCCAGGTTCTATAAATTGGTAAAGATTGTAAAGTGTCAACCATGTCATAAACTAACTTTTCTTGTCTGGATAATGTATCATGCCTATTAGCATTCCAGTAGTCCGCCGACTTTTCAAACGCATCCTCAGCAATAGTTGAGTTTTCAGGTTCCTCAAAAGTGCTATCGTTTACTTCAGTGTTAACAACAAAATTTTTATAAGAAGTTGTTTTTCTTCCATAAATACCCATTACCGTTTGCTTCTTTTGATCAACTGGAAAAGGATTGAAATCTATAACGACCTTCTCTTTTTCTTTCATCCATGCACCATTGGAATAAGCAAACTTTTGTACCATGGTAGTTGAATTGATAAAGTTTATGTTAGCATCTTCAGCGATGCTTAATTCAATTTGCTTCAGTGCATAGGAAGAGTCAGCAATCCATACATTTCCATTAAATGTGAGCTCCTGTTTTCGTTTGGGTTTAAACATTAACTGGTAGCATTTTTGACCATCAATTTCCATACTATCAATTAAATAAAAACGATAGTATCCTAGGGCATTATTGGACAACGGACTTGCAAAATGCTTGTTAAAAAATACAATGTTGTTATCGTAAAAATTAACTTGTTGATACATGTCGCCCATAAATTGCGATACGCTTGCATTTTCGATACCTGAAACTTTGCTTGCTTTAATAATTTCCTTTTTCGATTTTGGTTTACTTCGGTAATGAATATCTGAAATCGTCTCGGTAATAAAAACAGGCAAGTAAGGTTTCTCTTCTGTATTACTACTATCTATATTATCAAAAATGAACGATACAGGTTTTAGTAATTTTTTGTTTTTAAAGTCTTCATCCAAATTGTTTAAATCAAATTCAACTTTGTTGTAAACCTCATATGAGTATGAGTTTAGGTTGTTAAAATCATTGGCTTTTTTATTTTCTATTAATTTCTTGATTATCCTATGGGCAGGGTTTTCGCCAGGTTTAATTACCACCTCTTTTAGGGCGATTCCTTGCTTTAATCCTATGTTTAACTCTTGTGTTTGGCCACGCTTAACAGCACCAACGTATTGGTTATATCCTACATAAGAAACAACAATGGAATCAACATTCTCCTCCGTGCTAATACTATAAAAACCATTTATGTCTGTAATGTTTCCTGTTGTAGTTCCTTGAAAAACAACGTTCACAAATGGTAGGGGTTCGCCTGTGCTAAAGTCACGAATCGTACCCCGCACCAAAGTAGTTTGAGATAGCGCAACTTGACAGTATAATAACAATACAAGTAGGGTACTGAATAAACTACGTTTTTTAAAAGAATGCGAATTCATAGTTAATTTAAATGTAGCATTTTAAAAGTAATTCAACCCTTTTTTAATTTGCATTTCTTTTCACCACATATGCCGATACATATATGCTAACTTCATATAATAGGTAAAGCGGAGTGGCAACTAATAGTTGCGATGTTACGTCAGGCGAAGGGGTTATTACGCCTGCAGTTAACAGTATAATAATCAGTGCGTGCCGTCTGTATTGTCTCAAAAAATCAGGAGTAACCAAACCAAACGTTGATAGGAAAAACATGATAACAGGCAATTCAAAAACTATGCCCGTTGCGAAGGTTAAGGTTGTTACAAATGAAACATAAGCCTCCATGGTAAAGTTGTTTTCTATCATGCTGCTAACCTTATAATCGCCCAAAAAGTTTATAGCAAGCGGTACTATGATGAAATAGCTGAACATAACCCCTATCAGAAAAAGAAAGGAAGATGTAAATATGAATGTAATAGACGCATTCTTTTCCTTACCACTTAGCGCGGGTTTAATAAACGCAAAAACTTCATACAAGAGGTAGGGAAAACTAATAATAAATCCTCCAATAAATGCAATCCACATATGAGATGTAAACTGGTTTGCTGGCCCTAAACTTTGGAGCACAAAGTTGTAATTCCCAAAACACAATTGATCACCTAGTCCTAATATGTTAGATAGTTTGCAAAATGCACGATAGGTTAGAAAGTCACTATTAATAGGGCCTAACACAATTGTGTCAAACAAAAAGTTGGGTTGTGTAAAAAGCACAATTGCCGCGGCGAGAATCGCTATCACAATTCTTATCAAATGTCCACGAAGGGCATCAATATGTCCCCAAAACGATAATTCGTCGGGGTTAAGTTTGCTTTTGTTAAATACTCCCATATTCTTGAAGGGGTAAAGGTAATAGATTTTGCTCAGTCAATAGTCATGATAAATCCTTAGTTTTGCTGAAGTTAATTGCCGGTTTCATGAAAATATTGTCCACTTTCATACTCGTATTTTTCTTTACGAATTTGCTTGTTGCTCAAACGGTTTTATTTTCAGATACCATCTTCAAAAATGCCCTAGTTTCAGACACCACTATCACTGTCTCTTATACACATCTGACGCTGCCGACGATGTGCGTTGTG
>CAXHCC010000065.1:0-13146 GCA_964014945.1 uncultured bacterium | reverse complement strand
CACAACGCACATCGTCGGCAGCGTCAGATGTGTATAAGAGACAGGTTATAATAGTATAGTCTCCTTCATTTCTGGCTACAATTAATTTATTGTAGTTGTTTTGTACGATAGTATCAAGTTGGTTGGCAGTTATTTTAGAGTCTCTTTCTAGGAGAAAAAATACAAGTTTTGTGTTTTGCATGTTTTCGCGCAAGGTCCAAAAGTCACTGGTAAATCTATTTTTAAAGTCGTAAGTAAACTCTTTTTTGAATACTTGTGTTGCCGAATTGGTTGAGTCATCAATTGCATATAGAAAAATAACGATTTCGTCATTTTTGGTAGAAAGACGACTCATATCTTCGCTTAAATCTTTCGCTTTTACAGTTACAAAGAGTGAGTCGTAATGATAAGTGGTAGGTGCTTTTTTAGCATTGGATTTTACTTTATCTCCTCCTTTACAAGAGAATAAAATTAAAGAAATGCAAAATAATACCAGCGCTTTTTTCATCGCTGTTAAATGTACCAAAAATTGTTTACAGTATCAATAATACGCTTATTGGTGAGGGGCTAGCAAATTATTAACCTCTGCTTGCTCTTCCTCATTAAGGCCTAGCCATTGGACGGCTGCATGTAAAAAGTTAAACGGTATCATAGAAATTGGACGATTGGATGAAAGGCGAGCATAGATACTTGCTTTTTCAAAATCTTCAAATTTGTTGTTACCAGTATATAATGCCACCTTCATGCCATCGGTTTTGTTGCTTTGTTCGTCAATGGCTTTAAACAATTCGCCAATCATTTCATGTGGAATGTCAGGGAAAGTTGCTTTACTAATGTCGGCAAGAATAATGAGAGGTTCGGCTGCTTCAGAAATAGTTGCCAGAAGATTTTCATTGAGTTGCAGGATGTCTTCAATGCCAAAGGTGCCTTGGTATACTTCAATAAGTACTTTTCTATCCCTAAGTTCAAAGCGCTTGTAGTCCATTTACAATCGGTGGTGGTATTAATAGCTTACCAGTCTAAGATATTAATTTTTTCAGAATATTAAAAACTATACTAATGATAGCAATTAAATGCTATCCGCTTTCTATTTATCACTAATCCGAAATTTAATATAGTTAATACCTTTTTGATGAGTGATGTAACTTACAACCATTAGATTATTCTTTGTTAGTAGTTTTTAGTACAAAAGAACACTCGGGTAAAAAGCTGCCCATGCAAACCAGTAACCCATTAATGAATTGGTATGTGTTAATTTTTCTCCAGATCTTGGTCCGCTTACTGCTACGCCAAAAACATCCCATCGGTTACCTTCGTTATCTTTTAGTATTACAGGTAGTGAATCTTGTACTGTATTAAATGTTAATGAGCTGCCATCAGGTAGTTTGCGATAAAATGACGTAATCATATTTTTGCTAACACTTCCGGTAATAATAACTTCTTGATCTTTAATCACATCGTTTATAATGCTTATACTGTCCGTGAAATTTGAAAAACGATACACTTTAGCCTGCCCATCAATGATAATTCCATGTACACGTTCCTTATTCGGAAGCCTAGAATCTGTGCTACTAACCGGAAATATAAATTTACTGTTATTGATATTATAATCACCATATGGATAGGTAGTGTAATTTCTATTATGACCAGTAGAGCTTGATACAACTTGCGTGTTGGGATACATTTTTTTCCAGGTAGACCAGCTGGTTTCTATCACGTGTTGAATAATAGCTTTATTGCCGATTAAACTTCCGTTAACACATTCTAAACGCATTTGTGACCAATTGCTATTGCTTTCTCTATCGTATAATATCAAATTTGAATTGTACAGCAACCCCGATACGCCAAATGTGGAATTAGTGTCGGTAAGCTTTCTATTCCAAGCCATTCCTGTTCCTGTTAATGGGCAATAATTAATAGCTAAATCGCTTCCGTTTACATTGTCATTGATTATTTCATGCCAATCTAAAATAGGAAGTGGGTATGCTTTTATTGTGTTACCCGAAACCAATCCAATAATTATACTATTGTCATTCAAATAATTAGCCTCGCTTGCTCCTGTAAATGGTGGATTTTCGAGTGCCGGAATTCCATCTTTTCCTGGTCCTCCATCCAATACTTCATCTTTCGGAATTAACCAGTCGCCTTTGATATCAGCTTGTTTGTTTTTTTTGCAAGAATATATGAGAGTACTTAGGGTAATGAATAAAAATAATTTTGCTTTCATTTTAATTGTTTTTGTTATTAGTTAGGGTATAGGAAAGGCTAAACAAGAGTTTATAACTAGTGGCCAGTTGGGTGCCCCCTACATTTTGATATACTGGAATATAAGCACCTGTAGTCAGGAGAAATTTAGGCGTTAAATATAAACTTAGACTAGGGTTAAGAAAAACAAAGTTGCCTCCCGAGTTTGGAAAATTTTCTCCATTAATATAATCTTCATGTTGATTACGATATCGCAAAGCAAGGGTGCCACTGTACATGTGTGATTTAATGATAAATCTATAGTTGCTTTGTAGGTTTACCATTAATTCATTACCAAATTGGTATTGTTGACTTCCAAAATACTCTCGGTTAATCCCCGTTTTCCTAAATGAAATTGCCAATGTTCCGGTTAGATTTTTAGTAAATAAATTGGCTTTCTGATAAAGCCCCCATATTAAAAAGTCCCAGGCACCAGTTCCAGGTTGTAAATCTGCTGGTAAAATTATACCGCTATCGTTGTGTATGTTTGATTTTCCTAATGGAAGTTTAGGGCCTATACCAACGATTAGTCCATGGCTTTGATTTAAAGTAATTTGTTTAATTCTATATTTCAATAGTAAAACAGCATCGCCAATTCCTGATGTGCTGGTGGTGTTTGATAAATTGGAGATAGTATTGATTTCTCTTTTTTGGTTGATAAATGAAAAAATTGAGCTGAGGGTGATTTTGTTTGTTAACCCGTAATTTGTTTCAATAAGTGTTGAGTTGGTTACCCGTTTTCTTTTATTATCGTTGAGTTTGGACGCTCCTTCAAATAGTTGTTGTAGAACGTTGTAATCTTGGGTAATTAAAAAGTTCCAGCTGTGTTTGTCGTTAGTCCCTAATCCTATTGTTCCTGAAATTGGTACACCACCTGAACAGCATTGAGAAAACAATTGAGAATGAGTAACTCCCAGAAGTAATAAAAGAAAAAGGTGTTTCCGATTCACGACAATAGATTGTCGAGAATATTTGAAACACCTTACAGCTCTAATGAATGGGTAAAAAAAAGCGGATAGCATATAATGCTATCCGCTTTTTAAGCAAAGTGTTTAAGTATTAAAGCTTAAACAGCAAATTGGTTAGATGTATTTTTTTCACCACCTGCTTTTAGGGCTAAATCACCAGCGAAAAATTCCTTGTGATCGTCTCCCATATCAGACCCTGCCATACGTTGATGTTTAACACAAGAAACACCTTTACGTAATTCTTGACGTTGTACACCTTCTACATAAGCCAACATTCCTTTTTCACCATAGTAGCCTTCAGTAAGATTGTTCATGCTCAATGCTGTAGTATGGTAGGTAGGTAATGTAATTAAGTGATGGAATATACCCGCCTCTCTAGAAGCATCTGCTTGGAAAGTGCGAATCATATCATCAGCACGGTTACATAATTCAGTACCATCATACTTAACATCCATTAATTTTTCACGATCGTAAGAAGATACATCTTCTCCAGCTTCCACCATAGCATCATAAGCTTGCTTACGGAAATTCAAAGTCCAGTTAAAAGAAGGAGAGTTGTTGTATGCCAACTTAGCGTTAGGCACTACCTCTTTAACACGGTTCATCATATGTGCAATTTGTTTTACATTTGGAGTTGGAGTCTCAATCCAAATTAAATCTGCACCTGCTTGTAAGCTAGATATACAATCTAATACTACACGGTCAATATTGGTTCCTTTTTCAAACTCATATAAACCACTAGCCAAACGTGCAGGACGGTGAAGTTTTCCATCTTTCTTAATTAAAACTTCGTCATCTTTTGCCTCGCTAATATCGATTTCTTCTGTTTTTAAGAAGTTAATGTATTGAGAAGCTAAATCACCTGGAGTTTCTGAAACTGGTATAGTTTGAGTTAAACCAGCACCTTCTGAGTCAGTACGTGCAACAATAACTCCTTCTTCAACACCTAGTTCTAAGAAAGCGTAACGCAAAGCATTAATTTTAGCGTGGAACTCTTCATGAGGAACAGTTACTTTACCATCTTGGTGACCACATTGTTTTACATCAGATACTTGATTCTCAATCTGTAAAGCACAAGCTCCAGCTTCAATCATCTTCTTACCTAATAAGTAAGTAGCTTCTGGATTACCAAAACCAGCATCAATATCAGCAATAATTGGAACTACGTGAGTTTCAAAGTTGTCAATCTCAGCCTGAACATCTTCACCAGCATCTAAACGTCTGAATAAATCGTTTAATTCTACCGCATCTGCTTGACGCAAGAAAGTGTAAATTTCCTCGATTAGCATAGGAACAGACGTTTTTTCGTGCATTGATTGATCAGGTAATGGACCGAACTCAGATCTAAGCGCAGCTACCATCCAACCAGAAAGATATATATATCTTTTTTCTGTTGTTTTGTGATGCTTTTTTACAGCAATCATGTTTTGTTGTGCAACAAAACCATGCCATGCACCTAATGATTGTGTGTATTTAGAACTATCAGCATCATACTCAGCCATATCTTTACGCATAATAGCAGCGGTATATTTAGCGATATCTAAACCTGTTCTAAATCTATTTTGTGTAGCCATACGCGCAGCATTTTCTGGACTTATAGCATCCCACGTATTACCATGTTTTGCTTTAAGATTCTGTACGTATTCCAATGCAGAAGCGTAGCTTGTTTGTGATGAATTTCCCATAATTTAATAGTTGAAATTTTAATTAATTAGTAATTGTTATTTATTTGTGTGTACTCTTTTCAAATTATTAGTCGATAAACTGATATGCTGAAGTAGTTAAGAACTCTTCAAAATCCTCAGCACTTACCAAACGGTTAAATAAGGCAATAGCTTGAGGGAACTTACCAGAAGAATATCTTCTATTACCAACATACTCTTTAATGTGGATGATTTCATCATCTCTTAAGTCTTGGTAAAGTAGGTGTGTAATGGTACGCCCATCTTCTAACTTAGCACCTGCCTTAATCCATTGCCAAACTTGCGTTCGAGAAATCTCAGCAGTTGCAGCATCTTCCATTAAGTGGTGAATAGCAACAGCACCGTTTCCTCTTAACCAGCTTTCTAGGTAAAGAATACCAACGTTGATGTTCATTCGTAAACCAGCTTCGGTAATTGTTCCTTCTGGTAATGCTAATAAATCATCTGCAGTAGCTGTAAAATCACTTTGCTTGTCAGTATCTACTTGATTAGCCGTTGGCATGTGTTGGTTAAAAATGCCAAGTGCAATAGGCACTAATGCAGGGTGAGCAACCCATGTTCCATCATGACCATCAGTTACCTCTCTTGTTTTATCAACAATAACCTTATCAATTGCTTTTTGGTTTTCGTCTTCATTGTCCTTAATTGGAACTTGTGCAGCCATACCACCAATTGCATGTGCTTTACGACGGTGACAAGTTTTAATTACCAATCGTGAGTAGCTTCTCATAAATGGTACAGTCATAGAAACTTGACTTCTGTCTGGGAATACATATCCTTCAGTATCTTTAAATTTCTTGATGAAAGAGAAGATATAATCCCATCTACCGCAGTTGAATCCAGCACTGTGGTTACGTAATTCATAAAGAATTTCGTTCAATTGGAATGAAGCAAGTATTGTTTCAATTAATACAGTTGCTTTAATTGTTCCTTGTGGAATTTTCAAATAGTCTTGTGCAAAAACAAATACGTCATTCCATAAACGAGCCTCTAAATAGTGCTCCATTTTTGGCAAGTAGAAGTATGGTCCGCTACCTTGACTAATTAAGTATTTTGCATTGTGAAAAAAGTACAACGCAAAATCAATTAAACCTCCACTAACAGCTTCGCCGTCAATAGTAACATGTTTTTCCGTCATGTGCCATCCTCTAGGACGTACCATTTGAACAGCAACTCTTGGGTTTAGTTTATACTCTTTTCCTTTTGGACTAGTATATGTAATAGTTCTTCTGTTAGCATCAAATAAGTTGATTTGACCGTTGATGTTGTTTGACCAACTTGGAGTATTACTATCTTCAAAATCGGCCATGAATATTTTTGCACCTGAATTAAGTGCATTAATAATCATTTTACGATCAACTGGACCAGTAATTTCAACGCGACGGTCTTGTAAATCAGCAGGAACTGGATCTACTGTCCAATCACTGTTTCTGATTTCTTCAGTTTCTGGTAAAAAATCAGGTTTTACTCCGCTATCAATTGCTTGTTGAACTTTGATGCGGCTTTCAAGTAATTCATGTCTTCTGCTACCAAATTTTTGGTGAATCTCTTTGATAAAGGTTAACGCCTCGGGAGTAAGAATTTTAGCGAATTCTTCAGTGTACGCTCCTGTAATCTCCATTCCTTCAGGAGTTTCGAACTTTTGCATAGTTTCCGACGATGTTGTTTCTGTAGTCATTTTATTTACGTTTATTCTGTTTTTTAACTCGTTTGGGGTGCCAAATATACAAATTTTTACATATTTGAGAAAATTTCGCTAAATAAATTATTTTCTTAAAACGATAAAAATTCACCTGAATTGCTATTTTTGTGCTATGCTTACTGAAAATAGTGGGATTCGATTAATATTTGGCTTGAAATTACGTGCCTTGCGTCAGGAGCAAGGATTGAATTATCAGCAGCTTTCAAAGGCCACTGGGGTGGCCGTTTCGTATTTACATGACATAGAAAACGGTAAAAAATACCCGAAAGCGGATAAAATTATTGCGCTAGCCAAAGCCCTTAAGGTAGATTATGATTACTTGGTATCCTTAACGGCCAATAAAAAACTGCAACCCATAATCGATTTTATGAGTTCAGATGTAACCACAATTGTGCCTTGGGAGCATTTTGGAATAACGCCTGCCACTTTATTGAACGTATTTGCGAATATGTCGGATAAGATAACGGCATTCTTAAGTACTATTATAAAGAGAAGTCAAACAGAACAGTTAAGTAAAGAGAACTTTTATACAGCAGCATTACGTAGTTATCAAGACTTACACGATAATTATTTCCCTCAACTAGAAGAAAGTTTGAAAAAGTTTAGATCGAAATCTAAGCTTAAAGATAAGATGTCGCTTACCGTTGAAGAGCTGGATGGGTTATTAAAAAAACTTTATAAAATTGAGGTAGATAGGGAGGAATTGGATAAGGTGGAGGAATTGCAAAGTATTCGCTCTTATTATTCTGCAAAGAAAAAGGTTCTGTACATTAATAAGGGTTTATCGCCTGCGCAAGAAAAGTTTTTATTAGGAAGAGAACTCGCCTTTCAGTTTTTAAAATTAAAACCAAGACCGTTTGAAACGATTGTGCAAAGTTTAGCTTCTTTTGAAGTGTTGAAGCACAATTTTGATGCTTCCTACTTTTCGAACGCATTATTAATTCCTGAGGACAAAATCATTGAGGATTTGCAACTACTATTTGGGAAGAATACATGGACGCCCAGCGATTGGATTAATTTGGCGGGTAAGTATGATGTAACAGCGGAATCCTTGATGCAACGTTTAGGAAATATTTTGCCTGGACATTTTGGAATTGACCAACTGTTTTTTTTACGTATTAGTAGTAATTTAGATACAAATCGTTACGATTTAACTAAGGAGCTTTATTTGTCACAATTGCATAACCCTTATACGCATACGTCAAGTGAGCATTATTGCAGACGGTGGGTTTCTATTGATATTATGAGCAAGCTAAAACGGCTAAGCAAAAAAACTAAAATTGTTCAACCAATTGTACGTGCTCAAATTTCAAATTATTGGCAAACGCATAATAGCTATTTCTGTTTTACCATTGCCAAACCGCAGGCAAATGATCCTAACACAATTGTGAGTGTAACATTAGGTTTGTTACTTGATCAAAAGTTGCGACAAAAAATTCCTTTCGTAAATCATCCTTCTATTCCGGAAGTAACGGTGCATACAACTTGCGAACGTTGTAGTATTAGCGATTGCAAAGAACGAGCAGCTCCACCAACAGTTGTGGATTACTTTGATAACGTAAATACCATAAATAAAAAGTTGGCGGAGTTTAATAAGTAGTGTCAAGCTTAAAACGCTCTCCCCATTCCTTTATCGATTTATCGATTGGAATAAAACTATAATCAGGTAAAAAGTTGTTTAGTTTTTCATTGGAGTACTTGCTTGTTTTCTGAGCAGACAAAGCAGTTTCTTTTGTGATTAACGGATTCTTTCCAGTAATTAAACACCTTACTTTTTCCATCCGCCATGCCAAGCCACTTAATAGCGGTCCAGCTTTAATAGATGGTTGTTTTTTGTTGAGTACTTTATGCACCTTATCAAAGAAATCTTTGTAACTAAGGTTAGCGGTGTTTAGAATTACTCGTTCATTTTTATGTTCACTGTCCATGAGTAAGACCATAAGGCGGGCAACATCTCTAACGTCAATAAATCCTGATCCACCTGCAGTATAAAACTTTAATCCGTCATGTGCTTTGGTAAATAAGTTGGCACTGCTTTGTTGCCAGTTGCCACCCCCAAGAATTAGGGAAGGGTTAACAATAATTGCATCAAGTCCTTCTTCAATACCTCTCCAAACTTCTCGCTCCGCATCATACTTGCTAAAGGTATAGTTGCTGCTTTCCGGTGTTAGTTGTACCAAACTATTTTCAGTAGACAGTTCACCTTTATCTGCTTCACCAACTGTAGTTATTGAGCTAACATGACAAAGTTTTTTAACGTTTTTACTTAAACAGGCATTCACCAGGTTGGCCGTACCAATTGCATTGGTTTGCATCATTATATCTTCTTTGCCTTTTTCAAATGATACTACTGCTGCACAGTGGTACACTTGTTCAACTCCTTCCAAACAGTTGATAAGACTATACACATCTAAAAAATCAACTTCTACCCACTCAATCTTTTTTAGTAAAGTGTCTATGTCCGATGTATAATAGGAGAACACTTTTTTTACATTATCCAAATTACTTGTGCTGCGTTTGGTTGCACGCACAGCAATTCCCTTGTTGCATAATTCAAACAACAAGTGTGAGCCTAATAGTCCTGTTCCTCCTGTAACTAATATCATGAGTTTAACGCTTTGCGAAACTACTCATTTTTGATAGTATGAGCGTAACATGGATTGCATCGTGTTAAATTTTTATCTTTGACAGCCTAAGAATTATTGATACATGAAATTAAACTTTGTTGAGGAACTAAAATGGCGTGGCATGTTACACGATATCATGCCTAATACTGAAGAGCTGCTGAATAAAGAGATGGTAGTAGGGTACATTGGGTTTGATCCTACTGCTGATTCTTTAGGGGTAGGTAATATGGTGCAAATTATGACCTTGCTTCATTTTCAGCGTGCTGGTCATAAACCGGTTGCCTTGGTAGGAGGGGCTACGGGTATGGTTGGCGACCCTTCTGGTAAGTCGGCTGAAAGAAATTTGTTAGATGAAGAAACCTTGAATCATAATTTGAGTTGCCAACAAAAACAATTAGAGCGTTTTTTGGATTTTGATTGTGGTGAAAATTCGGCAGTAATTGTAAATAATTATGATTGGTTTAAGGGCTTTGGGTTTCTTGAATTTATCAGAGATGTGGGCAAGCATATAAGCGTTAATTATATGATGGCGAAAGATTCCGTTAAAAGTAGATTGGAGACGGGGATGTCTTTTACAGAATTTAGTTATCAGTTGGTGCAGGGTTTTGATTTTTACCACTTATGGAAAAATAATGGTGTAAAGTTGCAAATGGGAGGGTCTGACCAGTGGGGAAATATCGTTACAGGTACTGAGTTAATTCGCCGAAAAGGAAAAGGAGAGGCGTTTGCCTTAACTACTCCTTTGATAAAAAAAGCGGATGGAACGAAGTTTGGTAAATCTGAAGGTGGGAATGTTTGGTTGGATAAAAGTAAAACTTCAGCCTATAAATTTTATCAGTTTTGGTTAAATGCAAGTGATGAAGATTCTAAAACTTATATAAGGATATTTACGTTGTTTAATCAAAAAGAAATTGAGCAGCTGGAAGAAGAACATGATAAAGCACCACATGCAAGGTTGCTACAAAAAACCTTAGCTAAAGATATAATGATTAGGGTGCACTCGGAAGAAGATTACAATGCAGCAGTTGAGGCCTCCACTATTTTGTTTGGAAAAGGAACTGAAGAAAGTTTGAAGAAACTTTCAGAAGAAGATTTTTTAAGTGTATTTGAAGGGGTAGAACAGTTTGATATACGTAAAGATGATTTAGATGCTGGTATCAATATTGTGGATTTGCTTGCAGACAAAACAACCATATTTCCTTCAAATGGAGAAGCAAGGAAAATGATTAAGGGAGGAGGTGTTTCGGTAAATAAGTCGAAGGTTACCGATATGGATGTGGTAGTAAATTCAAGTTCATTAATCAACAGCAAATACATATTAGCGCAACGAGGCAAAAAAAATTACTTTTTGTTAAGAGCTGTTTAGCTAATTGGTTTCGTAGTTCAATGGATAGAATAGAAGTTTCCTAAACTTTAGATGCAAGTTCGATTCTTGCCGAGACCACTAATTTTAACTTTTTATAATTTCAAATTACGATACACATGTATAAGGAAATAATTTACGATGTTAAAGGCGCTGCGGCCATAATTAAATTAAATAGGCCAGACCAGTTAAATGCTTTAACCTTGGCTATGTTAACTGAATTGCGTGATGCATTGGGTAAGGCGGAGAAGGATGAAAGTGTAGTTGGTGTTGTATTGACTGGGGAGGGCAACGGATTTAGTGCTGGAATGGATCTGAGCTTTTTGGATAATGTAAAAGCTGGCGAAAAAGGTATTACGGATGTAAATGGTGGAAGAGAGGAAGGTACACCCGGTGATGAAGAGATGGGGGAGAATTTTCAAATAACCTATTCCTATATTATGTCTATCCGTAAACCAGTTATTGCGGCAATTAACGGTCCTTGTGCAGGTTTGTCCTTGGCAATTGCCATGTTTTGTGATATTAGGTTTACAACACCAGATGCTAAATTTAAAACTGCTTTTGCGGTAATGGGCTTGGTTGCAGAGCATGGCTTAAGTTGGATTTTACCTCGTGTGGTAGGTCCATCCAAAGCATTAGACTTACTTTGGACTTCTAGAACTTTTTTAGGTGATGAGGCAAAGGAAATTGGTTTAGTTGACTTCGTGGTTTCACAAGATAACATTGTAAACAGTGCAGTTGAATACATTGAAGGTTTAGCTAAAACATCGGCGCCAATTTCGATGCAAATGATGAAAAAGCAAGTTTATAAACACTTAAACATGAGTTTAAAAGATGCAATGATTGAGTCAAATAATTTGCTTGCAGAAAGCTTACAACGTTCCGATTTTAAGGAAGGAGTGAACGCCTTTGTTGAGAAGAGAGCTCCTAAATTTAAACCAGTAACCGTTCAACAGTAATATTGTATACTGTGCCAGATTTAATTATCTAATTAGATTAAAGGTGCCACGGTAGGAGTAGGTTTTAGCGGATTCGGTAGATACTACCTCCACTACATAAACATACACATCTATTTGTGCATATTCCGTTCCGTTATTGGCAATCCCATCCCAGCCTTTATTAATATCATCCGTTATAAATATAAGGTTACCCCAACGGTCGTATATTTTCAAGGAGTATTCTCCAATGCCTTCCCCTTTTGGTAAGAATACATCATTAATCCCATCCTCGTTAGGCGTAAAGGCATCTGGTAGATACACCAATAATGGCGTTGTTACTTTTACAGTACGTACAATAGAATCTGTACAACCTAAACTATTTTCTACAACCAGCTTAATCGCATAGCTACCCGAATCTAAATACTTATGTTCTTCCGGCGTAGGACTATTACTTGTAGTGCCATCACCAAAATCCCAACTCCAGCTCACCGTTTGTAATGAGCTTTCAACAATCTCTACTGTTGGCTCCAATATGGTGGTACTTTGTGGATTAACTGTAAACTCTGGAAGTGGATTTTCTACCACAGTAATGGTGGCTTTTTGTCCAGTTATATTTTGCTCACAACCATTATTATCGGTTACCTTTTGTAGGGTGTAATCAAATGTGCCCGCAGCACTGGTGTATACATTAATGGTTAATGAGTCGGTAGCAGGGTTAAGACTTACAGGGTTAGCCTCCTCACCATTTACTTTGTACTCAACGGTATAAGGAGATGCTCCTCCTGAGGCGCCCAGTTTTATTTCAGTAGCAGCGCCAGTGCTGTCTTGACAAATTGGTATACCACCCCCCATAATGGTAGCGTTTGGTAATGCTGTAACCGTAATTGCGGCAGTTGTGTTGGTGTAGGTAGTTGCGCAGCCACTATCATCACTAACTGATAATAAGCTATAGGTGGTTGGGCCAATAGCTGAGGTGTTGACACCAATAACAGCATTTTTACCTGGACTAATAGACGATACGGTTTGAGTTCCAGTACCATCATCGTAGGTATAGGTAAATGTTCCAGAACCAACATTGCCACTTAGAATTAATTGGGCAGGATTGTTTTGACAAGCAGTAGAAGAAGACACACCAATACTAGCAGTAGGTTTGCTACTCACCGTTATGGTAGCTTCTGGTGTAGTACTATACGGTAAACTTGTACAACCATTGTTATCTGTAACACTTTGCAAGGCATACACAAACGTACCACCCGTAGTTGTAGGTTGAGGAACAGTAGAATTACCAGCAAGTAATGTAATTGGGCCACCACCATTAAGTGTATAGGTATAAGTAAACGGTGCTAAACCGGCAGAAGAAGAGAAGGTAATTGTTTCGTCAGGATCTCCTTGACACGCCCCAGCAGTACCGCTTATATCACCAGTAGGTAAGTCCAAAATAGTAATAGGATAGGTAGCTGTAGAACTTTCAGTATTACAATTAGCTGTACCCATAACCGTTAAGGTTAAGGTAACTACGCTACCACCTTCAGCAGTAGTTGATTGATAGCTTGGCACTAAGGTACCGCCTCCACTTAAGGTGCCAGCACCATCATGGCTCCACGTATAACTTCCGTTTAAGA
>CAXHCC010000064.1:0-13409 GCA_964014945.1 uncultured bacterium | reverse complement strand
TGGGCTCGGAGATGTGTATAAGAGACAGATAATAAGTTTGGTCAATTAGGTTGAAATATGAATTACTCATGTGCTAAATTGTTCGTAAGTAAAACAATTAGTAATACGTATCATTTTCACTTTCATCAACAAACCCTTCTTGGTCAATAACTACTAAAATTTCTTCTTCTTCCTCGTTATAGATAATGCCCTTTTTGTAGCCTTTAATGTTTATGGAAACAAGCTCTAACTCCCCATTTTCAAACTGCTCCAATAGTAATCGTCGTTTAGTACGAGAGAGTTTTGAAAACATAATAAGCTTTCTTTCCATTGTATATGGTTTAGTTTATTGCACTACAATATTATTTAATTTTAGATAATATATTTATAGGTGATACGTAACTAAGAGAATTAAGCTTTATATTTGGCAATATGAAATAAAAAACACTATAATGGATAATTACGATAAAAAAATCCTTGAATTTCTCCAAGAAAACGGCAAAATAACAGCGAAAGAGTTGGCTGATAAAATATCACTTTCTCAAACACCCATTTATGAACGAATTAAAAAGTTTGAGAAGGCAGGTGTTATTAAAAGGTACGTAGCACTATTAGAACCTAACCTGTTAAATAAAAACTTAGTTGTGTTTATGAACATTACCATAAAGCAACATGATAAAAATAGCAGAGATAAGTTTATTGAAAAAGTAGCCCGCCTAAACCAGGTAAGTGAATTCTATCATACCTCGGGTACGTTTGACTTTTTAATTAAAGTGCGTTTTGCTAATATAATCGAATACAAGAATTTTTTAGTAAATGAAATTGCCAGTATTGAAAATATAGGAGATATTGACAGCCAAATTGTATTAGAGGAGATAAAGAGTACAACTAGTATTTATATTGACTAATTGTTGGAAATAAAATCTAATGCTAACACGGTGTTAGCCACCTATAGAAATCATTAAGGGGCAATTAATTTATAGCCAATACCCTTAAAGGTTTTAATATATTCCTTACCAATTTTGGAGCGTAGCTTTCTAATATGTACATCAATGGTTCTGCCGCCAACCCACAATCCATCACCCCAAATTTTTTCATAAATAAGCTTTCTTGAAAATACTTTACCCACCTTACTTGATAATAAAAGTAACAGTTCGTATTCCTTTTGTGTTAGCTTAATTTCTTCATTGTTTTGTTTGATAATATGGTTCTTATTATCAATGGTAATGTTGCCAATTTTTTTAACCGTTGGGTTGTTGTTATAGGATCTGCGATTAAGAATTGCTTTTAAACGCGCAGTAAGCACTCTTGTTTTTATGGGCTTGGCAATGTACCCATCTGCACAGGCTTCAAAGCTGGCTATTTCTGAATAGCTTTCATTGCGTTCTGTTAAAACCACAATAAATGTATGGTCAAACTGCTTGTTATCGCGTAATTTTTCACACAACTCAATACCATCCATTCCTGGTAACATTATATCTAAAAGTATTAAGTCGGCTTGTTCTTTTTTAGCAGCTTTATAAGCATCAATTCCATTGTTTGCGGTGCATACTTCGTACCCTTCATCCGAAAGTGTTTCGGCTAATGGTTCAGGGTTGCTATCAACGATTAATAGTTTTGAAGTTGCTTGTTTCATGGTTCTTACAAAGAAGCAAAACCTATGTTCGGTAAAGATTACTCCGATATTAAATATATGTTAACCTAATTCTAAAAAGTTAACTGAGTGTTAACTATGCTTAGTAATTAAGCGTGGTTGTTTGCTACCTATTTGGGTACAATTTTGATAGGGTACCTCCACCGTTCACGCACTACTTGTCCTTGGGTTTTGGCAGGCGTCCATTTTGGCGATTTGTTTAACAGGCTTTTCACAGCTGCATCTAAGGATGGACTTAAGCCTTTAACAATTTTAATGTCTCTAACAAATCCATCTTCGTACACAACAAACTGCACCATTACCATACCTCTTACCCCTTTTTTCTTATCCTCTTCAGGGATGTTTAGGTTGTTGTATGCCCATCGCATAAAGGCCGGAGCACCTCCTGGGAATGTGGCCCTAATTTCTGCCCTATCAACTACAGGTGGTACGTAAACTTCTTCCTCTTCTTCCTCCTCCTCTTCTTCACCAAAGTCAGGAATAAACTCTTCTAATTCTTCCTGGTCTGTACTGTCAATATCTAAAGGTTCATCCACAACTTCTTGTCGCCTTGGCTTGTTCATTTTTGGCTTTGGCTTTTCAGGCTGTTGCTCTGTAACCTGTATTTCTATGGTTTGACTTTGCACTGCTTTAGGGTCGGCTTTTTCTTCCAAAGCACGTTGTATGCTTGGGTACTCAACAAGAACAACAGCAAACAAAATGGCAATAAAGGCAGCAGCAATGCGATAGTAAACACTGTTTTTAAAAACATCAACACTGTCGTGTTTAGTAAGTAAGGCTTTGTCTAAATCGCTACTGTTATGCAGGTATAATTTGTCCTGTTTTTCAGGTACAAAAAAGTAATTCTTAAACAATAGGGTTGCACCTACTGTAAAAATTACTAACACCAATATACTTGCAATAAAAGCAATCATTCTTTACTACGTTTTACTCCCAGTTTCCTCTTAATGTTGATACCGTTAAACTGCCAATTTGCAAGGGCTGTAAATCACCATTTTTTTGTCGTCTTGGGTTTAAAGGTTTGGGGTCTCTTATTTCACAAATGTTTTGTCCGTTGTCCGATACGTCTGCCCTTAATGTAAATAAGGTGTCGCTAACGGGTACAACTGCCAACCCTACAATGTCTTTTTTAGTGCGTAAGTCCAATTCATGTTTTAATGAATCGTAAACCGGGAAAACGCCAATCGTATCAATGTGTACGGTAATGCTATCTTGCCCATTGGCAAGTTGTGTTACTTCTTCAATTTGTTGTATAGTGTAAAAATTAGCGCTATCAATAAAGTCGAACAGTTCATGCCAATCGCCACAGTATTTATTGTTAACCGCTAAGTATGCTTTTTGCGCTACCCTTAGTTTTTTTAATTGCTTTATAACTTTGCCATCTACTCCTTTAATTTTTTGCACATAAGCATTTTCTTTATACAAATCCATAGCCAACCAACTAGCTAAGGTTATAGTAACTAAGGCTAGGGGAACAAAAATTATGCGTCTTCTTTTCTTGCTTATCATCTTAGTTGGTCTTTAAAGCAGAATAGTCAATACTTAACACACCTAGTTTTCGTAATCGTTGGGTAACGTCATGTATAATGCCCATTTTAATGGATTCATCTGCTTTTAAATAAGCTACTATATTGCTTACACTTCTTTTAGAAGGCTTCATTTTAGAAAGTGTTTCACTCACAACATCGTTTAGTTGATGTGGTTGTATAATGTTGCTACCCACTTGTATAATATAACCATCGCCATACAAGTTCTTATCAATGGCATTACCAATAGAAATGGTAATTTTTTGTTTGTCTGTTGGCACTTCTTTTAATTGAGTGGCTTTTGGCAATTCGGTTATAACAAGCGGAGAATTCTCTTTCATTTTGGTGGTTACCATAAAAAAGAACAGCAAAATAAATATGATATCCGGTAGTGCCGAAGTGGGTATTTGCGGTTGCTCTTGCGATTTATTTTTAAACCTTCCCATATTATTTTACTTCAGTTGGTTCAGCAAGCGATAAGTTCCAAGGATACTTTTTACTTGCTATTCGCTTTTTGTTTTGGTCCGACTTCTTTGTTAGGTCCAACGACAAAAATTCGTCTACACTTATGTTTAAATACTCGGCATACAATTCATGGTAAGCCGCCTCTAATTCGTTTAAAACGCTTAGATAAATTTTATACGACGAGCCTCTATCGGCTCTTAATGAAATGATGGCTTTTTTAGGGCTATCAGATAATTCAGGGTTGGCTTTGTTATTGGTGATAAACTCCTTGGCAAACTTTTTTAATCCTTCTACTTGAAAGGGTTGATTTTCTACTAACAAGTTGTCGTTAGAGTTTATAAGCACTTTAAAAACATTACGCTCTTCCAATGGTTTAGGTGGTTCACTTTCATCCTGAGGTGGGGGCATAATTAGCTCTACACCTTTAAATGTTGTAATGGTAGTAGTGATTAAAAAGAAAATAAACAGCAGAAAAGCAATATCCGCCATTGAGCTGGAATTTACCTCACTGTTGTTTTTTTTGCGTCTTATCTTAATCATTTTTTAGAAGTGCTTTTATTTTTAAAACTACCAACGTTAATACACCACCATAGGTGAGTATAAGGGTAGTATTAATGAGCGTTCCTACTAATTTTAATTCTCCTTCACTAACTGCAGTGTCAGTTAATAACCCCTCAGTAGAGGTATCGGCATTTAACATACCTATAAGCAACACTACTACTAAAATGCCAATAGGAATTAAAGCGCGTTTTAAACGCTCTTTATTAAACCAAAGTTTGTAAAGCGTTAAACCTAATGCCAACACGGCAATTACAATGCACAAGGCAACGCCTAAACGCAGTGCAACATCAACAAAAGCTTCTCCGGCATTGTATTCTTGAATACGAATTTCCATTTCTGCTATGCTAGGGTATTCCGCCTCATCCATGCTCACCAAGCCCATGTCTAGGGCCATTTCTTCAACTACTGCATCATCAATATCTTTATTTAATACAGTTATGGTATTAAAGAGTGCAATAACTAGGCTAACACCTACTATGGCAGCAATGGTTCTTTTAATTATCTGTTCTTTAGTCATGTGGATAAATGCTAAGTGTTTATGACAATTTTTTACTGCTAATTAATAGGTTGATGAAACCGTTAGCACCATCTTCTAGTTGTGTAGTTATGTCTTCAATTTTACTTTGGCAATAGTTGTAAAAAGTTTGTAGGATAACCGCTACAACAAGTCCTGCTGCGGTAGTTAACAAGGCTGTTTCAATACCACCTGCAACCTCTCCAATTTTAATATCGGCCGATTGTTTAATAGTACCAAAGGCATCAATCATACCTATTACGGTACCCATAAAACCAAACATAGGTGCCAATGAAATAAACAACGAAATCCATGACATGCCTTTCTCCAATTTGGTTACTTCTGCCGAACCATAAGACTCAATTGATTTTTCTACACCAGCAATACCTTCATCAGTTCTTATTAACGACTGTGCAACAATAGAAGCAACTGGGCCTTTTTCAAGCGCTGCAGTTTCTTTTACATTTTCAATGCCGCCGTTTTGTAAAGCATCTTTAAACGTATTCAACAGCTGTGTAACATTGGTTGAGCTAAGGTTTAATAAGATTACTTTTTCAATAGCAACGGTTAAGCCAAGTATTAAACAAATTAATACCACGCCCATAAACGCAACACCACCATCAATAATCTTGGCTTTAATTACTTGAATAAACCCAGGCTTTTCTTCTTCAACTGGTGCTTGTGCGCTTGTTTCTTCTGAAGCCTCTGCTTCTTCAGTACTAGTTGTATTTGTTGTACTATCAACTGTTGTTTGTTGCGTAGCTGCACTATCTGCAGCAGCATATGAACGATTGATTTGAATGCCTACTAGACAACATAAAATTGCCGTTAATACTACACCTATTTTTAATTTCATAACTAGTTGATTTTTATTGATTGCTTTATTTAAAATTTATATGATATACTCAATGAATAAGTACGTCCACGTTTGTAATTTCTGTATACAAAATCTTCGTTATCCGTGCTTATTAAGTAATTACTAGATTCTGTTTGAACTTTGTAAACTTGTTTATAATCAGGGTTAAATATATTTTTTGCCCTAAAGGTTATTTTAAATCCTTTGCCTACTTCTTTGGATACGTTTATACCCATTGAAGGACGAGGCAATTCATAAATATCAGGAAGGCCACCACGGGTAACTAACACCAATCGCTCTCCAAACATGTTAAATGCTACATTCACTTTAAAGCGTGCCGAATCATTGGAGTAAGACAAGGTGCTGTTTATGATGTAAGGCGATTGTCCAAACAACGGTCGTGTTGTTGCATGGTCAGGATCGTTACCTCTAATTTGGCTCAGCTCAACGGTATCAATATCAGAAGATGATTTAACTAACGTTAAGTTACCTGATAACGCAAAGTTGCTTAAGCTTTCATGTATCACATCTAATTTTTTTCGTAGTTCAAATTCAACACCATACAAACGCCCTTTGGCATTGTTTACCCAGGTATATTCAATATTGGCCGCTGCAGGACTGGTAATTTGCTCAATAGGATTGGTAAAGTCTTTGTAAAAAGCAGCAACAGAAACTTGCTCTCCTGCTTTCGGATAATATTCCCAACGGATGTCATAGTTAAGCACTTCTGTTAGCAATAAATTAGGGTTACCAACCACCAATGATGTATTCACAAAATCTTCCACTGCAAATGGGGCCAACTCTCTAAAATTAGGACGGGCTAATGTTTGGTTAAAGGAAGCACGTAACTTCATGTCGCGCGTAAAAACAACACTTGTATCTTTTTTAGAAGACACCTTTTTACCATTAATTAAACTATAGCTAAGGTTAATAGATGGCAACAAGTTGTTGCTTATAAGGGTGGTGCTGTCTTCACCCACCTTTTCACTGCTAAGTGTTATGTCTGTTACTTCATAACGTGCGCCGGTAACTACGTTTAAGTTCTTTGTAATTGGCCATTCAGCCAAACCGTATCCAGCTCCTATAATGCTAATTCCGTTGTAATTGTTTTTAGGGTTTGATTGGTTAACAACATAAACCCCAATACCGTTTTGTACGCCAGGGTTATTAGAAGTAAAACCTGTATTGGCATCTGATAAAAAGGTTTCTACATTGCCATCATATACCGCTTCCGGACCGTTTGAATAATCAATACGTTTTTCATTAAACAACCTGTTTTTATATACCATCGATCCACCTGCTTTAAATACTAAATCCCGGGTTTCATCTAAAGCAATAGGTAGTGCTAAGTTTAATTTGCCATCCATGTTTGTTTCAGTCATCGAACGGTAGTAACGAACAGGCCCAGTATAGTTTTGGTCTCTAAATTCAGGGTTGCCGTTATCGTCTAAGTTGTCGTTAAAAAATCGCAAGTCTGGTTCATCTTGAGATGATAAAGTGTAGGCCCCCGTCCAGTTTATTTTTAACGGTAGTTTTAGTGAGGTGACATGATTACCAGAAACAATAAAGTTGTCCATGCTTCTTTCTAAGTAAGCAATTTGTCTACTTCTATAGGTAAAGCCTTCGTCCACATTTAAACCTTCCGCATAACTGGCTGTTTGCTTGCCCGACTGGTTTTTGAGGTAACCAAAATCGATCTGGTTGTTTTTATTGAACTCAACGCCAAGTTTAGCTAAACCGCCTATCAATACTTCTTGTGAAGCCGACTCAGAAGTCATAATACGCTGGCCGTTAAGCTCACTTTTTTCAGTTAAGCTACCTGCAAGGTCGTAAACATTAGAAGTGCCATTGTCAAAATAGCTGATGCTGTTACGGTAATTTAAGCCTACCAAATAGCGTATTTTTAATTGCGATTGCAAACCTAATGAGTCACCTCTTTTACTGATTTTATGCGTGTTGCCAACGGTAAAGCCAAATGAGTATGGGGTACCTGAAGTAGTTCGTGTGGGTGTCATCTCATTGTTGAGGGCATCCATTAAGTTTTCTATTTTGTCGGCTTCTTCATCTGATATCAAAGCTGTGCCGCTGTTAGGAAAATCGTCTTCATTTATGAGTGTATTAACAGAGGTTGGTATGCTGCGTTGACCATCATCATAACCTAACCAATCGGTTTTACTTTTGGTAGCAGTTAAAAATTGATCATTAAAACTAGCTTGCTTATTGTATTTCATGCCTCCAGTAAGAGAGAGCTCAAATTTTTCTGGATAGGTGCGTGTACGAATGTCAACCAAGCCACCAGCAAAGTCGCCAGGCAAATCAGGCGAAAAAGTTTTAATTACTTTTAAGCTTTGCACAAATGAGGTAGGAAACATATCTAATTGTACTGCGTTTCTATTTGGGTCTAAGCCAGGAATCTCCGTCCCATCTAACAAGGTTTTGCTGTACCTGTCGCTAAGCCCACGTACATAAACATACTTGCCACCTTCAACTGTAACACCCGATGCTCTTTTGGCGGCATCTGCTACTTTACTATCGCCTTTTGATTTAAATTCTTCAGCAGAAACAATGGTAGTTACTTTGGTTTCTACTTTTTCTTCTTCCAATGCGCCCTCAACTGATTCTGCTTTAGGTTGCTCGTATACAATTTCAATTACTTCGCCAATTTTTACAGAAATACCTATGCCTACATTAATAAAGGTTTCTTTACCGGCAACAACTTGCACGTTGCGTGTTAAACTAGAATCGCCCGTTGTAAAGTCTTCACAGGATACATTATAAACTCCGGGTGCCACATCACTTAAAATAAAAGAGCCATCTTCTTCGGTGTAGGATGAGTAAACGGTCCCTTCTATATATACGGAAGCGCCCCAAATAGCTGTACTGTCTTGCTTTGATTGCACAACGCCTTTTATGGAACCGTTTTGTGCAATGCTAGTTAGTGCCAGCATTGTAAAGGCAATAAATAAGTAGAAGCGTGTGTGCATTATTCCTCTTTATCTGCGGCAAAGGTCGTTGCTGATAGTTAGGGTTAGTTGAATAGAGTGTTAAGTAAATCTTAAATTAATCGCTCCAATATTAACCGTATGTAAACAAGTTATATGAGTAATGGATTTAAAAAACAAGAGGCGAACTGCATTTAATACAGTTCGCCTCTCCAATTTAAATTAACCTAAGGTTAGGTTGTTCTTAAGGAGCAAAAGTTCTTGTCCAACCAGCTGCCCAGTTAGTTCCACTAAATGCACCTTTGTAGGTAACGTTTTCGATAAACGAATCACCGGTTAAACCAGTAGCACCGGTTAATGCTGTAGCAGGAACAGGGTTGCCAATTGTTAAACCTGGAGTAGCTGTAGTATCAGTGTTTTTAACGTTAGCGTTTCCGTATAGGTCAACTTTATTGTTATCTGTAATAGTTTTAACACCCACCATTACATTACCGTCTAACACTAAATCACCAGCATCTAAACGAGATTTAGAATCTTCACCTGAAGTTAAGTCTTCAATGTCGATACCTTTACCCATGTCAGAAAAGATAGAGTTTACGTATTTACCACCAGCATTGTCTCTAAATGTAACACCTTTTGCACCACCAATGTAAGTGGCATTGTAAATAGTTGGTGTTGCATAAGGAGTAGCAGTTTCAGGATCTGTACCACCATCGTGCTCACCGTTTCTGTCACCAGCGTTTAACGATACCCAGAATTGACCTTTACCACGGAACCCTTCGTCGTAATCGTAAGAATCATCTCCAGTATGCGCTACAAGAGCGTGTTTTACTTGAGCAGTTCCACCAAAGAACTCAATTCCGTCATCAGAGTTAGCATATACTTCTACATAGTCAATAGTTGTTCCGCTACCAACACCACCTAAAGTAAGGCCGTTAATTTCGTTGTCAGCACCAATGTTTGAACCACCGTGACGGATAGAAATATATTTAAGAGAGCCAGAGTTATCTGCATCATCAGTACCACCATACAAGCCTCTTGTCTCAGAAGTAGGTATTCCTTCAATTGCAGTTTCCCCTGGAGTAGAATTTAATCCAGATTTACCTAAAACAATTAAACCACCCCACATGCCTGGGTTGTTTTCGTTTAATGTTTTTGATTGTACAAAAGTACCGTCTGTGTAGCGTGCAGTAGGGTCACTTTCAGTTGTGAAAATAATTGGATCAGTACTTGTTCCGTCTGCCATTATTTTACCTCCACGTGCTACTATTAAAGCAGATGCGTTTTCACCTACACCAGCTTTACCTTTTATTACAGTACCTGCTTCAATGGTTAAAGTTTGTCCGTCGTTAACAAATACTCTACCATTTAAAACATATGTGTTGGTTTTAGACCAAGTTACAGTTCCTGTTCCTTCTCCTAAATCCTTAACGGTAATAACATTTAATGTTAATGCTGCTGTGTTAGCATCTGCATCGTGGTCTACACTACTAGCTACTGTATCCATAGTAGTTGCGGTTGCAGAGCCAGTAGGTGTTGTTGTAGGTGTTGTTTCATCATCTTTTTTACAAGAGGCAGCAAAAACTGTTGCAGCAACTACACCCGCTGTAAGCAATCTGTTGTTGAATAAATTTTTTCGTTTCATTTTTGAAAAATTAATTGTGTTGTTTAATTAGTTACGTTTTTATTTTCACTGCAATATTATAGCTGTCTTTTTAAGTGAATATAAACAGTGTGTTAATGTATTACTAAGAATAAGGGCTAATGTAAAGCTTGTGTAAACAAAGAGCCGTGACTTTTGGCCACGGCTCTACACACTAGCATTCGCAATGAATGCGTTTTACAATGCTTAATTGTTTAGTTTCTTTTTTGTAGTGCAACATTTTCATTGATCCAACATCCTGTGTTAATCATGTCACCTACATTTTTATTTTGTACAAACAATTCTTCCATGCTTGGGAATTGTGCTTTAGCATTTGTCATGCCTGTTGTATTACCCCCTTTTTGATACATATTGTATGCGGCAATATATACGGATCTGTTTTGTAAGGTGTTTTCGGAAGTGCAACTTTCTGCGTTGTTATAGTATAAGTCACCAACAAAAGAATATATTTCTGTAAGTGTACTGTTTTTAGCAAGAGCATTAAAGCTTAACGTACGTGCTTTAATATAGTTACCTTGTTCTGCATCAATTTTTGCCATTTCAAATAATAATGCCGCTTGTTTAGTACTGTCTTTTGTTAAGGCAATAGCTTTTTCAAAATAAGTATAAGCATCGTTAAGTTTGTTATGCTTTAATGAAACATTACCTACCATTTTTGTTAAAGCAAAGTTTTCTTCTTGGTTTAAGATAAACTTGGCACTTTGTAAAAACGTAAGGTTGTTATAACACTTTGTTGCTATACATAAGTTAACAACGGTTTTAGCATTGTTTAAATTAGGCGTGTTGTTAAAGCTAACACCAAAGTTGTTTTTTATTTCATCGCATCCTACACCTACACCTTTTACAAATACACTATTAAGGCGTGCTTTGTATTTCTCTAATCGCGCTAGTTGTCTTGCACCTAATGATGTATTGCTTAGCTGCTTATTTATTACGTTAGTACAGTTAGTGTAAATGTTAATCGCCTCACTTTTTGACAGCTCCTTTTTGCTGTATTTTGCAGCACTTGCTTTCATGTAGCTTACTAAATTGCTTGCGTAGGTTTTATCTTGATTTAAGCTGTAAATTTTTTCATATAAGCTATATAACTCTTCAAGGGTGTTGGCTCTACTGCTAAGAAATTTCCAAGCTACTTTTCCTTTTCTGTTTAATACGTTGGCTTCATCTCCAAATAATTCAATACGCCTGTCGTACAACATTAAGGTAGAGTCTTGTAACAATAGCTTAAGTGCAGGATCTTTTTCAGCCAATGCTCTTTTTTCATACACCTTAATAGCATTTATATATAAGGCCACATTTAAGTTAGGCGTGTTGTTTAGCAACCATACAAGCGGTGCAGTAGCGTGCGTATAGTCTTTGCTTTTTACTAAACGTTCTAAATTCATCCAGTTGCCTTTGGCTTCTGTGGCCGTGTTGCCATCGCCCCAGTTCCAACCAGAACCAGTTACGTTAGTAGCAAATGCGTGACTTATTAAAAGGCTAAATATTATGCTTGCAATAATGTTTTTCATAGTTATATTTGTTTGCAAAGTTGATAAATCAATCAGTTTATCACATTTTCTACATACAAACATATCGCAGCTAAATAAAGCAAACGTTACTCTAATGTTAAGGTATGGTAAACTTGTGTTAAAGCACCCTAAAAATGGGCTTTTGGGGGACATAAAAGAGGGTGGAATGGGTATTAACGCAGCAATTAAGTATTAGCATCGCTAGGTATTATATCTGCAAAATAAAATCCAACTACTTTTTTACTATCATTATCAGGATTGCAATTATCCTTTTTCTTTTTCGGCGCTTTATATTCTTTATACACTGTTTCTCCAAGCGTATAATTTATAGGCTTTTTAAAGATGGGCCCATCAAAAACAAAAGTGTGAAACTCTCCGTTTTCACCGCATGGGTCAACACCTTTAGGAAGGTCTTTTAAAAAATCTTTATCAATTACCCTGCCTGCAAATTCTTTGCCTAAAAGGTTAGCGCTTGTGCATACTATTACGGTCTTAAACCCTAAGTCAATAAATTCGTGAATCAATTCGGTAGTATCTTTTTTCCAAATTGGGAAGTGGCCTTGAATATTCACTTCAGAAAGTTTTTTTTCACGGTATTTTTTTAAGCTTTCTAAAAATATATCTCCAAAAATACTATGTGTTACTCCTTGTTCTTGCAACGCGGTTAGCTCCTCTTTCATGATGTTGTCATAATCCGCCATAGAAGGCATTTCTGGCAATCGAATTTCTTTTATGGGCAAGCCAATTGATGCTCCTTGTTGTAATAATAATTCACGTCGAACACCATGCATGGATATTCTATCGTATTTAGAATTAACCGTGGTCATCAATGCGGTAATATCAAATGCATTGTCTTGCAAAATTTTATGCAATGCAAATGCACTATCCTTACCGCCACTCCAATTAAATATTGCCTTTTTTTTCATGCGCTACTTGTTTAAGCTTTATTGCGGTTGTTAAGCACGTTTTACAAAGACAATTTTTCCCAGCTTCTAAAGGAAGTATGTGTGGAAAGTTGCTACACCAACAATCACTACTGCAACACGTAAACGCAGTATTGCATTGCGGGCAGGTTTTAGATTTTGGTCCTTGCATTTACAGCTTAGGAAGCCAATCTAAGCGCAGGAAATTTTGCTTTAGAAAATTCAAATCCACCAAACAGTAAGGCACCAAAAATAAGGTTGCCCATTATCATGTTTTGTAAGAAAGGAATGGCCAATGTGTAACATTTGATTAGGCCAGCAACATCTTTGGTAAAAGGTAAACCCGTAGTAACATCTATACCGCCTAGTACCCAAACGCCAAAGTCAACAATAATCCAATGCGCAAGTGCTGCACTAACAGATGCTAAAACAACGCTTTTAACATTTACTTTTTTAATTAAACGACCTACCAGTACCATAATTGCAAATGCAAAATAGCTCCAGTACCAGGCGCTGTATAAAAAGCCGTCGTTATATTCTGAATAATAGATGTTCATCATGGCTAAATCACTGATAAATAAAATGGCGATTGGGAATAAAAAGGCTTTCCAGTTACTACCAAAATAAGCGCCACCAAAAATGGCCATTGCACCAATTGGAGTAAAGTTAGCAATGGCTCCTTCACCATGTGTAAATACACGCCAAAAGCCAATAAATGCAATCATTGTTAGTAAAACAATAAAGCGAATGTTAATTTGTTTTTTCATAAGGGTACTATCTATAGTCTGTCTCTTATACACATCTGACGCTGCCGA
>CAXHCC010000063.1:0-13776 GCA_964014945.1 uncultured bacterium | reverse complement strand
CGGAGATGTGTATAAGAGACAGCCATAAGGGGAGTTAAATGAGAAGGAATTCGGTTCAGGCTCTTGATACGATATACCAGAACTTGGACACATTAAAAATTTACTATAAAAATCAACTTCGCCGTATTGGTTATCAAAATCACCATTAATAAATGGCTGAACCATAATAATGCCTTTACCATACTTCATAGCCAACTTGATGGATTCAGCAATTCTTTGGCGCATTTCATCACCAACCTCAATCCTATCAATTACCACCTCAATATCATGTACCTTATACCTATCCAACTGCACCCTTTTGGTTAACTCAACTATTTCCCCGTCTACGCGAGCACGTAAAAAGCCCCACTTTTTAATTTGTTCAAATAAGTCTCGATAATGCCCTTTTCGCCCTTTTATTAAAGGAGCCATTAAAAGAATATTTTGCTTGCTAAATTTTTCCAGAATTAAGTTAATGATCTGATCGTCGGAATAACGAATCATTTTTTCTCCTGTAACGTATGAGTACGCGTCAGAGGCACGTGCAAATAGCAATCGCAAAAAATCGTATATTTCAGTAATAGTACCAACAGTTGACCTCGGATTTTTGTTAACTGTTTTCTGCTCAATGGAAATAACCGGGCTTAATCCGTTAATTTTATCAACATCAGGGCGTTCCATGTTGCCCATAAACTGTCGAGCATAAGCTGAAAAACTTTCCAAATAGCGCCTTTGACCTTCAGCATAGATGGTATCAAATGCCAATGATGACTTACCACTACCGCTTAAGCCAGTAATTACAACCAATTTGTCGCGAGGTATTTTAACATTGAGATTTTTTAGATTGTGCACGCGGGCTCCTAACACCTCCAATTCCTCCAATTCTTTAAACTCCTCTATTGACATTTTTTCGATAAAAATTTAACGCGTAAAGGTAGTTAACTATTTCTCGCTAAACAACGTAACTTTTAGTCTATCAAATATTTTGTATCTTTTGATTTCTTAATCCAGAATCTGCTAACATGAAAAAACCTTTTATTAATATAGCATTAACTATAACTGCTATTATAGCCCTAAACCATAACTCAATAAATGCTCAAAACATGAGTAACAAAAAGTTAAACAAAATTATATATGAACTTGGCGATAGCATACAACACGCTAGCGAAAATTATTGGGTGTTTAAATACAAATCGAAGTGGCTAGTGTGCATAACAGATGAAAATCATAATAGAATGAGAATTATCAGCGCCATAAAAAAGTCAAGCGATGTTACTAGCCATGAAAAAAATAAATGCTTAGAAGCAAATTTTCATACTTCACTTGATACCAGGTATGCGGTTTCTCAAGGTATGATGTATTCAGCATTTATTCATCCATTAAAAGAATTAACGAACTCACAAGTTAGGGATGCAATTTCACAAGTATATAGAGCTAATGTTACCTTTGGTTCAAAATACAGCAGTTCAAACCTTTTCTTTAATAATTAATACATTATCCGTCTTTGTGAAGTATAGCGGCATAAAATCCATCATATCCATCAGATGGCATTATCGCTAGCTCATGCTTTAACCTGAATTTATCATTGCGCTTGAGGAAGTAATTAATCTGGTCACGATTTTCTTTCGGCAAAATGCTGCAGGTTGCGTAAACCATTACACCGCCAATTTTGAGCATTGATGAATAGTTCTTGAGGATGTTTCTTTGGGTAATTAATAATTCATCCAAACGCTTCGGAGTTAGTTTCCATTTGGTGTCAGGTTTCCTTTTTAGCACACCAAGTCCCGTACATGGAACATCTAACAACAAATAGTCAGCCGTTTCATTTTTCTCTTGAACAAACTCACTATCAATTAAAGCAGTAGTTATAATAGTTACACCTGCTCGTTTCGCTCTATTGTTTAATTCAATTAATTTACGTTCGTGAATATCACATGCGTAAACCGTTCCGGTATTATTCATTATGGCAGCTGCGTGTAATGATTTACCTCCAGCGCCGGCGCAAGCATCAATCAACACCTTCCCTTCTTTTAAATTCAGGCAGTTTGCAATTAATTGAGAAGATGCATCCTGAATCTCAAACAAACCATCTTTATATTCTTTTAAGTGAAACAGTTTCTGTCTATCAACTACTTCAACAGCATATTTTCTTACCGCATCCCAAATAGGAATTTCGTACCTAAGCGTTTGGCTAATAATATTTTGTTTAGCCAACCGTTCTATTAATTTTTGCGCATTGCTTTTAAGCGCATTAGCGCGTAATACAACAATTGCCTCCTTATTTAGTGCTTCTAATTCATTATTCCACACAACTTCTCCTAATTCTTCAACCCCTAATTCATCAATCCAATCGGGAATTGATTCACCTATTTTTCTAATTTTTCTGCCTTCTTCCTTACGCTTATTTATAATTTCTTTATTCAATGAATCAAACTCTTTCCAAGGCGGCAATTCCACTCCCTGTGTTACCAACAGTCCTCCTAACAACAGAAAATAATCTAAATCCTCTTTGGTATTCACATTCAAACAATACTCAATTAGTCTTTTCCAACGTACAAAATCGTATACCGCCTTGGTTATAAAACGTCTATCTCGACCTCCAAATTGTCGGTTATTTTTAATTGTTGATGAAATAGCCTTATCAGTATACATGTTATTCTGGAAAACATTTTCTAATATTTCCACAACTGCTAAAACTAAAGGGCGATGTAGTATCATAGCGTTAATAAGTTGTGTAAAATTAAGCATTACTTATTAAGGGTCAAGCAATAAGATTTATTCAAAAAGCATTAATTTCGAAGAATGAACTTTTCTTCAAAATTTATCGAGAATGCAGTTAACGAGTTTAACAAATTGCCTGGTGTTGGCAAGCGCACGGCATTACGATTTGTATTACATCTCATGAAGCAAAACAAAGAAGATGTAGAAAAGTTTGGAGATACTTTTGTACAATTGCAGTCTAAGATAAAATACTGCAGTAAATGCCACAATATTTCAGACAAAGAAATTTGCGATATATGTAGCAATCCTCATCGCGACGCACATACTATTTGTGTAGTGGAAGACATTAGAGATTTTATTGCGATAGAAAACACCCAACAATATAGAGGGCTTTACCATGTACTCGGAGGTATTATTTCCCCAATGGACGGAATTGGGCCAAGTGATTTGAATATAGAAACTTTAATAAAAAAGGTAGAAACTGGGGAGATACATGAGATAATTATGGCTTTAAGTACAACCATGGAAGGAGACACCACCAATTTTTATCTTTATAAGCGATTAAAAAACTTTAATGTAAAAGTAAGCACAATTGCCCGAGGAATAGCGATAGGAGACGACTTGGAATTTGCTGATGAAATAACACTTGGTCGATCAATTATAAACAGAACACCCTACCAGAACTCATTACAAGCATAATGAGCACATCAACTAAATTAAGTATCATAATTGTAAACTATAACGTATGTGACCTACTACGTACATGTTTAGCACAAATCGTAAGGGAGGCAGATCAAAAATATACCACAGAAGTCTGGGTGGTTGACAACAACTCATCCGACAACTCTACAAATATGATCAGATCCGAATTCCCTTCCGTTAAACTGATTGCAAATAAAAAAAATGTAGGTTATGCCAAAGCCAATAATATTGCCATAAAAAAAGCCAAAGGTGAATATGTGTTACTTCTTAACCCTGATACCATTATTGAGAAAAATGGATTAACCAAATGCCTAACTTTTATGGATAATCACCTCAACGCTGGTGCAATGGGTGTTAAAATGATTGATGAAAATGGCAATTACCTGCCAGAATCAAAACGAGGACTTCCTACACCTTTTACAGCATTGTATAAATTACTAGGGTTGTACAAACTATTTCCAAAATCTAATAGATTTGGCAGGTATTACATGAGTCACCTTGATAAAAATTCCACAGGACCTGTCGAAGTTATTGCTGGAGCATATATGCTAATTCGGAAAGAAGTATTTACATCCATAGGCTACTTAGACGAAAACTTTTTTATGTACGGAGAAGATGTAGACCTATCGTATAGAATTTCCAATGCAGGATTTCAATTATACTACTATCCTGAAGTTACGATCACGCATCTTAAAGGGAAAAGCTCCAAAATGTATGATTTGAAAAAGGTATTCAACTTTTATAATTCTATGATTATTTTCTCAAATAAACATTTCAGAAAAAACAAATATAGTCTTCCATATATATTAGTTAACACAAGCATTTATTCCTTAATGGGTATTGGGTATTTAAAAAGTTTAATAGGAAAAATAAAAATAACTTTGCAAAATGAAATTTAAACTGTTAACCACTGCTCTATCCCTCTTTACGCTAATTGCAGTGGCACAATTTCCTGATAACCATTTTCAAAGTGAAGAAAATATCCATTATTGGAAAAACAAAAAGCCCTACGAAGGATACTGGCAACAAGACGTTCACTACACGATTTATGCAAAATTAAATGATAGTACCAACATAATAAGTGGTAAACTCAAGCTCGAATACACAAACAACTCTCCTGACAACTTACCATTTGTTTTCTTCAATTTATATAATAATGCTCAAGCTAAAGGATCTTATTTATCGGATTTATATAAAAACAATGGGCGTAGGCCGTGGTACGGAAAATACCAGAAAGACAGCTTAGGAACGAATATTTCTAGTATTTCTTTAAATGGAAAACTTCTTCAAACAGAACAAGACAACACAGTACAAAAAGTATATTTACCTGAACCAATTAAATCGGGAGAATCTGTATCATTTGAAATTGAGTTTACTACTTATTTTGATTATGGTGCTATTCGGAATAGAATGAAAATGTTTAATTCATGGGGATACAAGCATTATGATGTTGTTCATTGGTATCCACGAATAGCAGTATATGATAGAAAGTTTGGGTGGAACACTGACCAACATTTGGATAGAGAATTCTATGGTGACTTTGGTACTTACGATGTAGCTTTTACATTACCAAGCCATTACATTGTTGACGCAACCGGGACATTGATTAATGAAGATAAAGTGCTACCACTTGATTTAAAAGAAAAACTTCGTATTAGCAATTTTAAGGACAAACCGTGGGGCGAGCAACCTTCGGTAATTATTGAACCAGATGGCAGCACCAAAACATGGTTATTTCATGCTGAAAATGTACATGATTTTGCGTTAACCGCTGACCCTACATACAGAATTGGCACTGCGGAATGGAATGGTATCAAATGTATATCATTGGTTCAAGAACCGCATGCTTCACGATGGCAAAACGCGGCTAGCTATGCGGCAAAAGTTATAGAGGTTAATTCCAAGGAATTTGGCAAATATGAATACCCCAAAATAATTGTTGCCGATGCCAGAGACGGTATGGAATACCCAATGCTCACCCTTGACAGAGGTGCAGATCCACATTATAGAAACTTATTGGTTCATGAAATTAGTCACAACTGGTTTTTTGGAATGCTTGGGAGCAATGAAACATACAGGGCTGCTATGGATGAAGGTTTCACACAATTTGCAGAGAGCTGGACGTATAGCAAAATAGACGGTGAATACATTGTGAAAAACAAGCCAACATCCAATTACGTTGCTAAACATAGAAATAAGCAAGCGGTGATTGACAGAAGAGTATATTTAGGTTATATGTACGCCGCTGCTAGAGGGATAGAAACCAATATAAACACTCATTCTGACGGTTATAGCGGTGCGCTTCGTCATGGTGGTGGATACGGACAAGTCTATTATAAAACAGCCGTGATGCTTTATAATTTGCAATATGTTTTAGGCGATTCTCTTTTCTGGAACGCAATGAGAAACTACGTAGAACAATGGAAATTCGCCCATCCGTATATTGAAGATTTTAGAAATTCTATTATTCAATACACCCACGTTGATTTAAATTGGTTTTTCGATCAATGGATAGAAACTTCCAAAACAATTGATTATAAAATTAAATCAATAGAAGAGGGTTTTGAACCGAATGAATATCAAATAACCTTCGAACGAAAAGGAATGCAAATGCCGTTGGATTTTAGGGTTGTAGCTAAAAATGATAGCATCTACGATTTTCATATACCAAATAACTGGTTTGAAAAAGAAACGAATGCAACAGTGCTCGATAGATGGATTGGTTGGGATAAAATTAAACCAACATACCGTGTTAAATTAAATATTCCTAGTGGAGTTGCTAATGTGATTATTGACCCAAGTAACAGACTTGCCGATGTATATATGTTAGATAACAGCAAATTGATACCAACGAGGTATCATTTTGATTCGAAAATATACAATTCCCCATCATGGAAAGCATATGAAGTATTCTCACGTCCGGAAATATGGTACAATGGGTATGACGGTGTAAAGGTTGGCTTTCACGCCCACGGTAATTATTTAAAATACAAACATCAATTTGACGCTAACTTATGGATGAATACAGGTGTTTTACAGAATCATCAGAATGATAGCGCGAGTAAATTAGATCACGAAGACGTAAGTTTTAGGTTTAATTATAGAACATCAACCGATGAATTTATGAAGGGTTCTTACCTATACACTAGCGCAAAAGCTTTGGATGGCTTAAATGAATATATTTTTGGCTTTGATAGAATTGATAGGTCAACAAACAACAAGGTATATTTATATTTTAAATCAATTTATAGAGATAATAACAATGATTTGGCATACCTACTTATTCCAAGCGAATGGCAAGCAGGAAAATTTAACAACACAATAAATTTTGGGTTAGAACATAAATACAAATATTATCAGGGTAATGGCTTAATAAATATTAAGTTTAAAAGTTCTGCCATAAAGAGCGCCTATGATTATAATGCTATTAATGTTGAAGCGATTAACAGCGTTAATATTGGTAAGTTTATGTTAAGAACTCGTGTAGTTGGGCAATATGGTTCAGGTTCTAACTGGGCTAATGAATCTTCTTTATTTTTATCTGGAGCTAACCCAGAAGAGATGATGGATAATAAATATACACGATCACAAGGTTTTATTGATCCTAGTTGGGCTTCCATTGGCGAATCCCCGAACTATTTCCACATGGGTGGAGGACTTAATATTAGAGGATACTCTGGTTATCTGTCACCTCAAATTCACAACAATGGAGATATATACAGCACATACAAAGGAGAAAGTGGTGTAGCTGTTAATGCGGAATTGGAGTTTAGCAAACTATTCAAATTTAACAAGTCCAACTGGTTAACAAAAAGCTTTAATATTACAACCTATATATTTGGAGATGCCGGAATAATAAATTACACCGCAACCACTAACAACCGCTCCTACATTAGTGATTTGAGAGCTGACGCAGGTTTAGGAGGTACATTTACAATTAAAAAATTTGGTGTATTAGAAACTGTTAAACCATTAACCATTAGATTAGATATACCATTATTCTTAAACCGCTTACCTGCAAGTGAGGAAAACTATGTTCAGAGCAGATTCATAATTGGAATTAACCGAGCATTTTAAGGTTCCTGTATTTACGTAAATGAAAAAACGACTAACCATTGTTAACCGACATTATCCACCCAACATTAATATTACGGGAGAGAACGCATGGGATCTAGCAAAATATTTAATAACCAAACATAATATTGACGTTGATGTGGTGCATATCGACCGCTCTTATGAAGGTGGTGGGAATAAAAGGGAACCTATTGGAACTACACATAAAATTAGAACAATTTACAAAGGCAAAAACAAACTACTTGGTTATTTAAGTGGTTTTTTTGATGGAGTAATGCTCATAAAAACAGCAAAAGAACTAAAGAAAGGGCCCATCATTGTTATGACAAGCCCTCCTCTATTACCAATGTGGGCTTCATTATTTCTTGGGAAAAAAGGAATTAAATGGATATTGTGGAGCATGGACTTGTTTCCAGAAGGATTTACTTCCTCCGATCAAATATCCAACACCAATTTTATATATAAATATATTCTCAAACTAACATACAAATTTCCGCCTAACCAATTAATCGCTCTTGGTCCTCAACAAAAAAATGTATTGGAGCGGAAATACCACAAATCTATAGAAGGTACCATTTTACCTTGCGGTGTATTTGTTGATCAAGACATGTCGAATGACATACCAAATTGGAAGACACACAGCAATAAAATTTATTTTGGTTATGCGGGAAACTGTGGAAGTCCTCACTCTCCTGAATTTATTATTCATGCTATTGACGCGATTAATCCAGACACACAGCACATGGTGTTAGCAGTATATGGCATTTATGCTGAACAAATAAAACGTCATGCAAAAAACAAAGAAGGAGTTACTTTACTTCCGTCAATACCTAGAAACGAATTACACCACATAGATGTACACTTAGTTACATTAATTGAAAAATGGACACATGTAGCAGTGCCTTCTAAAGCTGTAAGCAGTATTTGTTCAGGCTCAACGATACTTTTTTGTGGTAATATTGAAAGTGACAATTGGCATATGTTTCAAAATGCTGGATGGTTTGTTCCAGATTCTAAAAATCTAAAATTAGATGTGGAAAATGTAATGAAGAATATAACTATGGAAGAGATTATAGTTAAAAAAGAAGAAGCTAAAAAAATTGGACAAGAATTAAACAGTACTATAATTCAATCTTATGATACCATTGCTACATGGGCAAGGTAATTTATTGTTTAATAACAGTGATAATAATATTATATTTGACCAACTAGAAAAACAGCCATGAATATTGCAATAATAACGGGTTCCGGAGGCTTAATAGGGAGTGAATCAGTTTCTTTTCTTGCTAGCAAGTTTGATAAAATCATTGGGATTGACAATGACATGAGATCCTATTTCTTTGGACGAGAAGCTTCTACAAATTGGAATGTCAATCGTATTCAAGAGCAAGTTTCGAATTATGAGCATCATAATATTGATATAAGAAATTCTAACTCATTGGAAACTATTTTCAAAGAGTACGGCAATGACATCAAACTTATTATTCATACTGCTGCCCAGCCTAGCCACGATTGGGCGGCAAATGAACCCATTACCGATTTTGAGGTAAACGCTAATGGAACATTAAATTTATTAGAACTCACACGTTTACATGCTGAAAATGCAGTTTTCATTTTTACCTCTACGAATAAAGTTTACGGCGACAATCCTAATTATTTACCATTAATTGAGAATGAAACACGTTGGGAAATTGATCAGTCGCACAACTACTTTTTGCATGGAATTGACGAACAGATGAGTATCGATAACACAAAACATTCTGTATTCGGTGCTTCTAAGGTTGCAGCAGATATCATGGCTCAAGAGTATGGCAAGTATTTTAACATGAATGTGGGCATATTCAGAGGTGGTTGTTTAACCGGACCAAATCATAGCGGTGCACAACTACACGGTTTTCTTTCGTACTTAATGAAGTGTACCGTTAAGGGTAACCCCTACACCATATTTGGTTATAAAGGGAAACAGGTTAGAGATAATATTCACAGCTCGGATTTAGTGAATATGTTTTGGCATTTTTATCAGTCACCTAAACAGGGAGAAGTGTATAATGCAGGAGGTGGTAGGTTTGCTAATTGCTCTATGCTAGAGGCTATTAGCCTATGTGAAAAAATTGCCGGTAAAAAATTAAATCATTCCTATAGTGAGGATGCAAGGAGTGGTGATCACATATGGTACATTAGCGACATTAGTAAATTTAAAAAGGATTACCCTGATTGGGAGTACAAATGGAATTTAGAAGACACGTTGGTAGATATTTACAACTCTGTGTCAACTGATGACTAGTTACTTTTTGTAAACCACTCTAATCATGTCATCCTTCACTGAAAGATCGTAATTAGAATCCTTATTCTTAATATAACTGGTCAATTCTGCAATTGTTGGATAATCTCGCTCACCAACAAAGTCCCGAGCATCATCTATTAGTACAACATGATTTTTGTTGTTATCAAATACAGCATCTAATTCTGCGTAAATAGGACATTCAATATCGCTTAGTGCCGTTACACCTCCACAATAGTGTCCATCTAACCAAAATAAGGTAGGCTTATCCAATGTTGGTGCCAACTGAGGTAATACTTTTCCGCTATCACCTTGAAGCAAGTTAATCTTATCCACCCCTTTAAAGCGCTCCTTTGCCTTATTCCAAAAATCTTCGCTTAACTCTATGGAAAACAACTTTTCAAAATTGTCTTTTTGAGCATTTAACATGTCACCTCGGTATGTACCAGTTTCAACCAAATAGGAACATCCATACTCATCGCCTAATTCTTTGATAGTTAATTGCTTTATCTTATGGGGTCCTGGAACAGGCTTTTTGTGTATGTACCAATTAAGCACTATACCATCAATTTCTTCATCATCTATGTATCCTTGCGATACCCACTCAGAAACTATAGGATGCTTTTTCCATTTATTCCTTAACACAGGAATAACAACTTTTTTTGCAGCCTCCACAAGAGGTCTTGGCAATTTACTTTTCATTCAATGAAATTAATTAAATTAAGCTACTCTCTAAAAGCCTTTTAAAAAGCAATTTCAAATTTAGCAAAAAAGCACCAAACCGTATAAGATTGTGTTTTTTATGCAATTCAAATGCAATGAATATTAATTACATTTGTATAGAACCAAAGCGTGAACCTTTAACTTGAACGAAAGTAAGTACAAAAAATCAACCGCATTTATTGCCAAGTGCATTAATACCTGTTTATCGCTAGCTAAAATTGTGGTGCAATCCAAGTTTTCGGTTAAACTTCCTCAACCTAAAGAAGAAAAGTGCATTGTATTGGCAACTGGCCCATCGTTAGCTTCTACTATGGAGAAATACCCAGATAAACTTAAAAACACTTCTCTTATATGTGTTAACACCTTCGCAAATTCATTGGAATTTAAACAGTTGAAACCTAAATATTACGTTATGTTGGATCCCTATTTTTGGGAAGGAAACACAGATGACATTAAAACCACATTTAACAATCTTAAAGAATCGGATTGGAAAATTTGCTTATTTGTGCCACAATATGCCATAAATAAAAAAGTTTTTAAAACCCTTAGATCATCGAATAATAAGATTCAGATTATCCCTTTTAACTATACTGTATTTAAGGGTGTTAGTTCGATCGCCCATTGGTGTTATTCTAAAAACTTAGCAATGCCACAAAGTCTAAACGTTTCTATTGCAGCTTTGTTTATTGGTGTAAATATGGGCTTTAAAGAAATATACTTGGTTGGAGCTGACCATACATGGCATCAAGATTTAATGATGAATGATGACAATATAATGCATACAAAAGTGCCACATTTTTATGAAAATAAGGACACTGTAAAGTTTGCGCCATTCTATAAAGGACGAAATAAGGAAAGAGGGACCTATAAAGCGCATGAGTTCTTCGATATTTGGAGTAGGACCTTTAATGCTTATCAGCAAGTTCAGACATACACAATGTCCACAAAATCCAAAATTTATAACGCGAGTGAACAATCATTTATTGATGCATTTGAACGAAAAAAACTACTGCAATAAACTATGAATAAAACGCTTATTACTATATGTGCTAGAGGAGGGTCTAAAGGCATTCCCAATAAAAATATTAAACCGTTGGGTGGGAAACCCCTTATTTCCTATTCAATTCAAACCGCCTTCCAATTTGCCAAACAACATGATGCAGAAATAGCGTTATCTACAGACTCTCAAATCATAAAAGATATTGCTAGCGAATTCGGATTACTTACAGATTATACTAGGCCTGATAGTTTAGCTACGGATAGTGCTGGTAAATTACCAGTTGTAGCTGATGTTTTACGCCATTATGAATCAATCAACAAAACCAAATACAATTTTGTTTTGGACTTAGACGTAACCTCCCCCTTAAGAAATGTAGATGATCTAAACTCCTGCCAAAAATTATTACAAGACAAAACTGATGCAGTAAATATATTTTCTGTTAGCCCTGCTAACAGAAACCCCTACTTTAACATGGTTGAAGAAAAAGAAAACGGGTTTTATAACCTTATAGCAAAAGGCGATTTTGTAACACGGCAGTCTTCTCCAAAAGTATATGATTTAAATGCTTCGTACTATATTTATAGGCGCAACTTCTTTGAGCTAAATTATACCTCTGCTATCACCCCAAAAAGTATTGTACATGAGGTTGATCATATGTGTTTTGATTTAGACGAACCCATCGATTTTGAATTTATGGAGTTTTTAATAAATAACAACAAACTAGATTTCAAATTGTAAATAATTATGATAAACGTTAATGAAAAAATAGTAGTTGTTTTGGGTGCAAACGGCACACTTGGCAGTAAGTTTGTTAAGGAATTGAATATTCATGGAGGAACTGCTATTAGCGCTGATATTGATTTAACAAGTGACTTAGAAAATTTAACCTACCAAGCTGATATAACGAAGGAATCAAGTATTAAAGAGTTAATTGATGCTGTTATTAACAAATTTGGCAGAATAGATGGTTGGATTAACACTGCTTACCCTAGAACTGATGATTGGGGTGAAAAAATTGATAATATCAAATTTGAGTCATGGAAAAAAAATGTTGATATGCACATGAATGGATATTTCATTGCTTCTAAATTAGCAATAGATGCAATGCTGCCGAATAAAAAAGGAAGTCTCATTAACATCTCTTCTATTTACGGTACGGTAGCGCCAGATTTTAGTATTTATGATGGAACAAACAAAACAATGCCAGCTGCATACTCGGCCATTAAAGGTGGTATTAACAACATAAGCAATTATTTAGCTTCCTATTATGGTAAACAAGGAATCCGAGTTAACACTATTTCTCCAGGTGGGATTAAAGACCCTGGCATGCCTGAAAAATTTATAGACACGTATAACAAAAAAGTTCCTTTGAATAGAATGGGCACCCCCGAAGATATTGCACCATCAGTCGTTTTTTTATTGTCCGACTCCTCATCTTATATAACAGGTCACAATTTAATTATTGATGGGGGCTGGACCACCATATAATGTTCAGCAAAATTAAAGTACCACAATTAAAAAAAATACCTGAGGGAAGCTCCTTATTATTGGATTTGCTCAGAGCAATTTCCGTACAGCTAGTGCTTGTAGGTCATGGAATAAATTTCTGCTCCATTTGGCCAAATTTGAAACCGCCATATGCACCATACATGCAAAACATTGCAGTGCTTATATTTTTCATTCTATCAGGTTATTTAATAAGCCACTCTCTTTTTAGAAAAGTTCAGGTGATACCAAACTACAACTTTAGCTCTTATATAATTGATAGGTTTTCACGAATATATACTGCACTAATTCCAGCTTTAATCTTTGTCGGTTTGCTTGACTTATACAGTATTCACCTAAACAGCATCACCTATTCTTATCATAATGCATTTGATCTCAAAACTTTTATTGGCAATTTATTTATGCTTCAAGACTTCCCTTTACAAAAACATATTGGAATAACATTAACCTCGTTTGGATCTGCCCGACCTCTCTGGACACTTGCCATTGAATGGTGGATCTATATGTGGTTTGGCTATGGAATCTTAAAACTTCGGAATAGAAAATTTTCGGTTACCAATACGTTAGTTTTTGGACTACTATCTATAGTTCCATTCGTAAATTTAATAGCAGGAAGAGGTAATGGGTTAACAGCATACTGGTTATTTGGACTTGTTGTTTGTATAGGTCTAAGTAGATATCAGTATGCAATAAAAAGTAATTGGTTAAAACTTTGCTTAATCGCCCTTCTTTTAAGTATTGCCACTTTAAGGGTAATGGAAACTAAAGAGGCGTATGAACCTTTGTTCTC
>CAXHCC010000062.1:0-14022 GCA_964014945.1 uncultured bacterium | reverse complement strand
TCTTTAAACGATACCTTAGGTGATTTTTTATTTAAACTATAATACTGCACTTGCTATTTCTTAAAGTTCCACTCGAACACCCTTGTTGCTAATGGTAGTTGTATGGGTGTGATATTCAAAATCTACATCTTGATACACTTTCTTTATTGCTTGCTCCACAGCCTTGGCTGTAGAAGCATCCTTACTTAACATAAATACGGACGGACCTGACCCCGAAATTCCTCCTCCTATTGCACCCGCTTTTAAACTCTCTGCTTTGATTTTATCAAATTCCGGTATTAATATACTTCTAATGGGTTCAACGATTACATCTTGTAAAGATCGACCGATCAATTCAGCATCATTCTTTATCAATCCAGCCACCAAGGAACCAACATTTGCCCATTGCGTAACAGCATCCTTTAACGCCACCTCACTTTTCAGCATGCCTCTCGACTCAGAAGTTTTCACCTCAATTTGCGGGTGTACAATAGTCACGTGTAATTCTGGACTAGGAATTTCTACTATATCCAAAGGTTGCATACTTCTAATTAATACCACACCGCCTAGCAAGCAAGGAGCAATATTATCTGCATGACGCGACTTGGATGCCAACTCTTCACCATCCAAGGCAAACTCAATTAATTCTTGTTGAGAAAACTTATTGTTCAGTAGAGCGTTTGCCCCAACCACCGCACCTGCAGCACTTGCAGCGCTTGAACCTATACCACTTCCTGGCTTAATCACTTTCGTGCTTTCTACCCTAAATCCAACATCTCCATCTACCTCTTTTAAGAGTGATTGTAATGCCACACCAATAATATTGTTGTCGGCATCAGTTGGTAAATTGTAATTGTCTTTATTTATAATTTCAACCCCTTTTTTATCGGTTTTGGTTATCACCATTTTATCAAATGGCCCATCCAATGCAAAGCCCAATACATCAAAACCACATACCATGTTGGCCACGGTAGCCGGAGCGTAAACGGTAACGGTATTTGTATTGGTTTCTGTCATTATTTAACCTCTTGCAGCTCTCATTATATCCGCAAATATCCCTGAAGCAGTTACATCTGCCCCTGCACCAGCTCCTTTAACCACCAACGGTTGTTCTGAATAGCGATTGGTGTAAAACAACACAATATTGTCTTTCCCGTATAAGTGGTACATATCGTGTTTCTTATCAATATGCTCCAAACCAACGGATGCTTTGCCATTTTTAAGGGTAGCAACAACTTTTAAAATACAATCCTTTTTAGCTGCATCATCGTATAACTTTTTAAAATGCCCTTCGTGCTTAGCAGTAGCTTTGTAGAAATCAGCAACAGATCCTTTCATACATGCAGCAGGCATAAAAGTATTGTTCTTAATATCTTTTAATTCCAATTTATGACCCGCATCACGTGCCAATATTAAAATCTTACGCATTACATCTGTCCCCCCTAAATCCAAACGCGGATCAGGCTCCGTATATCCTTCATCTTGTGCAATTTTCACCACCTCTGCAAACGACTTAGTAGTATCGTATTCGTTAAACACATAGTTTAATGTTCCTGACAATACCGCTTCAATACGCGTTACTTTATCGCCACTGCTTACTACATCCTTTAATGTACCAATTACAGGCAAGGCAGCACCTACATTAGTTTCATATAAGAAACCAGCATTAAACTCTCTTGCATAATCCTGCAACTGCTTGTATTTTGAATAATCAGATGAACAAGCAATTTTGTTACATGCCACCACTGAAACACTTTTCTTTAACAAATCGCCATATACATTGGCAGTTACTTCATGAGCCGTTATATCTACAAATACAGAATTCCGTACATTCTTCGATATAATAAAGTCTACATACTCCTGCGTATTCATCAATTTGGCCTTTTTTAATTTGGCCTGCCAGTTATTTAAGTTGATACCATGCTCGTCAATTAACACACGTTTGCTATTAGCAATACCAATAACGCGCAACTCAATATTTTGATTATCTAAAATTGAGGAAGCTTGTGTATGTAACTGCTCAATTAATTTGCTTCCTACATTACCACAACCAGCAATAAACAGGTTAACTTGTTTATAAGCTGTTTCGAAGAAGTCTTCATGAATAACATTTACCGCCTTCTTTACATCTTCCGTTTTGATAACGGTTGAAATATTCTTTTCAGAAGAACCTTGTGCAATGGCTCTGATGTTTACGCCATTCCTACCCAATGCTTTAAACATTTTACCACTAATACCCGTATGGTTCTTCATATTCTCGCCAACCACTGCTATGATAGACAAGCCCTTTTCTACGATGGTTGGGTTTATTTTATGAATGGATAATTCGTAAGCGAATTCTTCGTCTAAAGCAGCTTTCGCTTTCGCGGCATTTTTATCATCGATGGCCACACATATGGAATGTTCCGAAGATGCTTGTGTGATTAAAACGATATTAACGTTTTTGCTTGATAGGGTACCAAACACACGCTTAGAAATACCTGGCACACCAACCATACCGCTACCTTCTATGCTTAGCAAAGTAATTTTTCCAATGGTTGAGATTCCACGCACATTGTTATTTGCTCCTTTCGCATCTTTAACTATTTGCGTTCCTTCATCCTCCGGGGAAAACGTATTTTTAATGCGGATAGGAATATTTTTATCCATTACTGGTTGAATAGTTGGAGGATAAATTACTTTGGCACCAAAATGCGATAACTCCATTGCTTCTTGGTAAGAAATGGTAGAAATTACTTTTACGTTTGCAACTAAACGAGGGTCCGCAGTCATCATTCCGCTTACATCCGTCCAAATTTCTAATTCTTTAGCACCCACCGCAGCTGCAACTAACGCTGCAGTATAGTCAGAACCACCACGCCCCAGAGTAGTTGTAATACCTTTTTCATTGGCAGCAATAAAACCAGGCATAATTGCCAACTTGCTTTTATTGGTTTTTACAAATGCTTTAACTGCTTTTGTTGTATTTCTATTATCAACTATAGCAGCTCCAAAATCAGAGTTGGTACGAATCACTTCACGTGAATCAACCCATTTGTTACTTACTTTAGCTGCTGTAAACTTAGCTGAGATAATTAAAGAAGATAATAGCTCTCCGTAGCTAACAACGCTATCAAGTGTTCTTGGAGAAAGTTCTTGCAATAAGTACACACCTTCACAAATGCTTGCTAACTCCTTAAACTTATTATTAATTTCTTTAATCGTTGCTTTTTGCTGAGCTGCACCCAACAAATCTTTAGCTGTATCAATGTGTCGCTTCTCAAGAGCACTAATTTTATCCTTATACGCTGGCTTATGAGAAGCCGCTGAGTTAACAATATCAATTAAGGAATCGGTTGTTCCACCTAATGCAGAAACAGTTACAATTGTCTTGTCCTTTTTTAAGGCTTTTTTAACTATGGCAACAACCTTGTTTATGCTTTCGGCATCCTTTACAGAACTACCACCGAATTTTAATACACGCATACCTTTACTATTTGTTTTTATTTCCTAAAAATACTTATCCGAAAATCGGCTTCAAAATTAGTTATTTTCCTGAGATATCAGGCAAAAAGAGGGGAAATAGTTTAGGCTATTTCTTCTATGACAAAGCCCATATTTTCAAGGTCCTTCCAAAAGTCTGGGTAAGACTTTTTTACTACCGCAGGCTCTTCAATATCAACATAGTCACATACCAATGCAAAAACAGCAAAGGCCATGGCCATGCGGTGGTCTTCGTATGTAGCTATGGAAGCTGGTTGCTGCACAAGTTTTCCTGGCGTAATTTCCATGGCATCGTCACCAATCAATTTTACATCAACACCCAGCTTTTCTAGTTCAGTTTGCAAAGCAGCAGAACGGTCTGTTTCTTTAATGCGGAGGGTGTGCAGTCCCGTATAAATAGCATTTACTTGTAAGGCACTTGACACCGTAGCAGCAGTTTGAGCAAGGTCTGGACAATTTAAAAAATCATATTTAAATTCTTCCGAGCTTTTAAGAGTTCCTTTTGTTAAATAAATCTCACCATCCCCAAATTCTGTATTTACTCCTAAAAAGTTGAAAATTCGTTCAGCTTTTGAATCACCTTGTAAACTTTTCTGCTTCAAACCTTTAATGGTTAGTTCAACACTTGAAGACAACGCCGCAAATGCATACCAATAGGATGCGGAACTCCAATCTCCTTCTACCATATAATCGTTTTGAAAAGTTCTATAAGTTCCTGGTTTAACGATAAGCTTGTCCTTTGCAATATGATCCCACTCCACACCAAACTCTTTAATCATTAATAATGTCATGGTAATATATGGCAAAGAAGTCACCTCCCCCTTAAACTCAATGGTTAAACCATTTTTTAAGGTGGGTGCAATCAACAACAAAGCAGTAATGTACTGGCTACTCACATTCCCATCAATCAACACTTTACTTCCCGTTAGCTCCTTTCCTTTTATTTGTAAGGGCGGATAGCCTTCTTTCTCTTTATACTCAATATCAGCCCCAATGCTTCTTAAGGCATCCACTAATATACCAATGGGCCTGTTTTTCATTCGCTCCGTTCCGGTAAGAATATGCGTACCTGCTTGGGTAGACAAATAGGCCGTTAAAAAACGCATGGTAGTACCTGCAGCACCTACGTCGTACGTTCTTTCCTCACGTGATAAGTTAGACTTATGCGCTTGTAAAATCTCATTCAGCACGCGGGTATCCTCCGCTTTGGCCAAATTTTTTATTTCAAAAGCATCCTCACAAAGCGCCTGAATAATGAGTGCTCTATTACTCTCACTTTTAGAAGCGGTAAGGTGTATTTCGCCTTTTAAAACTTTTGTTGGATGCGATACGCGATACTTCATGCTTATTGTATAGCGGAATTGTAATAATCGAGCGATGCTTGAATTTGCTCACTGCTTACTTCTTGGTTTATTTCGCATTTACCTATGGCCGACAATAAGGAGAACTTCAACACGCCTTTTTCATTTTTCTTATCGTGTTGCATGAGCCCCAAAATAGCATCTATAGGTGCTGAAGTCACACTAACTTTACCAAAAACAGCAAGAGTAAAATTCGTTATTTCGTCTAAAGCTTCTTTACTCAAACCTGCAACCTTGTGCGACAAATAGGCTTCGCAAATCATGCCTATTGCAATAGCTTCACCATGTAACAACATATCTTCCGTCTCCAAAAAATGAGTTTCAATAGCATGTCCTATTGTATGACCAAAGTTTAATGTTTTTCGCAGTCCTTTTTCAAAAGGGTCGGCCAATACCACATCGTTTTTTATGTTGATAGACTTGTCAACCAAAACAGATAACTGATTTACATCTGTATGGTCCACCATCTTAATGGTTTCCCAATACTTGGCATCAGCTATTAACCCGTGCTTAATAATTTCAGCAAATCCAGAGCGTACTTGCTTAGGGTCAAGTGTATCTAAAAAGGAAGTATCTACAAAAACCCCTTGCGGGTTATTAAACACCCCAATTTCATTTTTCAAATGGTTCAAGTCTATTCCCAGCTTACCTCCTACTGAAGCATCTACTTGTGATAATAAGGTAGTCGGAATGTTCACAAAATCAATTCCACGCTTAAAGGTAGAAGCAATAAAGCCGCCCATATCTCCTATCACGCCACCACCAACATTTACCAATAATGATTTTCTATCGGCTCCTCGTTCACCTAAGGTAGACCATACTTGTACACAAATATCAATTGTCTTATTCTCTTCTCCGTGCTCAATTTCAATCAGCTCCGCATCCTTAAATAAATCGACTGTTGCAGCTAATCGAGGGTAACAATGCTGTATTGTATTATCATCTACTAGCACGAACACCTTGGAGTATTGCTCCCCCTTGTCCTTAAAATAATTATTGAGCTCTTCACTTATAGAAGTGCTTACAATAACATCGTAATTATGTGCTTTTATTGCCGACATGAATTATTAATAAGGTGCAAATTTAGCAATTATTAAATTGTCATTGGCGGAGATAACGCTAGATCAAATCCCTAAACACGATTGCATCAATATCTAATTTAACAAATAGATAGTTTCAAGAATATCCAACTTGCCTTTTAAACCATTAACCACCTTCTCTTGCTGAAGAATTTGTATGGAATATTGCTTACTGTAATGTTCATTTACCTCCGCTTCGCTTACCGAAAATGGTGGGCCTTGATGCAAAATTTCATCGTATTGAAAACTCACCAAAAGCTGTTGAGCAGTATTGGTTTCTTCCGTTAAAAAACGGGTGTATTTCACCCGCATTTCTTTGGGCAAGGCCACCAAAGCGGCTCTATCATAAATGGCATCAACGCTTCCAATATCCTCTTTTGTTAGGCCAAACATATTCCCTACAAAAATTGTTACACCTTCAGCAGCATATTTTATTGTATTTGCTTGTTGGCTTATGGTTGGTTGCAATTTTAAATCCTTAAACAATTCCTCAATAGCCTTTTCACTTAACTCTGCTCCCACCACTTTAACTCCATTTTGTAACAACCACTTTATGTCTACCGTTTTACCACACAAGGGAATAAACACACAATCGCCTTTGGATAAATTCAAACTTTCAAAATGACTTACCAGTGCTGGATTGGGTTCACTTAAATGAAACCCAATTTGATTGCTTTCCCATTTGCTATGCCAAAATGCCTCCTCCATAATTATAATTGTTGCTCTTTAAGTTCTGCTTTAAAGCGTTTAAAGTTTTTTACATAAGTATTTGCCGACTCGGTTATGGTAGCAATATGCTCCTCTGACAATTGTGCAACTACTTTAGCTGGAGATCCTAACACCAATGAGCCATCCGGTATATTCACACCGCCAGTTACCAAAGCATTTGCCCCAATCACACAGTTCTTGCCAATTACTGCTTTATCTAATACTACCGAATTGATTCCAACCAAGGTATTATCACCAATAGTACATCCATGTAACATAGCCTTGTGACCTACGGTTACATTTTTGCCGATGGTTAAAGGTGCATCATCGTCGTTATGCAATACCGCCCCATCCTGAATATTAGAGTTTTCACCAATAGTAACTAACTCGTTATCAGCTCTAATAACGGCATTAAACCAAATACTCACATTATTGTGGATGCAAACAGAACCAACAACAGTGGCATTGTCAGCAATAAAATAATCTTCTGCCAACACCTCTACCTTTCTTTCTCCTAATGAATACACCATATTATCTACTACATAAACAAAAAAGCCCCTCTTGAAAAGAGAGGCTTTTTTAATGATCGAAAACTTAATTATAACATTTCGTAAATACCGGTAGCACCTTGTCCAGTACCAACGCACATGGTAACCATGCCGTATTTACCTTTTCTACGTTTTAATTCGTTGAAAATTTGCACGGACAATTTAGCACCAGTTGCACCCATTGGATGACCTAATGAAATTGCACCACCATTTACGTTAAGAATATCTTTATTGATACCTAACTCTTTTGTAATGGCTATGGATTGAGAAGCAAACGCTTCGTTCAATTCAATTAAGTCCATTTGATCTAATGTTAAACCAGCTTTTTTAAGCGCTTTTGGAATAGAGTAAATTGGACCAATACCCATGATACGTGGCGGAACACCAGCCAAAGAATAACTTACCAATCGTGCAATTGGCGTTAGGTTGTTTTCTTTCAAAAACTTTTCACTTACTACCATTACATATGATGCCCCATCACTTGTTTGTGAAGAGTTACCTGCTGTTACACTTCCTCTTGGGTTAAATACCGGACGTAGTTTTGACAACGCCTCAATTGTTGTTCCTTTACGTGGACCTTCATCTACCTCAAATACAATTTCACGTTCCTGACGTTGCTCCTTTGCATCCAAATAAACATCTTTAACAGTTATTGGTGCAATATCGTCTTTAAAGGTTCCTTCTTCATTGGCTTTTAACGATTTCATATGCGATTGAAATGAAAACTCATCTTGCTCTTCACGTGTAATTTTATATTCACTTGCCACCGCTTCAGCAGTTAAACCCATCCCCCAATAATAACTTGGGTTGTTTGTTGCAATGTTCAAGTCAATACCTGGTCTCCAACCACCCATAGGCATAGAACTCATTGTTTCAACACCACCAGCGATGATACAATCAGCAATACCAGCATCTACTCTTGAAGATGCTGTGGCAATTGTTTCTAATCCAGAAGAACAAAAACGGTTAACCGTCATACCTGGCACTTTTTCAGATTCTAATCCTGCTAAGGCAACCAATCTTCCAATATTGCTACCCATATCCCCTTCTGGAGTGGCAGAACCTACAATCATATCTTCCACCTGATCGGGACTAATGTTAGGAACTGCTTCCATTACTTTTTTTACTACTTGGCGAGATAACTCAACTGCAGTTGTACTGCGCAATGTACCTTTACCTGATTTTCCTACCGCAGATCTGTAACCTGCTACTATATATGCATCCATGATAATATCTTTTTATGTTTTATAAATAAACAGGCAATTAGTTTCTTAATACTTTTCCTGTAGTAACCATACTTTTAAGTCGTTCAAATGTTTTCATTTCTTGGCACAATGAAACAAACGCTTCACGTTCCAAATCCAATAAATATTGTTCACTAACCATGGTAGGCGCTGATAAATCACCACCGGCCATTACGTAACCTAGTTTTTGAACTATTAATTCATCGTGCTCACTTGCGTAACCACCCGACTTCATAGAATTACCAATAATCATTGCCAAAGCATACGTTTGTCTACCCAACACGCGAATATCTTTTTCTTTCAACGGTTTAACATAACCCGCATTAGCTAAGGCCAAACAACTATTTTTTGCTCTCGTTAATAATAATTCACGTGATACAACTATCTCGTCTCTTCCTTCAACCAAAAAGCCAAAGTCAAATGCTTCTGCAGCCGAAGACGACACCTTTGCTTGGCCAACAGTTACCATGTTTGCGTAAAAGTTATTTACCTCTACATCATTTGGTTTGGCATTTTTAGATAAACGACGTGCCATTTCTTTGGTTCCACCGCCAGCAGGAATCAATCCTACTCCAAACTCTACTAAGCCCATATAGGTTTCAGCATGCGCTACTACTTTATCAGCATGTAAGTTTATTTCACACCCTCCGCCTAAAGCCATATTGTGTGGTGCAGTAACAACTGGTATGCTTGAATAACGCACACGCATCATCGCATTTTGAAAGTCCTTAACAGCATTGTGCAAGCCATCTATATCTTGCTCCATTGATAATTTAAAGATTTGACCTATATCTGCTCCTGCACAAAAGTTGGCGCCATCATTTGAAACAACCAAACCTTTGTAATCTTTCTCCGCCATATCAATTGCGGTAGTTAATCCTTCAACGGCTTCCGTATTTAACATGTTCATTTTAGTACGGAATTCTACATTTAAAATACCGTCACCTAAATCAATGATACTAGCACCACTGTTTTTCCAAACTGTTTTCTCATCTCTGATATTATCCAACTGAATTAAGGATTCTGTACCTGGAATTACCTTATAAGATTTACTTTCAATGTCATAAAACTTTTTGTGGCCGCCTTCAATTTTATAAAAGCTAGTTATACCAGCATCTACCATTTCATCCACCCATTTTGCATGTGTGTAACCAGCATCTTTCATTGCCTTATAGGTATCTACAAAACCTAACACATCCCATGTTTCAAACGGACCTCTTTCCCATCCGTAACCAGCGCACATAGCCGCATCAATTTTATACACCTCATCAGCAATCTCCGGAATTCGGTTAGCAGAATAAGAGAAATTATCGTAAAAACCTTTACGGTAAAACTCGCCGGCTTTATCTTTACCTGCAGCTAAAACGCGTAAACGCTCATCTAAATCTTCCACCTTTTTAGCGTCAGTTAATGTTTGAAATTCAACTTTGCCCGGCTCTTTGTATTCCATAGTGGCAAAATCTAATTCTAAGATTACTTTTTTGCCTTTATCATTTTTGGCTTTCTTATAAAAACCTTGACCAGTTTTACTGCCAAGCCACTTATTATCAACTAATGTTTGAACAAAATCAGGAATAACAAACCTATCCACCTTCTCATCCTCTTTACAACTTGCCGCTAAGCCATTTGCTACATGCACCAAGGTGTCAATACCAACCACATCACAAGTACGGAATGTTCCAGACTTAGCTCTACCCATTACAGCACCTGTTAGTTTATCCACTTCAGAAGGTGTCATACCCAACTCTTTAACACCGTGTAATAGGTTTAACAGGTTATATGAACCAATTCTGTTGGCAATAAAGCCAGGGGTATCTTTACATAAAACTGTTGTTTTACCTAAAAACTCACGACCATACTCCATCATAAAATCAATTACAGCTGGATCTGTTTTAGGCGTTGGAATGATTTCCAACAACTTCATATATCGTGGAGGGTTAAAGAAATGCGTTCCACAGAAATACTTTTGGAAATCTTCACTTCTACCTTCGTTCATTAAGTTAATAGGAATACCTGAAGTGTTAGAAGAAATAAAAGAACCTTTCTTACGGTACTTCTCAACGTTTTCAAACACTTGCTTTTTAATATCCAAACGTTCAATTACCACCTCAATTACCCAATCACAATCTGCAATATCCTTTAAGTTATCATCAAAGTTCCCTGTAGTAATTCTGCTTATATAAGACTTACGATACAGCGGTGCTGGATTTGATTTTAACGTAAACTTTAATGCATCGTTTACAATTTGATTTCTCTTCTTTTTATCATCACCTGCATCTTTTGGTACTATATCAAGTAACAAAACCTCTACCCCAATATTAGCGAAATGGCAAGCAATACGACTTCCCATAATACCAGACCCTAGTACCGCTACCTTATTAATTTTCGTATTCATACTATTTATTTATTTTATTTAATTAAACTCTTCTTATAATACTTCAAACAAGCCTGCTGCTCCTTGGCCTCCGCCAATACACATGGTAACTACCACATACTTAACACCTCTTCGTTTACCTTCAATTAGTGCATGCATTACCATTCTAGCACCGCTCATTCCATAAGGGTGACCAATAGAAATTGCACCACCGTTAACATTTAGTTTATCATATGGAATACCCAATTTATCAGCACAGTATATTACCTGTACGGCAAAAGCTTCATTTAACTCCCACAAACCAATATCTTCCATTTTTAAGCCCGTACGTTTTAATAATTTTGGCACCGCGTAAATTGGACCAATACCCATTTCATCTGGCTCACATCCAGCCACTGCCATACCTCGGTATACACCTAAGGCAGACAAGCCTCTTTCTTGCGCCAATTCTCTTTCCATCATCACTACTGCCGCAGCGCCATCAGATAATTGTGAAGCATTTCCAGCGGTAATTACACCGCCATCCATCACGGGGTTAAGCGATTGCAATCCTTCTAATTTGGTTGAAGGACGGTTTCCTTCATCCTTTGTTAAGGTTACCTCTTCTTTCGTTACCTCTCCTGTTTCTTTGTTTTTAACAAGCTTAGTAGCTGTTACTGGAACTATTTCATCATCAAAATATCCTTTTTCTTGAGCCGCAGCTGTTCGCATTTGAGACTCCAATGCATACTCATCTTGACGTTCACGTGAGATATTATAACGTTTTGCTACTACCTCCGCAGTACCTAACATTGGCATATGAATATCTGGTGTATGCTCCATTGCTTTTGGATCTTTAGCTCTGTACAAATTCATTTTATCGTTTTGCACCAAACTAATAGACTCTGCACCACCAGCTACAATAACAGGCGCATCATCTACAATTATTTGTTTTGCCCCTGTAGCAATCGACATTAAACCAGATGAACATTGCCTATCAATGGTCATAGCCCCAACTGACACAGGTAGTTTTGATGCCATGGCTACGTGTCTACCAAAATTGGTTCCTTGCGAACCTTGTTGCATAGCTGCTCCCCATACTAAATCATCAATCTCGTTTGGATCAACTCCTGATCGTTTAACTGCCGCTTCAACAGCAAATGAACTCATCGATGGTGCATCTAAATCATTAAATGCTCCTCTATATGCTTTTCCTATCGGTGTACGTGCTGCTGAAACGATAACAGCCTCTCTTTTGTTTGTTCCCATAACTATAAAATTTAGTTCGTTACTTTTTTAAGTTTTCTAATTTGTTTTCCGCCAGTAGTGTAATATCTTCTAGGGTTTTAATTAATTCTTCTTTTCGCTTAACTCCAATTGTTTGTTCAATTAGCTGATTAAACGACTTTACAAACGCCTTGGCTAAATTCTTTTTCTCTTTGCCGGCTTCTGTTAATAAAATCTTCACCTTTCTTTTATCGTTCTTATCCGACTTACGCTCAATCATATTCTCATTTTCAAGATTCTTGATCATCCGCGACAAGGAAGAGCTCTTCATACCCATTCTTGATGCTACTTCTGTTGCGTAGGAACCGTCCTTACTATCCACGTTCAACAAGAAATACGCTCCAAACACATTACCCCCGTTTTTAACAGATTCAGCGTTATACATACGCCCAATAACCTGTAAGCAAGATTTTAATTTAAAGTCTATTGTTTCTTTATCAACGTTACTCATGAGCAGCAAATGTAATTATTCTATTATGCAAGCATAGGAATAATATTATTATTATGCAAGCATAATAATAATATCAACTATAGACCCAACAATTATTTGCTCACGCTTGTAATTCATTATGAGCTATATATGCGACATATCTCAAAATGATGAATTCATTAAAAATTACCCAAACCTATTGCTAATTTTTTTCGTAATATTTATAAATTAAAGTCGCTTTAAGTTACAAACAGCTTTATTGCAAATGAAAAACAAACAAAAAATCCGCTAACTGCTTCTTTTTCATTAACTTAGTTATATTATACTCATTCCTCAAACTCTTATTCTACAAACATGATTGCCCTTGCAACTATACATGGCAATACACGTATCTTGTAATTAATGGGAACACGTTATTACATACAATATTTTGATTTCACTTTTAGTAAAGCAATTTGCCGTGTTTTTAATGTGATGGTGTATTTCCCTTCATCTAATATTAAACGACTAGTTATTCTTAATGCATTGGCCGTGCTAATGCTAGGTAGTTTCAGGGGACTAGCACAAGCCCCATCACCATTTGTTGTTCAGGGCAGCGCAAGCGATTTTGGTGACGGCTGTTTACAAATTACACCAAACATATTCTCTACCGCCGGCATTGTAACCAATTTCTTTCCTTTTGATTTAAGCAAAAATTGGACCCTTAATTTGCGCATGAACTTTGGTAACGTGGATGGCAATGGTGCCGATGGAATGGTCTTTATATTAAATGAATTTTGCGAACCGCAATTAGGAATAGGAGGAGATATTGGTGTACACCCTTCCATGGACCCATCTATTCTTATTGAATTTGACACTTGGGATAATTTTGCGGCTAGAGACGATATTCCTGCAGACCATATTAATTTTTACAGCAACGGAAGTACGAATAACCGATTAGATGGAAGCCCTCCAGTACAGATGAGTGCAACAACTGCAAATATTGAAGATGGTAACTACCACGATGTTGTAATTAGTTGGACCTACAACAACCCCACCTCTCAAACGTTATCGGTTACATTCGACGGAAGCGTTAGAAAAACTTCAACCGGCGATTATTTGCAGGGAATTTTTGGCGGACAGCAGTTTCAATTTTGGTCGGTTTCAAGCTCTACCGGAGGGGCAAGAAATGACCACCGTATTTGTGTTGACAATCCTCGTCCGCCAATATGCCCAGGATTGGACTCTGTTAAATTACCTGCCCCAAACAGGGGTAATAATTATGTTTGGACAGCCAACCCAAGCGTTGGACCAATTAGTGGACAAGGTACCGATACCATCACCGTATCGCCATTAGTAACAACTACGTATAGCTGTAGTTTTGTAGATTTTTGTGGCCAAAATAGAACTATAACTCAAACTGTTACCGTTCACCCTAAGCCTAGCGTAACTGTTAATAATGATACACTTTGTAGCGGACTTGCTACTACCCTTACAGCTACAGGAGCCAACACATATAGTTGGGATCTGTCTCTTATACACATCTCCGAGCCCACGAGACCCGGAATAAT
>CAXHCC010000061.1:0-14131 GCA_964014945.1 uncultured bacterium | reverse complement strand
TTATTCCGGGTCTCGTGGGCTCGGAGATGTGTATAAGAGACAGGTATATTCATATGCAGGCGGTGGCAATGCAACAGTAACTGGCTTACCTACTGGTTTAAATGCAACTCAAAATGCAACGAACGATACGATAACAATCACAGGAACACCAACGGTAAGTGGATCATCTGATTATACGGTAACAACTACCGCAGGTACTTGTGGCAGCGGTTCAACATTTATAGGTTCTTTAACAATTGGAGTAGGTGTAACAACGTTAGGTACAGAAGATCAAACGGTGTGTCAAGGCGACCCATTAACACCAATTATATACACATATGCTGGAGGTGGGGTAGTAAGCGTAGCAGGCTTGCCAACAGGTTTAACTACTAGTACCAATGTTACCAAGGATACGTTAACAATAAGTGGAACACCGCTTGTAAGCGGATCATACGATTACACAGTTGCAACTACTGCAGGAACATGTGGAAGTGGAAGTTCATTTGTTGGCTCTATAACCATAGGTGTGGGTGTAACTACCTTAGGTACGGATGATCAAACGGTTTGTCAAGGTGATGCAATAACACCAATTGTATATTCTTATGCAGGCGGCGGTAATGCAACAGTATCTGGCTTACCAACTGGTTTAAATGCAACTCAAAATGCAACGAACGATACCATAACAATTTCTGGTACACCAACGGTAAGTGGTTCGTCGGATTACACAGTAACGACTACAGCAGGTACTTGTGGCAGTGGTTCAACGTTTATTGGTTCATTAACCGTAGGTGTGGGTGTAACTACTTTGGGAACAGATGACCAAACGGTATGTCAAGGTGATGCAATAACTCCAATTGTATATTCTTATGCAGGTGGTGGCAATGCAACCGTAACTGGCTTGCCAACAGGCTTAAGTGCAACTCAGAATGCAACCAATGACACCATAACAATTTCTGGTACACCAACGGTAAGCGGATCATCTGATTATACGGTAACAACCACAGCAGGTACTTGTGGCAGCGGTTCAACCTTTATAGGTTCATTAACCATAGGTGTGGGTGTAACTACTTTGGGTACAGATGATCAAACCGTATGTCAAGGTGATGCAATAACGCCAATTGTATATTCTTATGCAGGTGGCGGCAATGCAACAGTAACAGGATTGCCAACAGGCTTAATTGCGGCACAAAATGCAACGAACGATACCATAACAATTTCTGGTACACCTACGGTAAGTGGTTCGTCTGATTATACAGTAACGACTACAGCAGGTACTTGTGGAAGTGGTTCAAACTTTATTGGTTCATTAACCATAGGCGTTGGTGTAACTACTTTGGGTACAGATGATCAAACAGTATGTCAAGGAGATGCTATAACCCCAATTGTATATTCTTATGCAGGTGGCGGAAATGCAACTGTAACAGGCTTGCCAACTGGCTTAAATGCGACTCAAAATGCTACGAACGATACAATAACAATTTCAGGTACGCCAACGGTAAGTGGCTCATCGGATTATACCGTAACAACTACCGCAGGTACTTGTGGCAGCGGTTCAAGTTTTATTGGCTCTCTAACAATAGGAATTGGTGTTACAACATTGGGAACTGACGATCAAACCGTTTGTGATAACGATGCAATAACGCCGATTGTATACTCATATGCAGGAGGCGGCAACGTTACGGCTATGGGCTTGCCAATTGGTTTAAGTGTGATACAGAATGCAACCAATGATACCGTTAGAATTTCAGGCACACCAACGGTAAGTGGTTCATACGATTATACGCTTACTACTAGCTCTGGGTCTTGTACTAATGGTTCGAGTTTTGTAGGATCTTTAGCAATAGGCATTGGTGCTACAACAAGTGGAGCAGAGGATCAAACTGTGTGTGAAGGCGAAGCAATAATTCCAATTAATTACTCCTATGCAGGAGGAGGCAATGGAACGGTATTAGGCTTACCTGCTGGTTTAGTTGTAACGCAGAATATTACAAACGATACGCTAACAATCAGTGGTACACCTGCTGTAAGTGGTTCTTTTAATTATTCTGTTACCACCGTTTCAGGTACGTGTGTCAATGGTAGTTATTTCTTGGGCTCAATCACTGTTGGGGTTGGCGTAACTACCGTCGGATCAGAAGATCAAACGGTATGTCAAGGCGATCCGATAACACCTATAGTATATTCTTATGCAGGTGGCGGTAATGCCACAGTAACTGGATTACCAGCAGGCTTAAATTCAACACAAAATGCCACAAATGATACCATTACTATTTCGGGTACACCTACCGTAAGTGGTTCGTCTAATTATTCGGTATCAACCACAGCAGGTACATGTGGTAGTGGTTCAGCATTTATAGGTTCCTTAACCATTGGTGTAGGTGTAACTACTTTAGGAACAGAAGACCAAACGGTTTGTCAAGGCGACCCAATAACTCCAATTGTATATTCCTATGCAGGTGGAGGTAATGCAACGGTAACAGGCTTGCCAGCTGGATTAACTGCTGTACAGAATGTAACAAATGATACTATTACTATCACAGGAACACCAACTATTAGTGGTTCAACAAATTATACTGTTTCAGTTGAAGCAGGCTCTTGTGGATCTGGATCCGAATTTGTTGGTTCTATTGCTGTTGGAATAGGTGTGACTACTTTGGGTACGGATGATCAAACGGTATGTCAAGGAGAAGCAATTACACCTATAGTTTATTCCTATGCAGGTGGCGGCAATGCAACTGTTACAGGTTTGCCAACTGGTTTAATTGCTACTACCAATACTTCTAATGATACGATTACCATATCAGGTACTCCTACTGTTAGTGGATCGTCAAGTTACACGGTTGCTATAACAATGGGATCATGTAATGTTGCGTCTACCTTTGTTGGATATTTAACAGTGGGTGTTGGAGTTACCAACTTAGGTGATGATGATAAAACAGTTTGTGAAAACCAAGCAATCACACCTATCGTTTATTCGTACGCAGGTGGAGGTATTGCTACGATAACAGGCTTGCCTAATGGTCTTATTGCTACACAAAATACTAGTAACGATACAATTACAATCACAGGTACACCAGCAGTAAGTGGTTCATTCGATTATACGGTTACAACTACATCTGGTACATGTAATAACGGTTCAGTTTTCGTAGGTTCAATTTCCGTTGGTGTGGGCGTTACAGAACTTGGAAGAGATGATATTACGGTTTGTAACGGAAATGCCATTACGCCAATTAGGTATACTTATGCCGGTGGTGGTAATGTATCCGTAACCGGACTACCTGTTGGACTTAATGCTACTCCTAATCCTACAAATGATACAATAACGATTTCTGGTACTCCTACTGTTAGTGGAACTTATTATTATACCTTGGTGGTAACTGGTGGAGCTTGTGGAGCTGGCTCTAATTATACCGGTTCAATAATTGTTGGTGTAGGCGTTGTTACTGCCGGTACTGATAATCAAGCTGTATGTGAAGGAAGTCCAATAGACCCTATAGTTTTTGCTTATGCTGGAGGTGGAAATGCAGCTGTTTCAGGTTTACCTGTTGGTGTAGTCGTAAATCAAAATATTACCAATGATACGGTAACCATTTCAGGTACTCCGTCGGAACCTGGAACGTTTAATTTTGCAGTAATAACAAGTAATGGAACTTGTGCTGCAGGTGGTAGTGTTGCAGGTTTAATAACGGTAGGTATTGGTAACGCTATAAGTCGTAATAATATTCAAACGATTTGTGTAAATGAAGCAATAACAGATATTGTGTATCCATTACCAAGTTTTGTTAGTGATGTGGTTAATGTTAATTTGCCGCCTGATGTAGAAGGTAAAAAAGTTGGTAATCAATTTATTATATCCGGTACACCTTCGGTTGCAGGTGTTTATGATTATAGTGTTACAACGGTAAGTGCAGTATGTGCTCCAAATGTAAGTACGCTAATTGGTCAAATAACTGTTCAAGCTGATACGCTACAAATGTTGGGTGCTGACTCATTACAAATTGTGTGTAGTAACGATGCCATCATTCCATTACGTTTTGCTATCTCAGGTACCGCTACAAGTGCAACTTTACTTCCTGCTAATTCAGGGTTAACAACTAGTTTATTGGGTGGGGTATTTACGGTATCGGGTACGCCAACTACTGGTAGAGGGGTAACCACCTATACAGTTGAAACTACTGGAGCCTGCGCGTTGGGAACCGCAGCCATAACGTTTACAGTTAATGTAGTAGAACCAGTAGCTGATTTTGACGTGGATTATGCAGCTGGAATTGCTCCTTTAAATGTATCCTTTACAAACCTGAGTAATACTGATGCGAATGTTTTCAATTGGAATTTTGATGATGGTAACGAAAGTACTTTGGAAAACCCAACAAATACGTTCACTACACCTGATAGAATTTATACACCAAAGTTAGTAGTATCCTATAATGGGCAGTGTAAAGATTCGGCGACCTTTACAATAATTACAGCCAAGTTGGATATACCAAACGTTTTTACTCCTAATGGAGATGGGTTCAATGATGAGTTTTTTGTTACCAGTACAGGTTTGGTTGAACTAAATGTAGCAATCTATAACAGGTGGGGAAGGCGTGTTGCTGGATGGGATACGGTTATTGGCTCTTGGGGTGGTAAAAATGAAAATACTGAAGAGGATTGTAGTCCTGGTACATATTTTTATGTTATCAAGTATATTGATCAGCTAGGTAATGAAACAGTTAAGCACGGTTCGGTTCAGCTAATTCGATAGTTGTTCTGGTTTAACCTAACAGATTTCTATTCATTTTTTTAAGGACGACAGCCTGATTGCTTTGTAATTCTAAGCTGTTTATCAGGTTTCTGTATGTGTTTAAATGGCCAATAAATACTGCGTATTTAATTTAAATGAATTATCTTTGCTAGATGCAGTATTTCGTGGATTAGGATGTTCGGACTTGCTGTATTATGACACTATTTAGACAAGATTAAAATATTTATATAGATGAAAAATTTATTGATAAAGTTTAGCTTTTCCTTAACGTTATTAGTGTTTAGTGTAATGCTTAATGCACAAACAGTTACAACGTTTAACGCAACTGGTTCAACCCAAACGTGGACTTGTCCTGCGGGTATAGAGTATATCCAAGTAGAAGCTTGGGGTGCTGGTGGTGGAGGTGGTAATAGTAATAACACTACTACCAATGGTGGTTCTGGTGGTGGTGGTGGTGCTTATAGCCGCTCATTACTTTCTGTTACCCCAGGTACCACCTATACACTATTTGTTGGTAGGGGTGGTAATGGAGCTCCTGCAACATCTACAACTGCGGCTGAACCAGGTGGTGATTCGTGGTTTGCGAATTCTACGAACTCTTTATTGGCCAAAGGTGGTACGGAAGGTTTAAACAATAATTTAGCAACTGCTGGTACAGGTGGTGTGGCTGCAAATGGTGTTGGTCAGGTAAAATATAACGGAAGTAATGGTAATGTTGCCGCTACAAATGCTGGTGGTGCTGGTGGTTCATCTGCAGGAACACATGCCGATGGGGTTACTACAACAGCTGTAGGTGTATTGGCTTATGCACCTAACGGAGGTGGTTATGGAGGTGAAGGAGAAACAGCAAATACGGCTAGTAATGGTGGCGCACCTGGAGGTGGAGGTGGTGGATCTAATGATGCTACTGCTGCGATAGGTGGGAATGGTGCTGATGGGAAAGTGGTAATTACCGAAGCGCATTCAGCGGCTGCTTTGCAAGAATATTATGTTCCAGGAACATTTGTATGGACTGCCCCAGCATGTATTACTACTGTATCTGTTACAGCTTTTGGTGCTGGTGGTGGCGGAGGAAGTAGTAATAACGGAACAGGTAGCGGAGGTTCTGGTGGTGGCGGTGGAGCGTACAGTTCCAATGTGTTAACTGTTGTTCCAGGTAATACGTATACATTAGTTGTTGGTGCTGGTGGTAGCGCAGGAACTGCCTTGTCAACAAATGCAGCTACCGCAGGTGGAGACTCTTGGTTTGCAAGTGCTATTAACTCATTATTAGCAGAAGGTGGTGCTGCAGGTGGCAACAATGGTGGCGCTTTCGGAGCTGGTGGTGCAGCTGGTAATGGTGTTGGTTTGGTGCGTCACTCTGGTGGTGCAGGTGGAACCGGGGATGGGAACAGTGGTCGTGGTGGTGGATCTTCTGCAGGTACCGGCGGTAATGGAAATAATGGAGGAGATCCTGCTGGTGGTGCTGCTCCAGCCGGTGGATACGCTGGAGGTACAGCTAGTACCACGGCTAGTGTTAACGGTGCAAACGGTTCGACTTATGGCGGCGGCGGCGGTGGAAGTGATGATGACGAGCAGTCTTTTGGAGGTAATGGAGGAAGTGGTTATGTGTCTATAGCATATGCTCCAACTGTTACATTAGCTAGTAACGCACTAACAGGTCAAAGTATTACGGCAACTTCTAACGGTAAAAACATCCCTATTCACAGGGTAGAATTAACCGTAGGTGGCTGTGGATCTACCTTGTCTGGATTCGGATTTACTTCTTCGGGTAACTATCTGCTAAGTGATATCAATAATTTTGATTTGTACCTAACTACAACGCTAACGTTTAATGATAATGATAGTTTAAGTTCTGTTGCTGTTCCAGGAGTAGCTGGATCGTATGTGTATCAGCCATTTAATAAAGTGTTAGCACCTGGGACTTATTACGTTTGGGTTACGGTTGACTTAACTAGAACAGCTGTAAATGGTAGAACAATCCAAGTAGGTGCAACTGCCGCAAATGATGTAACAGTTACAGGAAATAGTATTACTGGTTCAGCTACAGGCAGTGGTCAATTCACATTTGGTAGAGATAGAACATACAACTCTAATGATACTTGGACGGTTCCAGATTGTGTTACAGAAATTGAAATCGAAGTGTGGGGTGCTGGTGGAGGCGGTGGTAGTTCTGAAAAAACTACCTGGTCAGGATGTGGTGCCGGTGGCGGAGGTGCTTATTCTAAATCTATTTTATCAGTTACGCCAGGAGCTACTTATAATATTGTTGTTGGTGCTGGAGGTGCACCAGGTTTAGTTTCATTGCCAGCTGCAAATGGTACTGGTCAAACCGGTGGCGATTCATGGTTTGAAACATCTACTGGAAGTGTATTGATTTTGGCGAAAGGTGGTACAGGTGGTTTTAGAGACGTTGTTGCTCCGAATACTTATACTCCAGGAGGGTTTGGTGGTGTTGGTGGTGCAGCAGCTGCAGGAATTGGTCAAACTCGGTTAAGTGGTGGTGATGGAGGGAGAGGTTGGCACGGTTCTTATGGGCAAGCTGGTAGTGGTGGTTCTTCTGCCGGTGTAGCGGCCAACGGTGTTGATGGTAATTTTGCATCATATACGAGTCCAGCAGGTGCTACAATTGCCCCAGCAGGTGGAGGTGATGGTGGTATTGGCGGTAGTGGTCAAGGAGCAGGTAACCCTGGCGGTGCCGGATCTACTCCTGGTGGTGGTGGCGGCGGCGGCGGCGCTGAAGGTACTGGTGGAGCGGATGAAAGAGTTGGAGGAGTTGGTGGTACCGGTCAAGTACGCATTTCTTGGGAAAGAACTAGAACCTATAATGGTTCTGGTACATGGACTGTTCCTGCAGGAATTACGTCCATTGATATAGAAATTTGGGGTGCTGGAGGTGGCGGTGCTGGCGCTAACAATACCTTAGTTGATGGACAACCTGGTGGTGGTGGCGGTGCGTATACCAAATCATCATTTTTAGTAACGCCTGGTCAAACTTATTCTGTAAATGTTGGTAATGGTGGTTTAGGAGGATCAGTTAACGGTAGTGATGGTGGAGATTCATGGGTAAGTTTAAAGGCTGATGGTTCTATTCCTACAAATACATCAGAAGGTGCTTTGGCCAAAGGTGGAACGGGTGCTATTTACAGCAATACTGGTGGCACTATTGGTACAGGTGGATTGGCAAGTGGAGGAATTGGAGATGTTAAGTTTGATGGTGGTGATGGAGGTGCTGGTGCAAATGCTGGAGCTGCCGAAGGTGGTGGCGGTGGTTCATCTGGAGGTAATGCAAGCAATGGTAATGACGGTTCTTCTTCTGCGGCCGGCGGTGCTGGTGGTGTTGCACCTGCTGGTGGATTTGCTGGTGGAAAAGGTGGTTGGGATGACAACACGAACGGTGCAACGGCAAATAGTTTATTAACCTATCACGGTGCTCCTGGTGACATCGCCGGTGGTGGTGGTGGTGCCAGTTCTGGTGATGATAATGGAGCAAGACCATCTACATATGCATTAGGAGGGGACGGTTCCAATGGTAGAGTGTTAATTGACTATACTTCTGAAGATCCACAAATTGGCGATAAATCAATGCCAGCTGCGTTTATTTGTCCATTGGAAACAGATCAACCGATACACGCATTTATTCTTACGGAAATTCCTTTATGTGACCCAACTTTGTTAACAGTGGTTACGGCAATTGATTTCACTACAACTGGTACTTATCTACCAAGTGATATCACTAATTTTAAACTATACTACAGTACAACGGATAATCTTGCGGGAGCTACGTTATTGGCAACCAATAGTTCACCTGCTGCGGCTGGTTTACAAACAGACTTTTCATTTGCTGGTTCGCCTGTTACGTTGATAAGTGATACAGAAGTGTATTTCTGGATAACTATGGATGTTAGTGCTACTGCTTCTGGTGGTAGAATATTAGGTGTTAGTCAAACTACTACAGCGAATATTACTGCATCGGAGTCATTTTCATTTGAGGCAGATGCAAGTGGTACACAAACATTTCAAGATTTAAGTTTAGGAAGTACAAAAACTCCACCTACGCAATGTAGCGGACCATTTAATTATACACCAGCTAGTGCAAATGGTGCTGCAACTTTTGCCTGGTCAAGAGCTATACACGCTGGTATTACGGAAGCAGCTACATCTACTTCAGGTACAGGAAGCATAAGTGAGACCTTAACAAATACTACATCATCTCCTATTGATGTTACTTACACTTACGTTTTAACCGCCAACGGATGTTCAGGTTCAGGTGAAAATGTTGTAGTGACAATCAATCCAGATGCTGAATTAACTTTACTGTCTGCTGTTGGAACTGATGATCAAAGTCTATGTTTAAATGATACGCTAGTTAATATTTTATATAGTTATAATGCAGGTGCTTCTGGCGCAACCATTTCAGGTTTACCCGCAGGTTTAACAGCTACAGGTAGTACTCCAACAGTTGGCATTATCGGTGCAGTTACTCAAGAAGGAGTATTTACCTATACGGTACAATCAACTGGTGCTTGTGTGCAAACCAGCACAACAGGAACCCTTACCGTTGGTTTAAGTATTATTACTCCTGGCACAGATACACAAAGTGTTTGTAAAAATGATGCCATTACCCCAATAACCTATGCAGTGGGTAGTATTGGTGCAACCGTTACAGGTTTACCTGCAGGTGTCAACCAAAACTTTGCAGGTGGGGTATTGACTATTTCTGGTAACCCTTCTATTGAAGGAACATATAATTATACAGTTAGTACAACTGGTACTTGCTCATCACCTACAGGTACACCTACATTTATGTATGGTGTTTTAACAGTAGGTATAGGTAAAGCAGCTGTTTCGGGGGACACCTTGCAAAGTGTATGTAAGGATGCGGCAATAAACACTATTGTGTATAACACCGTTGGTGGCTATGGTACTTCCATTGACTGGTATCCTAATATGCCAACTGGTATTGATACTGCCAGTACTGCCAATACGTATAGTATCAGTGGTACGCCAAGTGTGGCAGGTACCTTTGATTATACGGTAACTGCAGAAGGTACATGTGGTACAAAAAGTTCGAAGCAAGGAACACTTACCGTAGGTATTGGAAAAGCAGCAATTTCAGGAGATACAATTCAGAGCGTTTGTAGAGGTGAGGCGATTAACACAATTGTTTACAATACCGTTGGCGGTTATGGTACTTCCATTAACTGGTATCCTAATATGCCAACAGGTGTGGATACCGCAAGTACTGCGAGCACATATAGCATAAGTGGTACTCCTAGCGTTGCTGGTACATATAACTATACGGTAACTGCTAGTGGGTCTTGTACGTCTTCCAGTGAAAAGTATGGGATAATTACGGTAGGTATAGGAAGGTCAGCTGTTTCTGGTGATAGTGTTCAAAGTGTTTGTAGAGGTGATGCAATCAGCACAATTGTCTATAATACTGTGGGTGGATTTGGTTCTTCAATTACATGGGATCCGCGCATGCCATCTGGCGTTGATACAGCTAGTACAATTAACACCTTTAGTATAACGGGTACACCAACAGTTGCGGGTACCTTTAATTATACGGTGATGGCTGATGGTACTTGTACTAATCCAAGTTATAAATCGGGTACTTTAACAGTAGGAATTGGTAGGTCAGCTATTTCTGGTGACTCTGTTCAAAGTGTTTGTAAATACGGTACAATTGTCCCTATTGTATATAACACAGTAGGAGACAGTGCATCAACTATTCAATGGGACCCCTATTGGCCAACTGGAATAGATACATTGGGTGATGGAGACAGTACATTTACAATTAGGGGAACACCTCGTGTTGCGGGAACGTTTAATTACACCGTTACGGCTAAAGGTACATGTACCAATCCAAGTGAAAAGTACGGAACCCTAACAGTTGGTATTGGTAGGTCGGCCATTTCTGGTGATTCTATCCAGAGCGTATGTAAGAATGATCCTATTACAACAATAGTGTACAACACTGTTGGTAGTTCAGCTGCTACGATTAGCTGGTCGCCATCGGTGCCTCCTGGAATAATAAATACGCCTACTGATAGTACATTTACTATAGCAGGAACACCTTCGGTTGAAGGTACGTATGAGTATACGCTTAGGGCCCAAGGAACTTGTGATTCTACAAGTTTCAAGTATGGTAAATTAACCGTAGGGTTTGGGTCTCCTGTATCTGGAACGGGTGATAGAAATACCTGTATTGGTGTGGCAATACAACAAATTGTGTATCCTTTGCCAGATTTTGTTACAGGAGTTACTCCAACCGGCTTGCCTGCTGGGGTAACTGGAGATACTGTTGGAACTAACTATATTATTAGCGGAACGCCAACGGTACCTGGTACGTTTAACTATACGGTTACAGCTGTGAGTACGGCTTGTATTGTGGATAGTTATTTTACCGGAGTAATTACCGTTGGTTCGGATACGATAAATGCCATTTCAAGTAATATTAAGCAGGATATTTGTTTAGGGCAAAGTATTGATCCTATTAAGTATATCCTATCTGGAACAGCAACAGGAGCCTCTATAATTCCTTCACCTGCAAATGGTGGTTTAAGTGGATCTTATGACCTAATTACAAAGGAGTTTGAGATTACTGGTGTTCCAACATCAGCCCCAGGTGTACCGGTAACGTACACTGTGATTACATCAGGTGGTTGTGCGCAGGGCGTGGCAGTGGCTAACTTTACCGTATTGGTGGTTAACCCTCAAGCTGAATTTTCTGCGGACTTGGAAGAGGGTGTTGCTCCATTGTATATAACATATACCAATACCAGTAATACGGATGCTACCCAATTTAACTGGATTTTTGGTGACGGAAATGTAAGTGCCGATAAAAATACAGGTAATATGTTTGTAACACCTGGTAGTTACACAACCACATTAATTGCTTCCTACGATGGTGGTATTTGTCCAGATTCGGCAACGGTTGTAATTGATGTGGAAGAGTTTACGGTACCTACTGTGTTTACACCAAATAGTGACAGTAAAAACGATCTGTATAAAATAAAAACCATTGGTTTGGCAGAGATAGATGTTAAAATTTTCAATAGATGGGGAACACAAGTGGCTTCATGGGATCAATTGGATGGATACTGGGACGGTACCTCTGAAAGTACCGATGTGGATTGTCCTGAAGGAACCTATTTTGTTGTGGTTAAAATAATTGATGGACTTGGTAAAGAGATATTGCATAAAAAAACGATAACGCTTATCAGGTAATTAATATCATAGCCTTGCAGATGCTTACAAAATTTGCTAAGTTTTTTAATTTTGCTAAGCTTATTTGCAAATAAAGAAACAGTACAGTAAATATTAGTTATAAGAAATTTTAAATTTCTCATAATATAAAATGGTAACAAAATTGTTACCATTTTATATTATTTACTTCTAAATATTTTCTTTTATGCATGCATAATAAATCTATCTATTTATTATATTTGCATGATATTATCAAAGGAAACAGTAAATAATTCGTATAAATAGTGATTAGTAATTTAAGAGTCATACAGTTAATTGTTGTGATGTTTAGCTTTATTCAGCTAAAAGCACAGACTGTTACAACCTTTAATTCTACGGGTGCAACACAAACGTGGACTTGTCCAGCTGGAATAGATTTTATTCAAGTAGAAGTATGGGGAGCTGGTGGCGGTGGAGGAAATAGTAATAATACCACAACTAATGGTGGCTCTGGTGGTGGTGGTGGTGCCTATTCTCGTTCATTATTGGCGGTTACTCCAGGAACTACATATACATTATTTGTTGGTGCCGGTGGTGCAGGTGCACCCAATGCATCCACTACGAGTGCAAATGATGGAGAAGATTCATGGTTCGCAAACTCCACCACATCAGTATTAGCAAAAGGCGGGACAAGGGGGCTGAATAATGATTTGGTTACACCAGGGTCTGGAGGGTTAGCAGGGAGTGGTGTTGGACAAGTAAAGTTTAGTGGTGGAGATGGTAATGTTGCAGCAACAAATGCTGGTGGTGCAGGAGGTTCTTCAGCAGGTACAGAGGCTAATGGAGTAACGGAAACATCTATTAATACTTTATCTTATGCACCGAATGGCGGTGGATATGGTGGAGAAGGAGAATCCTCAAATACAGGAAGCAATGGTGCCGCACCTGGTGGTGGAGGTGGTGGATCTAATGATGCTACAGCCGCGTTTGGAGGTAATGGAGGTGACGGAAAAATTGTTATTACTGAGGCAGTTTCAAATGCTGCAACTCAAGAATATTTTGTGCCAGGTATATACGCTTGGCAAGCACCAGCTTGCGTAACAACGGTTACCGTAACTGCATTTGGCGCTGGTGGTGGTGGTGGAAGCAATAATAATGGTGGATCTGATGGAGGTTCCGGCGGTGGAGGTGGTGCCTATAGTGCTAATGTATTAACTGTTACACCAGGCAATACTTATAGTGTAGTGGTAGGTGCTGGAGGACAAGCTGGTATTGCATATAGTTCAGCAGCAGCAACGGCTGGTGGAGATACATGGTTTGCAAGTTCTACCAATTCATTATTGGCTAAAGGTGGAGGAGCTGGTGCTAATGATGGCGGTGCTGCTGGAATAGGTGGAGCTGCTGGAAGTGGTATTGGAACAACTAAATTTTCTGGAGGAAATGGAGGTGTTGGTGATGGTAATAGTGGGCAAGGTGGAGGCTCATCTGCGGGAACGGCTGGTAATGGTAATGTTGGAGGAAATCCAACTGCTGGTGCTGCACCTGCAGGTGGTTATGCTGGAGGAGAAGCAAGTACAGCAGCAGGTGATAATGGAGATAACGGTGCTACTTATGGCGGTGGTGGTGGTGGAAGTAATGATGACAATACTTCCTTTGGAGGTAACGGAGGAGGTGGTTATATATCCATTGCATCAGCTCCAACAGTTACCATGGCTGATTATGCCTTAACAGGCCAAAGTGTAACAGCTACTTCTAATGGAGACAATATTCCTATTCATGCACTGCAAATTACCGTAGGTGCGTGTGGCACAACCTTATCAGGGTTTGGTTTTACAACTACAGGGGATTACTTGTTAAGCGATATAAATGCTTTTGATTTATACCTTACTTCTACCACTACATTTAGCACAAGTGATAGTTTAAGTTCTGTTGCTACACCTGCAGTGGCAGGGGCACAAGTTTATCAATCATTTTCAAAGGCATTGGCAGCAGGAACCTATTACCTTTGGGTAACAGTTGATTTAACGAGGACAGCAGTTAATGGTCGTACTTTGCAGGTGAGTGCGAACTCTGCTGGTGACTTAATAGTTACCGACAATAGTATTGGAGGGTCTGCAACAGGAAGTGGTATGTTTACCTTTGGTAGGGAACGAACTTATACATCTAATTCCTGTCTCTTATACACATCTCCGAGCCCACGAGACCCGGAATAAT
>CAXHCC010000060.1:0-14142 GCA_964014945.1 uncultured bacterium | reverse complement strand
TCCTGCAATTTTAGCAATAGCATAAGGCTCGTTGGTAGGCTCTAAAACACCCGTTAAAAGACAGTCCTCTCGCATTGGCTGTGGCGCCATTTTAGGATAAATACAAGAGGAACCTAAAAACATTAACTTTTTAACTCCATTCAGATATGCGTTATGAATCACATTGTTCTGAATCATTGAGTTCTCATAAATAAACTGAGCACGATATTCGTTGTTAGCAACAATACCACCAACCTTTGCTGCTGCTAAAAACACATATTCAGGTTTTTCACTAGCAAAAAATTCTGCAACTGACTTTTGGTTGGTTAAATCTAACTCCTTGGATGTTCTTGTAACAAAGTTGCTGAAGCCATCTTCTTTTAACTTCCGTTTAATGGCCGAACCAACCATACCACGATGACCCGCTATATAAATTTTAGCCCCCTTCTCCATTATGGCTATTCGTGGTAATTCATAATGTCATGTCCCCCCTCAAGCAAATATTTATCCTTCTTAAACAACTCCACATCACTAGCTACCATTTCCTTAACCAATTCCTCAACGCTACATTTTGGTTCCCAGCCAAGTTCCTTTTTTGCCTTAGAGGCATCGCCAATAAGTAATTCCACTTCAGTTGGTCTAAAATAACGTGGGTCTACCTCAACTAACACTTTTCCATCGGACTTATTCAGCCCCTTTTCTTCTACTCCTTTACCTTCCCATACCAAATCAATTCCAACTTCCTTAAAAGCAAATTCCACAAACGAACGCACTGTTATCTTTTTTCCAGTTGCTAATACATAATCATCTGCTTGACCGCTCTCCTTTTGAAGCATTAGCCACATACCATATACATAATCTTTTGCATGGCCCCAATCACGCTCTGCATCTAAGTTTCCTAAAAAAACCTTTTCCTGTAATCCTAAATGAATTTTGGCAGCCGCACGGGTTATTTTCCGAGTAACAAAAGTTTCTCCTCTTAAAGGGCTTTCATGATTAAATAATATACCATTGCAGGCGTACATGCCATATGCTTCTCGGTAATTTTTAGTAATCCAGTATGCATATACTTTTGCCGCACCATATGGCGATCGAGGGTAAAACGGAGTTGTTTCTTTTTGTGGAATCTCTTGCACATGACCAAACATTTCCGATGTTGATGCTTGATAAAAGCGCGTCTTTTTCTCTAATTTTAAAATCCTGATGGCTTCCAATATCCTCAACGAGCCTAAGGCATCAGCATTAGCTGTATACTCAGGAGAATCAAAAGAAACCTTTACATGCGATTGTGCTGCCAAATTATAAATCTCATCTGGCTGTGTTTCTTGAATAATTCGAATCAAATTCGTGGAGTCTGTTAAATCTCCATAATGAAGAAAAAACTTCACTTTGGATTCATGTTGATCTTGATATAAATGGTCTATCCTTCCCGTATTGAACATAGAGCTTCTTCTTTTAACTCCATGTACAACATAGCCTTTTTCCAATAACAATTCAACCAGGTAGGATCCATCCTGCCCTGTAACACCCGTAACCAACGCAACTTTACTCATAGTTTTAATAAAATAATAATTGCACTAAATTACGAAATAAAACAGTTCAAGCAGGCACTATTTAGCACCTGTACCAAATAAATTTAATCCAATAAAGTTTACGGATTACGTAGTTTTAGAAGCGATATGCTGTAAGGATTCTCGATTTTTTAGTCTGATTTCTTTGCCAACCAAATCAATAAAACCATCCTTAGCGAATCGTGACAATGCCCTAATTACATTGGGCGTTGTCATATGAGACAAACTTGCTAATTCTTTTCTTTTTAATTGAACGTTTATCGCATTGGTTTCAGGTTCGAGGCCATAAAAGTCCGCCAAATCTATAAGCACATCAGCCAATCGTGCATCCATATTCTTATGAGCAAGTGCAGTTACTCGTTCATTTTTAGCACTCAACATCTCGGCTTGATAAGCAATAATTTTTAGTGCAAAATCGCTACTATTTGTTACCACATCAATAAAATCATCCTTATGAATACAACATACTTCAGAGTCTACTAAAGCCGTAGCAGAGGTTTTATACACATCATTTACCATTAAGCCTTGAAAGCCCAAAAACTCAACAGGTTTACGTAAACCTACAATGTGTTCATAATCGTCGTTTACCTCACGTGATATTTTTACCTTTCCAGAACTAAGAATTAATAAATGGCTGGGAACGGCACCTTCCTCGTATATTCGCTCTCCTCTTTTATAGGTAATGTGTTTGCGACGACTTTCCATTTTAGCCAATTCGTCGAATGTTAGATCTCTAAATAAACTGTGGCACTTTATGCCGCAGCTCATACATGTGTGTTTCTCACCAAGCATTTTTACTTATGCAAAATCATCTTTACTTTCTTATGCATAGTTTCCGTTAATTGATCATTACACAAATTTCCAATGCTTCCTTCGTGCGTATGATTAACGGTAGGTGGTGCTATAAAATTACCATTTTCTATATCATTTCCAACATTTTTGTAAGCTTCACGAAAAGGAACCCCTTTCAATACTTGTTCATTTACCGCTTCAACACTAAAAAGCAACTCATATTTCCTATCCTTCAAAATACCATCTTTAACTTGAATGTTATTCAGCATAAATGTGGTAATCTCCAAACAATCCTTTAATTTTTCAATTCCTGGGAACAAAGCCTCTTTGGTTAATTGTAAATCACGATGATAGCCGGAAGGTAAATTATTTGATAGTAGCGTTAGCTCATTTGGCAAAGCCTGAATTGTGTTGCACTTAGCACGTACTAATTCAAATACATCAGGGTTCTTTTTATGAGGCATTATACTACTGCCAGTAGTTAAATTGTCGGGAAAGGAAATAAAACCAAAATTTTGGTTCATATACACACAAACATCATAGGCCAATTTTGATAAGGTAGCCGCCACCGATGACATGGCCATAGCCATAATTTTCTCCGTTTTACCACGGGTCATTTGCGCATACACCACATTATGATTCATACTCTCAAAACTCAACTCATTGGTGGTCATGGTACGGTTTAACGGAAATGAAGAACCATAACCAGCCCCTGACCCCAACGGGTTTTTATTGGTAACATTATAGGCCGCGATTAGCAATTCAATATCATCCAATAAACTCTCCGCATAAGCACCAAACCATAAACCAAAAGAAGAAGGCATGGCTATTTGCAAATGTGTGTAACCAGGCAACAATTTGTCTTTGTGCTCATTGCTTAGTTTAATCAATTCATCAAATAAACTTTTTACCAATGAAGTGATTTCTTGCAATTCATAACGTAAGTATAATTTTATATCAACCAGCACTTGATCATTTCGTGATCGACCGCTATGAATTTTTTTACCCGCATCACCAATGCGTTGGGTAAGCATTAATTCTACCTGCGAATGGATATCCTCCACCCCATCTTCTATTTTGAAATTACCTTCTTTAATTTCGGCTAAAATAGTTTTTAACTCTGCATGAATTTGAGAAAGCTCTTCAGCAGTGAGCAGACCTATAGACTCCAGCATTTGCGTATGCGCAATTGAACCTTTTACATCAAACTCAGCCAAAACCAAATCTAACTCATTGTCTTTACCAACGGTGAATTTTTCAATAAACTCCGAAGTTTTGCTACTATCTTTTTGCCAAAGTTTCATGACCCAAGTTTTGTTAGTTATACCAGTTGTGAAAGCATTTTAATATAAATTTCTACGCCTTCTTTAATTTCATCCAAATAAATAAACTCATCCGCAGTATGGGATCGGCCAGAGTATCCTGGCCCGCATTTAAGTGATGGAAAATTCATTAAGGCCTGATCAGAGGTGGTTGGTGAGCCATAGGTGTTTCGTCCTATTGACAAGCCTGCTTTTACGATAGCATGATCTTGGCTTATTGAAGAAGGTGTTAAACGTAGCGAACGTGGCTTTACCTCACAATCGACATGTTCTTTAATTATTTCAAACACTTCCTCATTTTTATAGGCATCCGTAGCACGTACATCCACCACAAATTCACAGGTATCAGGCACCACATTGTGTTGTGAACCACAATTAATAACAGTAACTGTCATTTTAATTGGACCAAGAGTTTCCGATACTTTTGGAAACTCAAATGTTTTAAACCATTCAATATCCTTCATTGCCTTGTACAATGCATTCTCCCCTTCATCACGTGCTGCATGACCCGATTTTCCTTTACTTACACAATCAAGTACCATTAGACCTTTTTCAGAAATAGCCAAATGCATTTCCGTTGGCTCACCAACAATTGCAAACTCCACATTTTCTAATTCCGGTAAAATAACTTCTATACCATTTAAACCGGATATTTCTTCTTCTGCAGAAGCTGCATATACAATATTATAGGGCATGTCTTCCTTATCGTAGAAATACAAAAATGTTGCAAGCAATGACACCAAACAACCACCTGCATCATTACTGCCTAAGCCGTACAAAATACCATCTTTAACGATTGGTTCAAACGGGTCATTGGTATAACCAGCATTCGGTTTTACGGTATCATGATGAGAGTTTAACAATATCGTTGGTTTCCCTTCCTTATAATGTTTGTTCTGCGCCCATACGTTGTTAAGCATACGAAAAGGTTTTACACCTTTCGAACGCAAAAAACGTTGCAACAAATCAGCCGTAAGGTTCTCCTCTTTACTAAACGATTGAATAGAAATAAGTTGTTTTAATAATTCAATTGAATTATCCGTTACCTCAGCAATCTTGCCTGTATCAAGCGATAAGTTTTGTTCCTGTGCTGCCATTTTCGTTAGTTATTTTAATTAAATCGTTTGAGTGGGCAATCATTACCGCTTTAACGCCATTGTTAATTGCGTCAAAGCAGTTGTCTAATTTTGGAATCATGCCTTCAAAAATCACCTTATCCTTTTTTAAATCAATATATACGTCGTTGGTAATTGTACTAATTACCGAACTGTCGTCTTCTACATCCCGCAATACCCCCTTCTTCTCAAAACAATAATTCAATTGCACATCGTATTTCTTAGCCATAGCCACCGCAATTGCAGAAGCAATTGTATCAGCATTTGTATTCAACAACTGCCCATTTCCATCATGTGAAATTGCAGGAAAAACTGGAGTAAATCCTCCTTCTAATAACAAAGCAATCAACTCCACATTCACGCCCTTACTATCTATATCCCCTACAAAACCGTAATCAATTTCTTTAACTGGACGTTTAGATGCCTTAATTGCGTTACCATCTGCACCAGAAACACCAATAGCATTTACCTTGTTTTTTTGAAGAGCAGCTACTACATTCTTATTAATTAAACCCGAATAAACCATGGTAGTCACCTTCAAGGTTTCCGCATCAGTAATACGTCGACCATCCACCATCTTCTGTTCAATACCCATTTTACCAGCCAGCTCAGTAGCTACCTTTCCTCCGCCATGAACCAAAATCTTCAAGCCCTCCACTTTAGCAAAGTCAGCCAAAAAGCTTTCCAACGCAGCGTCATTATCAATAACGTTTCCTCCAATTTTTATGACTTGCAGCTTTTTCATTTAATTCTTATAACGTCATTGCGAGCATAGCGTGGCAATCTTTCTTTTGAAGAGATTACATTCGTCGTACCTCCTCGTAATGACGACTATTTATTATTTTCTAATATTTTCTTTAATACCGCCTGTGCTGAATAAACACGATTTGCAGCTTGATTTAATATAAGCGAGTTGGGTCCATCTAACACCTCATCGCTTACCTCAACATTACGACGAACAGGCAAACAATGCATCACCTTCGCATTATTTGTTACCTCTAACTTTTCATTTGTTAACATCCAGCTCTTATCGGTACACTTAACTTCACCATAGTTATCTTTAAATGTTGACCAGTTTTTTGCATAAACAAAATCAGCATCTTTCAAGGCTTCTTCTTGATTGGTAGTTATAGTTGCCCCCTTTGTAAAATCTTCACTTAGCTCGTACCCCTTGGGATGAGCAATGGTAAAATCAACATCAGCATTTAACATCCATTCGCTAAAAGAATTAGCAACAGCATGCGGAATTGCTTTAACATGAGGAGCCCAAGTTAATACCACTTTTGGTTTTTCTGCTTTGCCCCAGTTTTCTTTAATGGTTATAATATCAGCAAAGCTTTGCAGTGGGTGTAAGGTTGCCCCTTCCATACTAACCACAGGCACTGTGCTGTATTTAATAAACATATTTAACACCTTCTCGTTGTAATCATCAGTTTTATCTGTTAATGAAGCAAAACAACGAATGGCTATAACATCGCAATACTCTGACATTACCGTTGCCACATCTTTTATGTGCTCAACCGTTTTCCCATCCATAATAGCACCCTCTTCCATTTCGAGTGCCCAACCTTCTTTATCCACGTTTAATACCATGGTGTTCATCCCCAAATTCATTCCCGCTTTTTGGGTACTAATACGGGTACGTAAACTAGGGTTCATGAATATCATACCTAAGGTTTTACCTTTACCAAGTTGCTCAAATGCGGTTGGGTTTTCTTTCAACTCCAACGCTTCTTTTACAAACTCATTAAGGTTGCTTACATCTTTTACAGAACTAAACACTTTCATTCTTTACACTCTTTAAATTGCATTTTTAAATGCACTTACAAACTTGTCAATATCTTCTTTAGTTACGTTTAAGGCAGGTAAAATCCTCAGTACATTTTTGTTTGAGGAAGAACCTGTAAATATCTTATGCTCTTTAATGATTTTCCCACGCACTTCTGCACAAGGGCCATCCAACTCAATACCTACCATTAACCCCAAGCCTCTCACTTCTTTTACACCTTTAATATCCTTCACAGCATCCATTAAATACTGGCCCATCTTAGCACTGTTATCCAGCAGGTTCTCCTCTTTTATAACATCCAACACAGCAATTGCAGCTGAACACGCTAAGTGACTACCACCAAACGTGGTACCAAGCATACCATGCTTTGGTTTTATATGTGGAGCAACGAGTATCCCTCCAATAGGAAAGCCATTGCCCATACCTTTAGCAACAGAAATAATATCGGGTTTTACATCGGTATATTGATAACCGAAAAACTTACCTGATCGCCCATAACCAGACTGTACCTCATCCAATATCATTAATGCATTGTGTTGCTTACAAAGTGTCTGAATTTCTTTTAAAAAACTTTCTGTAGGAATTTCAACACCACCCAAACCTTGAATACCTTCAACAATAACAGCACATACATCATCGCTCATGGCTTCCTTTAATGCCTGCTCATCATTAAATGGAAGTATTACAATGTTATCCGTTAGGTTAACCGGTGCCCAAATATTAGCATTATCGGTTGCCGCAACAGCCAATGAAGTACGACCATGAAAGCCTTTAGAAAACGAAATAACCTTCTTTTTTCCTGTATGAAACGAAGCTAGTTTTAAAGCGTTTTCATTGGCTTCAGCACCACTGTTACATAAAAACAGTTGGTAATCATTACAGCCCGAAAGTTCACCCAATTTATCGGCTAATTCTTGTTGTAATTTTATTTGTACTGAATTAGAATAAAAACCAATTTTCTGTAACTGCTCACTAATCTTTTTTACATAATGTGGGTGAGAGTGTCCTATTGAAATAACAGCGTGACCACCATACAAATCCAAATACTCTACCCCATTTTTATCCCACACCTTTGACCCCTCAGCCTTAACCGGCTCAATATCAAATAGTGGATATACATCAAACAATTTCATCTATTCTCTTTCTTAAAAATAACTTGCTTTTAATTTTAACCCTGCCGTTTCATCTAAACCAAAAATCAAGTTCATATTCTGAACTGCTTGACCTGATGCTCCTTTAATAAGGTTATCGATACAACTTGAAATAAGAATATTATCTCCCTTCTTTTCAACTTGCAATAAGCATTTGTTGGTATTAACCACTTGCTTCAAATTAATGCCTTTTTTACTTACATACACAAAAGGGTGACTCTTATAATAATCGCTATATAAATTAAATGCTTCCTCCTCACTTAATTCACTTTTGGTATAAAGCGTAGCAAATATACCTCGTGTAAAATCACCACGGTAAGGAAGGAAGTTGATAGCATGAGAAAAGTTGGCTTGTAACTGAACAAGACTCTCTCCTATCTCTCCTAAATGCTGATGCTCAAATGCTTTGTAAATACTTAAATTATTATTACGCCAGCTAAAATGCGAGGTAGGGCTTAAGCCTTGACCAGCACCCGTAGAACCTGTAGTAGCGGATATATGCACATCATCGTTTAAGCTCCCATTAGCAGCTAAGGGTAATAAACCCAATTGAATACAAGTAGCAAAACAGCCTGGGTTAGCTATGTATTTTTCTTTAACAATAGCATCACGTTGCAATTCAGGTAAACCATAAATAAACTTGGTTGCTAGCCCTTCGTTAGATGCTGCCAAACGATAATCGTGCGATAGATCAATTATTTTCAGGGATGGGTTTACCTCATTATTTTCAAAAAACTCTTTTCCTTTACCATGACCTGCACATAAAAACAACACATCAATATCATCGCTTAATTTATCGGTAAACGTAATATCCGTATCACCAATCAAATCGTTGTGCACGTCAGAAATTAAATTTCCTGCATTACTATTACTATGTACAGAAGCAATCTGCACATTTGGATGGTTTACCAGAATGCGCAGGAGTTCACCTCCCGTATATCCTGCCCCACCAATAACTCCAACTTTTATTTTCTCCATAATACGTCCTTGCTATTTTTTATTCTTTGCAGCTTCCGTTACTTGCTGAAATATGGAAACTTGATTTCCAAATATTTTTGAGAACCCTTTTACATCTTCTCCACTCCATGAATTGTTCATCTCTCCGTAGCTGCCAAATTCATCCGACATTAGATCGTATTTTGATTCAATTCCATTTAGTTGAAAACGATACGGTTGAAGCGTAATAAACACTTTACCCGTTACATTCGCTTGTGTATCTTCCATAAAACATTCTATGTTGCGCATTGTTGGGTCCATAAATTGTCCTTCATGCAACCAGCTACCATACCACAATGCCAATTGATCTTTCCAATACAATTGCCATTTAGTTAGTGTATGCTTTTCTAATAAATGATGTGCTTTTATAATTAATACAGGAGCTGCAGCCTCAAAACCTACACGCCCTTTTATGCCAATGATGGTATCGCCTACATGTACATCGCGACCAATACCAAAAGGTGCTGCAATACTGGTTAACTTGATGATAGCATCAGCAGGGTTATCAAAACTTTCATCATCTACCCCTACAATTTCTCCTTTCTCAAAATGAAGTACAATATCCTTTGATCCCGTTTCCGTCACTTTAGTTGGAAAGGCCTCATCCGGCAAAAACTCCTTAGAATTTAAGGTTTCTTTTCCTCCAACGGAAGTACCCCAAATCCCCTTATTAATGGAATAGGCAGCCTTGGTTGTGTCCATTTCTACTCCGTGAGAGTTTAAGAACTCTATTTCTTCCTCACGTGACAGTTTCATATCACGAATTGGCGTAATGATGGTTGCATTGGGCAAAATGATATTAAATACCATATCAAATCGTACTTGATCATTTCCTGCGCCCGTGCTGCCATGTGCAATATTATTGGCTCCAATTCTTTTAGCGTAATTGGCAATTGCCATTGCCTGAGATATTCGCTCGGCACTAACCGACAAAGGGTAGGTATTGTTCTTTAAAATATTTCCATATATCAAAAAGCGGATAACAGATTTATAAAAATTATCTGTTTCATCAATACATTTAAAGGATTTAGCCCCTAAGTTTAACGCATGCGTTTCAATTTGAGCAATCTCCTCTTTATCAAAACCACCCGTATTTACAATTACAGCATGTACTTCTAAGCCTTTTACCTTTGATAAATATATTGCACAATAAGTGGTATCTAAGCCGCCACTAAATGCCAAAACAACTTTCTTATTCTCCATTTGCATTACTATTAAATAGGCAAATTGTGCCTAATAACTACTTTGTTTTACCCGATTTAAGCATCATGGCTTTTTTAAATCGCATAAAACGTTCATATAACTTCGATTTCTTTTTAAACTCTTTGCCCTGATTCTTATCTTTCTTTTCATTTGGATCCATCAACATGGCAGTGCACATACAATTCTGACGATCCTTACTTTTTAGAATCTCGAAATTTACGCAACTTTCACAGCCTTTCCAAAACTCATCATCTTTGGTAAGTTGCGCATAAGTAACTGGTTTATATCCCAATCCTGAATTTATGTTCATTACCGTTAATCCAGTAGTTAAACCAAAAATTTTTGCATTTGGGTATTTTTTACGCGAGTGATTAAACACCTTATGCTTGATTTTGCGTGCTAAGCCACTTTTACGAAACTTTGGTGAAACAATTAAACCTGAATTTGCCAAGTATTTTCCATGTTCCCAGGTTTCGATATAGCAAAACCCTGCCCATTCACCATCAGGGGCTAGGGCAATAACCGCTTTCCCTTCTTTAATCATAGAGGCAATATACTCTGGGGTACGCTTGGCAATACCGGTTCCTCGAGCTTTTGCAGATGAGGCCATTTCATCACTAATGATTTGTGCGTACTTTATATGTTCGTCGTTTGCTACGACTATTTTAAAATCAATTTTTTCCATTTTATCAAACGATTAAGGATGATAATGCTGATGTAGCTAATTTAATGCTTGTACATCTTAAATAATAAACTCTTCTCTTTTGGGGATTAACCTCCGCGTAGGTGGTCATAGTAATTTCATAGACGACTAGCGTCTGGGAAACTTAGGAACTCTAACTCTAATAGGAGCTGGTTTAACCTTTTGGGTAGTAAACAATGCAGCAATAGCACCGATAAGTTTATCAGCGGCTGAAAGGAAGTTGGAAGACAACTTTACTTTTTTCATGTTTCTATAATAAGGTTAATTACTCTTTAATTATTGTATCGGACACAAATATACAAAAAATGTACGATATACAACTATTCAATCCTTAGTTAACGTCAGGTCTAATTGCTTTAATATATTCCCCTAATATAGCAAAATCGTGAGTCATGTTCTTCACATCCTCCATGCCAGCCTTAAAACTATCGTAATGCTCTTTTGCCCACTCCACATCCACATAAAACTTGTACTCATCTACTTCACCATATACTGGGATACTTTGAATTTTGGAGAGATTGATTTTGTTCTTAGTAATACTATTAAGCACGTCGCTTAAAGAGCCTACATCGTGATGCAAACGAAAACAGATAGATGCTTTATTAGAATCGGACGTATGAACCGATTCATTTGAAAGAATCATAAAACGCGTAAAATTGTATTTTTTGTTTTGAATATTAGGCACCAATATTGGCACATTGTATAGTTCTGATGCAAACTCATTGGCAATGGCACCTGTATTTAACAAATTCTTATCTCGAATGTTTTTTACGCAAGACGCAGTGTCGCCACGTTCAACTAACTTAATATGTGGATACTTGTGCAAGAAAACAGAACTTTGATTTAATGCCATTGGGTGAGAATGAATAAATTCTAAATCTTCGATCTTCACCCCTTCTTGTGCAACCAGATTTAAACCAATTTTTAAGTACTGCTCTCCAATAATTTTTAAGTCGTAATCATTCACCAAATTATAATTGGGCAATATGCTTCCAACTAAAGAGTTTTCAATAGCCAGCACCGCCTTATCCACTTGCTTACTTTTCAAGGTTTCACAGCAATCCATAAATGAAAAACATTCAACCAACTCCACGTCGCTACCAAAATATTTTTGAGCGGCTAAATAGTGAAACGACCCGACAGTACCGAAATATGCTACTTTTTTATTTTCCATAGCGGTTTTTAAATGGTAGGCAAATATAAGGTTTTAACGGTAGTACCCTTATCAATTCTTGTCTTTATAATGTGCCCGAATAACTACCTTTTGTAATTCACGCTTAATGATTAAATCCGTAATTATGGTTGAAAACGATTCGGTCTCATTATCTTCCACTGCATTTTTAATTTGCTCCTCATTCACATCTATTCTGTACAATACACCCATAAATTTACTTCGATTATGCGATATTAGGGCATCAATATGTGGTTCAATTTGATCAAATAACTCTTCGTACGCACTATAATTATTACCAGAAAATTTCACTTCCAAGCCAAACATATCAAAATCCTTAATTATTTGGTTGGCGGTAGCCTTAATTAAATCTAAACGATTAATGTAATTGGAAATTGACGCAATACTAAACTCACTCATTTAGGCAAAAATTGTAGACGAGTAACTATGCGGTTGTTAACGATATGTTCTTCAATTATTTCATCTACGTCTGATAATTGTACACCAACATAAAAGACACCATCTGGATAAACAGCAATGGTTTGCCCATGATCACAGATATCTAAACAACCTGCTTTTTGTGCCCTTAACTTAATTGGTAAAGCCCTTTCCTTTAAATTGTTTTTAAATGCCGATACAATTTCCAAACCATGGGCTTCGCCACAACTTTTTCGTGCAGCACCAGGCAATCGCTGATTGGTGCAAATAAATATGTGTTTATCGTATATCATTTATTCTTGCTTTATTTTATGACGATAAATGTACAAATCATTAACATAATGAGTGACAACACATTTTTAAAAAAACGTATCTTTGAACTCTTTGGAATTTAACAATTATGACACGTATACTAACTGGCATTCAGAGCACCAACATACCCCATTTAGGAAACATACTGGGAGCTGTAATGCCAGCAATACAACTTTCTGAACAATCAAAAAATGAAAGCCTGTTATTCATTGCAGATTTGCATTCATTAACTAGTGTGAAAGATGCCACCCAACTAAAAAACAGTTCGGATGCAGTGGCTGCTACTTGGTTGGCTTTTGGTTTTGACACTGAGAAAAATATATTTTACAGACAAAGCGATGTGCCGGAGGTTTGTGAATTATCATGGTATCTAAATTGCTTTACTCCCTACCCCATGCTTGCAAATGCCCACTCGTTTAAGGATAAGGCGGGTCGTTTGGCGGATGTAAACGCGGGTTTGTTTACTTACCCCGTATTGATGGCAGCAGACATTTTGCTTTACGATGCGGATACGGTTCCGGTTGGTAAAGACCAGGTACAACATTTAGAAATGACAAGAGACATTGCCGATAAGTTCAACAATAAGTATGGTGAAACCTTTGTTATTCCACAGGTAAAGCTAGATGAAAATGTAATGCTGGTGCCGGGAACTGATGGTGCTAAAATGAGTAAGTCAAGAAATAACTTTATTAATATTTTCTTGCCTGAAAAAGAACTTAAAAAAGTAATTATGGGCATCGTAACAGATGACACCCCTTTAGAAGAACCTAAGAACCCTGATACTTGTAATGTATTTGCATTGTATAGTTTAATAGCAAATGACGATCAAATTTCAGCACTAAGAATTAATTACGAAAAAGGTGGGTTTGGATATGGTCATGCTAAACTAGCGCTCTTAGAACTGATACTTGAAAAGTTTTCGAAACAGCGAGAACTATATGACCATTACATGAATAACAGACAAGAATTAGATGAAAAGCTCCAACTAGGGGCACAAAAGGCCAAAGCCATTGCGGTAAAAAAACTAGCCTTAGTAAGAGAAAAATTAGGCTTTAAATAAGGTAAGCAGGAATGATAAAAAATAAAAAAGTTGTTGTTGTGTTACCGGCGTATAACGCCGCACTTACTATCGAAAAAACCTACAACGAAATTCCTTTTGAAATTGTGGATGAGGTTGTTTTGGTTGATGACAACAGCCCCGACAATACTGTAGAAGTGGCCAAAAAAATTGGCATTAAACACATTATTCAACACAAAAAAAACAGGGGTTACGGTGGCAACCAAAAATCGTGTTATAATAAAGCTCTTGAGCTTGGTGGTGACATTGTAATAATGTTACACCCCGATTATCAATACACACCATTACTTATTCAGAGTATGGCGCATATAATGGCTAATGAATTGTATCCTGTTGTTTTTGGTTCTAGAATTTTGGGTAAAGGTGCATTAAAGGGTGGTATGCCTATGTACAAGTTTATTGCGAATAGGTGTCTCACGCTTTTTCAAAATATAATGATTGGTCAAAAGTTGAGCGAATACCATACAGGATATAGAGCCTGTCTCTTATACACATCTGACGCTGCCGACGATGTGCGTTGTG
>CAXHCC010000059.1:0-14193 GCA_964014945.1 uncultured bacterium | reverse complement strand
TAAAAGACACATATATGCAACTAATGATATAAGTGCAATTAGTTACATATATGTGCCAGTGGACTTCGCAAACGAATTTTCGAACCTATTAATAATTGATTTGATAAAATTAAGTCAATTGTTAGAATTCAAAAAGTGAAATTTAATTGCTACAAAATGTAAGGAAAAAATTTGCATAGCGGTTCGGAAGGATTCGAAATTATTTCTGAACCAGCTATTTTCGCTGATTAATACAATAAATTATTTTCGAGACGAAACAATTCTGTTTATGTTTTAGTTGAGCAAGTTGTTATTAGTTTGTACCTTGTTAAATAATCATGAATAATAAAGTTTACTTAAAAAATATGGTATGTCCTCGTTGCATTGATGCAGTTAGGGTAATTTTTGATGAGCTAAATATTGAAGTGTATTCAATTCAACTTGGAGAAGTAACTGTAATCAAACATATAAATAAAAAAAAGACAGAATTACTACAAAACTTATTATTAGAAAAAGGGTTTGGATTATTGGAGGATAATAAGGCAAAACTGATTGGAAAAATCAAGTCAATTATTATCAATGAGATTCACCATCTTAGAGAACCTATTGATACAAATTTCTCGACTCTATTACGTAATAAACTAAACCATGATTACAGCTACTTGAGCAGGTTGTTTTCATCGGTAGAGGGAATGACGATTGAGAAATTTATTCTTTCCCAAAAAATTGAAAAAGTCAAAGAACTGCTTTTCTATAATGAGTTAACCTTGTCAGAAATTTCATTTCAGCTTGGCTATAGCAGTGTAGCACACATTTCCTCTCAATTTAAAAAGGAAACAGGTATGACTACAACAGAGTTTAAAAATCAAAAAAAGCCAGGGCACCGATATTTAGATTCCATCTGAACAAAATTTTGAAACAGATTCTCCGAATTTCATAATACTTTAAAGTGTTATCATTTAGATATTCGCATTATGGAAAACCAATATTCAATAACAGGAATGACCTGTAGCAGATGTGTCACAAAAGTCAAGAATGAGTTAGAATCAATACCAAATATTATGTCCGCTCAGGTTCAATTAATGTCGCCCGAAGCGGTGATCGTTTCTAATAAAAAAAATTCTGTTGAACACTTACAGCATAAACTACAATTAGTAGGAAATTACACAATTAAGGAATTGTTCATAGAAAAGAATGTAGAAGTAACTTTACCTGAAATGCCAATCAGTACTTATAAGCCGTTAATTCTAATTGTTTCTTTTATTGCGGGTGTTACCTTTTTAGTACAATTTCCTTTTGATAGCTTTTCCACGTTGTTATGGATGCGCTATTTTATGGCTGGATTCTTTATTGTTTTTGCCTTTTTCAAATTTCTCAACCTCAAAGGGTTTGCAAGCTCCTACCGGATGTATGACATTGTTGCTGCAAAATGGAACGGGTGGGGATACATTTATCCATTTGCTGAATTAACACTTGGCATCCTCTATTTACTGCATATTGCTCCTTATCAAACCAATGTGGCTACAGTTATTGTTTTAGGAATTAGCAGTATAGGCGTTATAAAAAGTAATCTTAATAAGAAGAAGATAAAATGTGCCTGTTTAGGTGATGTATTCAATCTTCCAATGAGTACCGTAACCATCGTTGAAGATTTAACGATGGTGGCAATGGCCGGCTGGATGCTGATTGCACTTTAATGTCAAAATTATGATACCGATTAACCGAATTTTATAACCGTTGATAAAAATCAATTGATTATCTTCGTATTAATGATAGGAATCATATTTTATACAGAATAAACATATCACTTTTACGTTAGCTAAGTTATAGAATGAAAAAAGTTATTGCCATATTCCTAGCAATTTTGATACTCACAACCAATGCGGGGCTAACTTTTGCTATGCATTATTGTGGAGGAAAGGTGGTGAAGAGCAGCGTCATGTTGGGCGAGGGAGATTTGAGTTGTGGAATGACAGAATCAGAAATGAAACCGTCTTGTGATGGCCATTCTCAAAAAACAACTATAAAGGCGAAGAGTTGCTGTCAAAACGAGTATTTTCAATTAGAAATTGAGGATGACTTCAATAGTTCTGCAGTAGTTAAAACTACTGTTGATTACAACTTTATTGTCGACTTTGTCGATAGCTACGTAAACCATTATTCATTTAATGCTTTAGCAGAAGCTGAGTATTTATACTACACGCCTCCTTTGCTGGATCTTGATATTCCTATCATGATTCAGTCTTTCCTTATTTAGGCCGCGTAACAACTATTTGGTAGGTGCATGAAGATTCTTGCGCTGCCAGGGGATAATACTGTCTGTATCTGTCTACCCTCAAAACAGTTATTCATGTTTATTGTAATTGTATGTTATGCTCAACAAAACCATACGTTACTTCCTTGAGAACAAGTTAGTAACACTTATAATCATCATCTTATTTGTCAGTTGGGGGCTAATTACCGCTCCTTTTGGTTGGAATACTGGAGTACTGCCGTCTGACCCGGTTGCCGTCGATGCTATTCCTGACATTGGAGAAAACCAGCAGATTGTGTTTACACAATGGATGGGTCGTTCTCCACAGGATATTGAAGATCAGATTACCTATCCATTGACTACCTCTTTGTTGGGTATTCCTGGAGTAAAGTCTATCCGTAGTTCTTCCATATTCGGGTTCAGTAGTATCTACATTATTTTTAACGAAGACATCGACTTTTATTGGTCTCGCTCACGAATATTGGAAAAGCTAAACTCCCTCCAAAAAGGGTTGCTACCCGATGGTGTTCAACCTTCATTAGGGCCTGATGCAACAGCTTTAGGACAAGTGTACTGGTACACCCTAGAAGGCCGGGATAAAGACGGAAACCCAACAGGTGGTTGGGATTTACACGAAATACGAACTGTTCAGGACTTCTATGTAAAATACGGATTAAACGCTGTGGATGGAGTTTCAGAAGTAGCCTCCATTGGAGGGTATGTTCAGGAATACCAAATTGATGTAAACCCTGATGCGTTAAAAGTTTACAATATCCCTTTACATAAAGTGATGATGGCTGTGAAGCAATCCAACAAGGATGTTGGAGCCAAAACCATAGAGATTAACCAAGCCGAGTACCTGGTCAGAGGGTTGGGATATATTAAATCTACCGAAGACCTGGAGAAAGCGGTGGTGGCTGTACACGATAATGTACCCATTCATATTAAAGATATTGGGGTGGTTAGCCTAGGGCCAGCTACACGTAGAGGACTGCTAGATAAAGACGGAGCTGAAGTAGTCGGTGGTGTGGTAGTTGCTCGCTATGGTTCCAATCCCCTTAAAGTAATCAATAGCGTTAAAGCCAAAATTGAGGAAATAGCTCCAGGGCTTCCTAAAAAGACATTGGCCAACGGAGTAGAAAGTCAACTGACCATCGTTCCTTTTTACGACCGTACCCAACTCATACATGAAACGCTTGGAACCTTAGAAGAAGCACTTTCATTGGAGTTACTCATCACAATTTTAGTTGTGATTGTTATGGTACTCAATCTGCGGGCCTCCATATTAATTTCCAGCTTACTGCCAATTGCAGTACTAATGGTATTTATTGCAATGCGTTACTTTGATGTAGATGCCAATATTGTAGCACTTTCAGGTATCGCTATTGCCATTGGAACGATGGTGGATTTGGGAATAGTGCTGTCCGAAAATATTATTAAGCATATAGATGAAGCCTCCCCTGGACAAAAACTGATTGATACCATACATAAAGCTGCATCTGAAGTAAGCTCTGCAATTGTTACCGCAGTGGCTACTACTATTGTCAGTTTTGTGCCGGTATTCACGATGGAGGCAGCCGAAGGAAAACTTTTCCGGCCATTGGCCTTTACGAAAACTTTTGCTCTGATTGCTGCGTTAATTGTGGCCTTAATCATCCTACCCACATTGGCGCATTGGGTGTTTGGTATTAAAATCAACAAGGATGCAAAAGGGAAACTCATCAATTCGCTACTACTTGTTGTTGGGTTGGTTACCGCCATTTGGGTAAGCGTTTGGGGAGGTATTACGCTGATGGCTTTTGGAGCTGCCTGGTTCATAACAGAATATACTCCGAAGCAAAACTTCGTAACTCGCAACCTTGCTTTAATTATCACAGTGGTTTCGGTGATTTGGTTATTAGCAAATAACTGGATGCCATTAGGTGCCGGTAAATCGCTCCTATGGAACTTCATTTTCGTGACTCTCATTGTATCTGTTATTCTGACTTCCTTTTATCTGTTAGAAAGGTATTACGAACGCATTCTCAACTGGTGTTTAGTTAATAAGCAAAAATTTTTGCTGCTACCAACATTTGTAATAATATGGGGTACGGTCATCTGGTTTAGCTTTAATAGTGTCTTCGGTTTTATCGCAACTGGTTTCGATAAAATGAATGTCAATATACGAACCACTTCAGTGTGGTCAGGGTTGAGCCACACCTTCCCAGGTATAGGTAAAGAGTTTATGCCTTCGCTGGATGAGGGCAGTTTCCTACTCATGCCCACTTCAATGCCCCATGCTGGTGTTGAGCAAAACAAACGAGTGGTGCAACAACTGGATATGTTGCTGGCTAACATACCGGAGGTCGAATTGACGGTAGGTAAAATGGGGCGTGTAGAATCTGCTCTTGATCCGGCTCCTATTTCCATGTTTGAGAACATCGTTAACTACAAGCCTGAATACCTGTTGAACAAAAAGGGCCACCGCACTCGCTTTAAAGTAGATGGTGATAACAAGTTCCTCTTAGCATCAGGCGATACACTTACCAATGAGGACGCCTTGATACAAGGGATTACGGAGGACGAACTAATACCTGATGAATCCGGTCAGTATTTCCGCAACTGGCGACAACATATCAACTCACCGGATGACATTTGGAATGAGATTATAAAGGTGGCCAACATTCCAGGAGTAACGTCAGCTCCTAAGTTGCAACCTATCGAAACCCGATTGGTAATGCTTCAAACTGGAATGCGTGCGCCTATGGGTATAAAGGTCTTTGGCCCAGACCTGAAAACCATTGAGGACTTTGGTATGAAGCTGGAAGGTATTTTAAAAGAAGTACCATCGGTTAAATCCGAAGCTGTATTCGCAGATAGGATAGTCGGAAAACCTTACATCCATCTGAACATTAATCGGGATGCTATTGCCCGATATGGACTGAGCATTGAAAATATTCAACAGACCATCGAAACAGCCATTGGGGGTATGAAAATTACCTCTACGGTGGAAGGCCGTGAGCGCTTTCCAGTTCGGGTACGCTATCCAAGAGAGCTGCGGGGTGATCCCGAGAAATTGAAAATGATATTCATTCCTACACCAACTGGAGTTCAGGTTCCACTTGCAGAGCTTGTAGATGTTGAATACGTGCGTGGCCCGCAAATGATTAAGAGCGAGAACACCTTCCTAGTAGGTTATGTGCTGCTTGATAAAAAAGATGGTTATGCGGAAGTGGATGTTGTAGAGGAAGCCCAACGCTTTATTCAAAATAAGATTGACCAAGGGGATCTGCTGGTTCCTGCGGGAGTGAGCTATAAGTTCTCTGGCAGTTATGAAAATCAGATTAGGGCAGAAAAGCGACTGTCCATCATTGTACCGGTAGTGTTTGTCATCATCTTTTTGATTCTCTACTTCCAGTTCAAATCGGTCAGCACGTCCTTTATGATTTTTTCAGGGATAGCAATGGCCTTTAGTGGGGCATTTCTAATGCTATGGTTCTATGGGCAGGATTGGTTTTTTGACTTCACGTTATTTGGAAGCAACATGCGGGAGCTGTTTCAAATGCACCCCATCAATTTAAGTGTAGCGGTATGGGTCGGCTTCATTGCTCTCTTTGGCATCGCAACCGATGATGGGGTTTTGATGGGAACTTATCTCGACCAAAGTTTTGCAAAAAACAGAACAACCAATATTCCAGAAATACGTGCAGCAGTGGTCAAAGCAGGTCAACGGAGAATCAAACCGGCAATTATGACTTCTGCCACTACCATCATAGCCTTGTTACCGGTGCTAACATCAACAGGGCGTGGAGCAGACATTATGATTCCAATGGCCATTCCTGCTTTTGGTGGAATGGTAGTTGCCTCCATCACCTATTTTATAGTACCAGTACTCTATTGCATGAGAGAAGAACGAAAACTTAAACAGCAACAGAAATGAGAATATTCAAAAAACATATCGTAAGCATTCTGCTTTTGTGCATGTCAGGATTTTTGAATGCTCAATCGTTGGAAGACTATTTAAAAATAGCAGCAGAAAATAACCCTGGATTAAAGGCCAAGTATGCTGAATTTGAAGCTGCCATGCAGCGAGTAGCACAGGTTAATACCTTACCAGACCCTAATTTATCTTTTGGGTATTTTATCAGTCCCGTGGAAACCAGGGTTGGGCCACAACAAGCCAAGATTGGTTTATCGCAGATGTTTCCCTGGTTTGGAACGTTAGCAGCTAAAGGAGAAATGGCTACACTAATGGCTGAAGCTAAGTATCAGGTATTCCTCAATGCGAAAAACGAGCTATTCTATAAAGTAAAGGCAGCTTGGTACCCTTTGTATGAAGTGAATCGAACCATTCTGCTTCAGGAAGAAAACAGGGAGATACTCGCCACTTTCAAGCAACTCTCTACCACAGGGTTTAAAAACGGGAAAGGTAGCATGGTTGATGTGATTCGTGTGAACATTATGATTGAAAACACAGATACGGACATCAAGCTGTTGAAGGACAAAAAGAAACCGTTACTGACACGATTCAATACGCTTTTGAATAGAGTGGATACCATTCCCGTTTCGATACCTGATTCTATCTCTCTACTTAAAGTAGAGACCGATTATAGAAGGGATAGCTTACTAACCGCTCATCCCATGCTGGAGGCGTTGAATTTGAAAATAGAATCTGCTGAAGCACAGGAAGAAGTAGCCCGAAAGATGGGATTACCTAGTTTCGGTGTAGGTGTAGACTATGTGTTAGTCGGAGAACGAACAGACATGAATGTACCTGACAATGGTAAAAATGTAGTTATGCCAATGGTAACTATGAGTCTCCCCATTTTCAGGAGTAAATATAAAGCTGCGATAAAAGAGGCTCAATTCAAACAAGAAGCAATTATATTTTCTAAACAAAACTTTGAGAATAATTTGATTAGCTCCTATGAAATGACGTGGTTCCAATTGGATAGGTCAAGTCAACTATTAGAATTGTATGGAGTACAGATAACCAATACAAATCAGGCTATAGCGATATTGCTCACAGCCTACAGCAATTCGGGCAAAGACTTTGAAGAAGTTCTGCGGATGCAGCAACAATTACTCAAATATCAAATAGCAGAAGCCATCGCTTTGAAAAATTATCACACAGCGTTAGCGAAACTTGATTATCTAACAGCAAAATCTGAATAATATGAAAAATATAAATAAAAACACAATATACATCGCATTGGGAACCTTGGTCTTAGGTATTCTCCTGGGCTGGTTTTTCTTTGGAGGAACACCGGATAATAATCAGGCAGAACATAAACAGGAACAGTCAAAGAATAGCATCTGGACGTGCTCTATGCACCCTCAGATAAGACAGTCCGAATCAGGGCAATGCCCGATTTGTGGGATGGACTTGATTCCATTGAACAATGAATCTTCAGATGAGGGAAACCCAATGGAAATTAAAATGTCACCAACATCCATGCAATTGGCCAATGTGCAAACCTCCATTATTAAAAAACAGAAACCTGTGAAAGAGGTACGAATAAATGGTAAAATAAAAGCAGATGAACGAAGGATATTCTCACAGCCTTCTCATATTCCTGGACGGATTGAAAAGTTACTGGTGAGTTTTACCGGTGAATATGTGCAAAAAGGACAGGTATTGGCTTATGTTTATTCACCGGAGCTAGTAACAGCCCAGGAAGAACTATTTGAAGCTAATAAATTCAAAGAGAGTCAACCAGCACTTTTTGAAGCAGCCAAAGGAAAGCTGCTAAATTGGAAGCTAACAGGCAACCAAATTGACAAGATTCTGAAAGCAGGACATCCACAAGAGCAATTTCCGGTATTGGCTGATGTAACCGGTGTGGTACTTAACAAACGTGTCAATTTAGGCGATTATGTCAAGAAAGGACAACCCTTGTTTGAAGTAGCTGATCTAACTAAAGTATGGGTACTATTTGATGTTTATGAAAGTGATATTTCATGGGTAAAAATAGGGGATAAAGTTAGTTTTAATGTTCAATCATTACCTGGACAGAACTTTACTGGTAATATCACCTTCATCGACCCAGTAATCAATCCCAAGACCCGTGTTGCAACTGCGAGAGTTGAATTACAAAACAAAAGAGGTAGACTCAAACCTGATATGTTTACGTTGGGTACGGTTAATAGTCCACTTGAAGACCACAAAGAACAATTGATTGTACCCAAGTCAGCGGTTATGTGGACAGGTGAACGATCAGTTGTATATATCAAACATTCTTCCGCTTCAGGCATTGGGTTTATGATGCGTGAGATAGAACTTGGCCCTGCCCTAGGTAATAGATATATTGTGAATGACGGACTGGAGGAAGGCGAAGAAATTGCTACTAATGGAACATTCAGCATTGATGCAGCAGCGCAATTGGCCGGTAAGCCCAGTATGATGAACCCGGAAGGTGGCCCCGTCTCGATGGGACATAATCATGGTGGTACTTCTACCGGTACTTCTACTGACCACTCCAATCATTCCAAAACGGTTGCCATAAGTAAAAAAGCTAAACAAAGTCTTAATCCATTGTTTAATGAATACCTGTTGTTAAAAGATGCGTTGGTAGCCGATGACCTTGAAAAAGCAAAATCTATTGCCGGAACATTCCAGGGTAAATTGGGAAAGGTCAACATGAGTGTGTTCAAAGGAGAAGCACACAATGTCTGGATGCAACACAACAGTAAAACTGAAAAAGCACTTAAAGTCATTATTGGAGCAAATAACATTGGCGAAGGGCGCAGAGGGTTTAAAGACTTGTCCGACCAGTTTGTGATGATGGCCAAGACTTTTGGCCCGTTCGACCAAGTGTTATTCATTCAGCACTGCCCTATGGCCAATAGTGATAAAGGAGCAGATTGGATTAGTAATTCCAAAGAAATCAGAAATCCTTATTTCGGTGAGGATATGATCGGATGTGGGGAAGTAAAACAAGTTATTAAAAACGATAAAAAATAAAATTATAAATACAGCAAAAACATTTCTATCAGTAGCATTAAACCTACTTAGTTATTCTGCTATCATGCCTCAAACCCATAATCATGACCACTCTAAAGAAGATAATGAAAAAATTAAAATGGGTACAAAAAAGGAGTATGCCTGTTCTATACATCCAGTAGTAAAAAGTGGTAAACCGGGTGATTGTCCTAAATGTGGCATGAAACTAATAGAAAAAAAATGGACAAGATGGCTAAATCCTACACTTGCTTCATGCACCCTGAAGTAAATAACAACACGCTAGGGAAATGCCCTAAGCGCGGAATGACGCTAGTTGAGAAGAAAAACAGATCATTCAAAAATGAAAATGAATAAATAAAATTAAGTCCTGATGTTAAGAGAAGAGTCGTTATTTATTATTGGCAGTTTATACGCTAGTACAAATTTATATAAAGTAAATACCCTCTTTTCTTTCGCAGGCACAAATAAATTAATAACAATTAAAATAATAAGAAAATGAATATACGAAAGCACCTTATAACCAGAACCTTTCTCTTCGGGATGCTGATTTCTGAGTTGCACGCGCAAACAACTACAAAAATAAAGGTGGAGCAATTACCCGAAACAGCCCAGGCGGACCTGGTTAAAATATACAGTAAATACCAAGTGAACAGCATGGTTCAAAAAGAAGATGTGCAAGGACAAACTTCTTATAAAATTGAATTACAAAAGAAAAATAAGCTGGTTTATTTGCTATATAACAACGAAGGAACACTGGTGAGCAAAAGAAAAAGCAAGTCGTTTACTTTTGATGGAATGGAGCCGGTAAAGAAACCAGCTCCAAGAGCAAACGATGGACATAATCATACACACTAAATCAAATAATAATTAATCTATAAAAACAGAGAAAAATGAAAACAACAAAATTTTTGGTAGCAATGGGATTGAGCATTTTTTGCTCAACAGGGCTAATGGCAAAAAATACAGGTTTAATAAAAATAAAAACGTCTTCTTTTCAGATATTGAAGAGTGATCAAACCAAATCAGCTGCTTTTAAAGTTTACGGTAATTGCGGGATGTGTAAAATGGCCATAGAAGGTTCACTTAAAAATGTAAAGGGCATAGAGAAAGCTGATTGGAATAAAGAGACCAAAATGATAGAAGTTACCTATAATCCAAAGGTAATTAGTTTAAAAGAAATAAAAAAGAAAATTGCTTCTGTAGGATATGATACAGATGAATTTAAAGCCTCAGATAAGTCATACAATGCTCTACCTGGCTGTTGCCAATATGAAAGGCCCGCTGATTCTGGTGTTGACAACCATGATGGGCATAATCACAAGCATTAAATTTTAATAAAATCAATTTTTTATACAAATAACTTAAATTTCAAAAAAATGAAAAAGATCAATTTAAAATTCATGGTAGCCTTAATTGGCGGAAGCTTAATAATTGCAAGTTGCGGAAACAATTCTAATTCGGAAAACGATGCTCATAATCATGAACTAGGAATGGAGCATGACCATTCTAATCACGAACATGGAAGTACAGATGAAAGCAGAAATGTATCTGCGAATACGGGTGAACTGAAAGGAGACCTATCAGTTGTTCTAAGCAATTATTTTGCTGTGAATGAAAACCTTGTTCAAGATAATGCCTCTGGAGCAGCAAAAGCTTCTGAAAAGTTAATGATTTCCTTAAAACAATTTAAAGGTTCAGGACTCTCAGAAGAAGAACAAAAAGAAGTGAATGAAATTTTGGAAAGTGCCATCGAAAATGCAGAGCACATTTCCGAAAATGCAGGTGAGATGAGTCATCAACGGGAACACCTAGTCTCGCTGAGTACAGATGTAAAAGACTTAATCGCCATTATTGGCAGTTCGCAGAAACTTTACGAAGATTATTGTTCAATGGCAAACAACAACGAAGGAGCTATTTGGATAAGTAACAAAGAGATTATCAGCAATCCATACATGGGAACAAAAATGCCAAAGTGCGGCAATGTGAACCGAGTAATTGAATAATGAAAAGAATACACAAACGGTTTTTGATTTTTGGTTCGATTGCATTAGTTGGAATTCAATTTATTCCGGCTGATGCAAACAAACAGGTGGTCATTCCTGATTCTGATTTCAGGCATGAATATGATGTTCCGAATAATGTAATGAATATTCTTGAAAGCTTTTGTTACGACTGTCATAGCAATAACACGAATTACCCTTGGTATAGCCATATTCAACCTATCAGGTTGATGATGGATCATCACATTGAAGAAGGAAAAGAAGAATTAAACTTTAGTGAATTAGGTAATTATTCAAAACGAAGACAGAAAAATAAGTTGAAAGCAATTATAAATCAGATTAAAGATGATGAAATGCCTTTATCGTCTTATACTTTGATTCACAGTAATGCAAAATTATCTGAAGGTGAAAAAAAAGAAATTGTTAAATGGTTCAAAACCAAGCTAAAGGATTAGACATGCCAACTATAACAGAAGAATTTAAGATAAAAGGGATGATTTGCAGCCGCTGCCTGAAAGTTTTATATACGGAATTAAAGGCAACAGGAGCAAAAGTTGTAGAGATACAGCTTGGCAAAATAGTGATTCGTTATAATCCTGATAAAATTGAGAAGTCCTTGATTATTCAAATTGTACTAGACAATGAATTTGAAATTATTTCGGATAAAGAAAGCATGCTTGCCGAGCTCACAAAACGATGGATCATTAACTATCACTGGAACTCTGATCAGCAAGAAAAGCTATCCGATTATCTGGTAAAACAAATGAACCGTAACTATGATTTGTTGACTAGGATATTTTCAAAAACGTTTGGTAAGACCATTGAGCGTTACAGCATTCTGTTAAAGATGGAACGAACGAAAGAGTTGCTTGAGAACGGGGAATTGAATTTTAGCGAAATCGCTTACGCAATGGGCTATCAAAACCTATCTGCTCTATCAAGGCAGTTTAAACGAGAAATTGGCATGACGATGAAAGAATTCAAAAAGCTTGGTGTAAACATGCGGATACCAATTGACAAAATATGATTAATAAAAAAGAAAATATGGTAATGGAATGTATGAGCATGTGCCTATGTTTAATAGTAGCAATCAAAATTCAAAATGTTTAATCTTAAAAACTAACTATTATGTGGCACTATGAAGGATATCATTATTGGGGTATGCACTGGGTTTGGTGGATTCTCTGGGTAATTCTCATCTTATGGATTTTCGCAATTCCGTATGACATTCCAGGTCAGCGGAAAAAGAAAGATTCCCCTTTAGACATTCTCAAAAGACGATTTGCTAGTGGGGAAATTTCAAATGAAGAATATGAAGAAAAAAAGAAAATTTTTGAGATTGATAAATAATGGTGAAATGAGAACGATAAAAATATTTATGGTGGTGGCTACTGGCTTAGTAGTATTCGCTTCAGGTTGTCGTAAAGAGAAGTTTGACAAACTGAGTCAAACAGATCAGGAAGCTCTGGCTGGTATTGACGCTGCTTATGAAAATGCAAAGGTTTACAATGATTCATTGATACACTGCACAGGATCCGGAAATCCTTGTTCACAGGAATACAATGAATATTGCGATAGTATGTTTCACCACTATGAAGGCTTGTGGAGCCATCACCATGACAATTATAGCCATGATAATGCACATGACGATCATTACCATAATGAACATGGAGTGCGCTATAATGGAATCCATATTAACCACGATGATAGTGAAGGACATCACGAATCCCATCACATTTTGAAGAAACGCCAATCAGATGAACATGAACCGTATCACCCGTAAAATCAATTTTTAACCAAAACAAATTCAAAATGAAATGCAAAGTATTCACGAACACCTTATCAAATCAATTAAATAAGGTGAGTAAAGCAACAATTAAATCAGTATTTGGCTTGGCGATATCCGCATTATTACTAACGGCTTGCTCACAGAAGCAAGAACAATCGCAGCCTTTGGAAGAAATGCTTAAAGACCCTCAAAAACAGGGAAAAGTGGTGACCGTGTTGGTAGAGAATCACAACCTGTCCAAACAGTACATTAACAAGATGTTGGAGAACGACCACACTACGGGAATGATGGTGGATGGCTTGGTGAAAGCCGCAGCAGAAGACAGTGTATTAGCTGGAAAAGTCAGCGATATGATTATCAAATTTCCTGATTTGATGTTAATGACCATGCACCATTTCATGCCGGTAATTAATGCAGACGAACACATGTGCGATGGGTTTTGCGATCATGCAATGGAGCATACCAATTTAGCAGAAGGCATGTGCCATAAAATGCAGGAAAATGAAGAAATAAGTTGTTGTCATTAAAATTCTATTTGATCGTACCACATATATTCAAGCCATGACTCAGAGGACAGACACATCACATAGACATCTTAGGCACAAAGGGAATGTGTTTAATGTCATTTACTATTCAATAGCAGCAATGTTTTTATCAGTATTGATTTGCCAAAATGCAGAAGCTCAAAGTCAAGATGATTATTATACAATTGACGGTACAATCTTATTGACTGGCCTATATAACGATACTGGGATTATAGCTAAAAGTAACAAAGTAACAATTCTATTGGACTATGAAACTGCTGAATTTAGTTTGTATTTTGATATTTCTACGATTAGAACGGGCATAGACAGTTTAGATAAACTCCTCGCAAGACAAGTAGGAAATTTTATTGAATTTGAAGGTAATCTTGGAGTAGAATACGTTAATACCCAAGATAATGGTACTCAGGATTTTAATATTGAAGGTTACCTTGACTGTGATTTTCAATGTGGTCTAATTCATGGGAAAGGTCGACTGGAAAGCACATTTGGAGATTTTTATTCGTATATCCTCACGCTTTCATTCCAATTGAATAAAAACCAACTTCCGTTTGTTATTCCTCTTCAAGGTCTTCACGATGAGTTTAGGGTGGATGTAGTACAAACCTTAATAAAGACCAAATGAATAACAATAACCTGTCTCTTATACACATCTGACGCTGCCGACGATGTGAGTTGTGTAGATC
>CAXHCC010000058.1:0-14310 GCA_964014945.1 uncultured bacterium | reverse complement strand
AACAGGAAGTGGTATGTTTACCTTTGGTAGGGAACGAACTTATACATCTAATTCAACTTGGACTGTACCTGACTGTGTTACTGAAATTGAAATTGAAACTTGGGGTGCTGGCGGCGGCGGAGGTAGTACAGAAAAGGTTTCATGGTCTGGTTGCGGCGGTGGTGGCGGTGGAGCTTATTCTAAATCAATTTTACAAGTAACGCCAGGTGCAACTTACAGTATTGTAGTGGGTAGTGGAGGTATAAAAGGAGCAAATGTTGCTGCCCCAGGTGGTGATGGTACGGATGGTGGCGATACATGGTTTACAAATTCAGCTGGAAGCGTATTGGTATTAGCCAAAGGTGGAAAAGGTGGAACGCGAGACGATATAGCTCCAAATGACTTTCAAGTTGGTGCTTTAGGTGCAAAAGGAGGTTTGGCTAGTGCTGGTATAGGTCAAGTACGTTTTAGTGGAGGCGATGGTGGTAGTGGATGGCACGGCTCAGTTGGTAGAGGTGGTGGTGGAGGTTCTTCCGCAGGTATATCTGCCAATGGTATAGCAAGTGATTCAGGTTCTTATCAAAGTGTTCCACCTACTACATTAGCACCCGCGGGGGGTGGAAACGGTGGTAATGGTGGTGATGGAGGTGGAGATGATGCATACGCAGGAGAATTTCCTGGCGGTGGTGGTGGTGGTGGCGCTGGTGATCCAGGAGAAACTGGAGCTGATGGTGCCGGAGGTCAATTAAAAATTTCTTGGGAACGTACGCGTACCTATAACGGATCAGGTACTTGGACGGTACCTCCTGGAATTACATCTATTCAAGTAAAAGTATGGGGTGCTGGCGGCGGCGGAGGAGGTTCTAATAGAACATTTGATGATGGACAAGGCGGTGGTGGTGGTGGTGCTTATTCGGTGTCTACTGTTACAGTAACACCAGGAGCAACCTATTCTGTTCATGTTGGTAGTGGTGGAACCGGAGGCTATGGAACGGGAGGAACCGAGGATGGTACGGATGGTGGAGACTCGTGGTTTAGCTTAAAGGGAGACGGCACACAACCTACAAGTACAGCAGAAGGTATTTTAGCTAAAGGTGGTAGTGGATGTAATTACAGTGCTGCGGGCGGATTAAATGGTACAGGAGGACAGGCGGCTGCAGGTATAGGAGATTTTAAAAGCAGCGGTGGTGATGGTGGTGTTGGTGTGAATGCAAGTGGAGCATCAGGTGGTGGTGGTGGTGCATCAGGTGGCTCTGGAGGAGATGGAGGAGATGGAGGAGCTGGAAATAGTAATGGTTCCATTCCAGGTACTGCAGGTGTTGCTCCTACAGGAGGTTTTGCTGGAGGTATAGGAGGTGTTGATGAAGGTAGCCAAACCAACGGAAATAATTCATATCACGGTGGTCCAGGTAATATAGGTGGCGGAGGTGGTGGTGCCAGCTCTGGTGACAATAATACCTATTCTAACTCCTATGGTGAAGCACCGGACGTTTATGGTAGAGGTGGGGATGGTTCAAATGGTAGAATTTTAATCGATTATACTTCTGAAGATCCACAAATAGGTGATAAGGCTATGCCTGCTGCCTTTATTTGTTCTTCGGAAACAGACCAACTTATTCATGGTTTTATTTTAACAGAAATTCCTTTGTGTGATCCTTTATTGCTAACAAAAGTTACTGCCGTAGATTTTACAACGTCAGGTACCTATTTAGCAAGTGATGTTGCCAATTTTAAACTGTACTATAGTAGCACTGATAATTTTGCAACGGCAACCTTGTTAGCTACTAATAACTCACCTGCAGCAGCAGGTTTACAAACAGACTTTTCTTTTGCGGGTAGTCCAGTTACGTTAATTAGCGATACTGAGGTTTATTTTTGGATAACAATGGATGCTTCTTCAACAGCAGGTGGAGGAAGAACTTTAGCGGTAACAGGAACGGCTAATTCTAATTTAACCGGAACACAAACCTTCTCGTTTAGCGCTGATGCAAGTGGTACACAAACTTTTCAAGACTTAAGTTTAAGTAGCTCTTTAACACCACCAGCTATTTGTAGTGGTGCATTTACCTATACCGCTACAAGTACCAATGGTGCGGCAACTTTTGCTTGGTCAAGAGCAGCATACGCAGGTATTACGGAAGCTGCCACTTCTACTTCAGGTACAGGTAATATAAATGAAAACTTAACCAATACTACAGCTTCGTCAATTGATGTTACATACAGTTATGTATTAACTGCTAACGGTTGTTCAGGTGCAGCTCAAAATGTTGTTGCAACCATAAACCCTATACCTACAATGTCTAGTGCATCATCAGCTACTATTTGTAGTGGTGAAACCGTAAATATACCATTAACTTCATCGGCTCCTGCTAGTTATACTTGGATAGCTACTGATAACGCAAATACCACAGGTGAGAGCGTTGCAATGCAAACAACATCCACCTTAACCAATACCATTACGAATACATCTACAGCAATACAAACGGTTACTTATACCGTAACACCTACAGGTACTGCCGGAAGTTGTTTAGGTTCCGCTCAAGTAGTATCAGTAACTGTAAACCCAACACCGGTATTAACAAGTGCATTATCGCCAAGCACTATTTGTAGCGGTACAAGCTTTACCTATACACCTACAAGCGATGTAGCTGGTACAAGCTATACTTGGTCGCGATCTGCCAATGCGGATATAACAGAAGCTACTACAACGGGTACAGGTGGTGTAAATGAAGTATTAACCAATTCGAGCGCAGCAAATGTAAATGTTACTTATGTATATACGGCAACGGCTAACAACTGCGCGAATGTTGAAAACGTAGTTCCATTAGTACGTCCAAATCCACAAGGTAGCTTTACAGGTAATACGCGTTGTGCTTGTGATGCTGGCTCCTTTGGGCAATTAACATGGACCGCCACCGCAGGTACAGGACCATTTGTCGTAGATACTACTGCCAGTCAAGCAGGTGTTACAAGTGGAGTGGCATATTCATTGCCTGTTTCTACACCAACTGTTACTTCAGTATATACCTTATCTAAAGTTACAGATGCATTTGGTTGTGAACGTACTGCTGGCTTTACAGCTGGTACAGCTACTGTTACCGTTACTGGTGCGGCTATTTCGTATACAAACGGAACACCTGCTTCGGCTACAACATGTGCAGGTACAGCAGTTACATTTACAGTAACCGCTTCTAATGTAAATTCTTATACATGGGAAGTAAGTACTGATGGTGGAACTATATGGGATCCAATTAATGCAGCAGGTGCTGGACCAGTTTACTCTAATTTTAACACATCTGAATTAACCGTAAGCAACCCAACGGTTGCACACAGTGGCTATAAATACCGTTCGGTTATGATTCCGGCTTGTGGACCTAATATTACCAGTGACGTAGCTGACTTAACGGTAAATGTATTACCTGTATTAAGCAGTTCCACGGGTGCTGGAGCTGCGGGAACCGTATGTAGTGCAATTGCCCCTGTAACTTATACACCAACTAGTGTAACACCAGGCACCACCTTTGCATGGACACGTTTAGGTCAAGCAGGTATAACCGAAGCAACCTCTACCGGTACAGGTAACATCAATGAAACATTAACCAATACAACTACTTCACCAATAGTCGTTACTTATAATTATGTGTCCACCGCATTAGGTTGTAATGAACCAGCTGGTGAAGATGTGTTAGCAACTATTAATCCAGATGCAGACATTAACCTAACTTCAGCTGCAGGTACAGATGATCAGTTTATTTGTTTGAATGATACGGTAGTAAATATTATCTATGTGTTTAATGAAGGGGCAACGGGTGCAACCGTTACAGGTTTGCCTACAGGGCTAAGTGCTGTTGTTACTACCAATACGGTTACCATTAGTGGTACCGCAACACAAGAAGGTGTATTTACACATACGGTTCAAACTACAGGTATTTGTAACCAAACGAATATTACCGGAAAAGTTACCGTTGGCTTAAACCTAGTAACTACAGGAACCGATACTCAAAGCGTTTGTAAAGGGGCTGCAATAACTCCTATTGCGTATAACGTAGGTTCTTCTAACGCAACAGTTGCAGGTTTGCCTACAGGGGTGAGCGGCAATTATGCAGGCGGCGTATTTACAATATCTGGTAACCCAAGTGTAGAGGGTACTTTTAATTATACAGTTACTACGTCTGGTACATGCACAACACCAACCGGTACTATAACCAATAAAACAGGTGTAATCACCGTAGGTGTAGGTTTAGCTGATACCTCAGCTTCACCAATTCAAAGTGTTTGTTTGGGCACCAATATTGATACCATCGTGTATAATGTTGTTGGAGGAGATGCATTTATCAGATTCAAATCAGATGATCCAACGGTTGCAGAATTTCCAGCTGGATTAGATACTGCTTATAATGCTGCAAATAAAACCTTTGTAATTTCCGGAACAAGTACAATTTCTGGAACCTTTGATTATACAGTTACCTCACAGGGTACTTGTGCTTCTAGGAGTTCGTTAACAGGTAGTTTAACATTTGGTTCAGGCTTATCGGATACTTCAGGTGCGCCAATTCAAAGTGTTTGTTTAGGTGCCAATATTGATACCATCGTTTACAACGTTGTTGGTGGAGGGGCGTTTATCACATTTGAATCAGATGATCCGACGATTGGTGAATTTCCAACAGGCTTAGATACTGCGTTTAACGCTGCTAGTAATACCTATGTAATTTCGGGTACAAGTAGTATTTCTGGTGCTTTTGATTATACGGTTACTTCACAAGGAACTTGTGCCAATCCAAGTAAACTAACTGGTACTTTAATTTTTGGATCAGGACTTTCAGATACTTCTGGTGCTCCAATTCAAAGTAGATGTTTAGGAGAACGAATTGATACGATAGTTTACAATGTTGTAGGCGGGGGTGCTTATATTACGTTCGAATCAGATGACCCAACAGTTGCTGAATATCCAGTTGGTTTAGATACCACGTATAACGCTGCAAATAACACCTATTTGATTACAGGTACAAGCGCCATTTCTGGTACGTTTGATTATACAGTTACTTCACAAGGAACCTGTGCTGCAGCCAGCAAGTTAACAGGTAGCTTAACATTTGGTTCAGGCTTGGCAGATACATCTGGTTCACCACTGCAATCGGTTTGTTTAGGAGAACGAATAGATACCATTGTTTATAACGAAGTTGGTGGGGGAGCCTATATTACATTTGAATCAGACGATCCAACGGTTGTAGAGTTCCCAACTGGAATTGATACAGCCTACTATCCAGCTACTAAAACCTATGTAATTTCTGGAATTAGTTCAGTGTCTGGTACGTTTGATTATACAGTAACATCTCAAGGAACTTGTGCAGCACCAAGTCAACTAACGGGTAGCTTAACCTTTGGTTCAGGTTTGTCTGATACTTCAGGAGCACCCATACAAAGTGTTTGTTTAGGAGATAACATTGATACCATTATTTACAATGTTGTAGGTGGTGGTGCATTTATCACATTTGAATCAGATGACCCAACCATTGGTGAATTCCCAACAGGATTGGATACAGTATACAATGCTCTTAATAATACTTATGTTATTAGCGGAACAAGTGGTATTTCTGGAACATTTGATTATACGGTTACCTCACAAGGTACTTGTGCGGCACCAAGTCAACTAACGGGTAGCTTAACCTTTGGTTCAGGTTTATCTGATACTTCAGGAGCACCGATACAGAGCGTTTGTTTAGGAGATAATATAGATACCATTGTATATAACGTAGTAGGGGGAGGGGCGTATATCACCTTTGAATCTGACGATCCTACGATAGGCGAGTTCCCTACAGGGTTGGATACTGCTTATAATGCTGCTAACAATACCTACGTAATTTCAGGAACTAGTGGTATATCTGGAGCATTTGATTACACAGTTACCTCTCAAGGTACCTGTGCAAATCCAAGTAAATTAACGGGAGCATTAATATTTGGTTCAGGCTTATCGGATACTTCAGGAGTGCCAATTCAAAGTGTTTGCTTAGGAGATAATATTGATACCATTGTATATAATGTTGTAGGAGGGGGAGCGTATATCACTTTTGAATCTGATGACCCTACTATTGGAGAATTCCCAACTGGATTGGATACCACGTATAATGCATTGAATAATACTTACGTTATTTCTGGTACAAGCGCGGTATCAGGTACATTTGATTATACAGTTACGTCTCAAGGAACATGTGCTAACCCAAGTAAATTAACGGGTAGTTTAACATTTGGTTCTGGACTTTCAGATACATCTGGAGCTCCAATACAAGGGGTTTGTTTTGGTGAGAATATTGATACCATCGTGTATAACGTAATAGGAGGAGATGCGTTTATCACTTTCGAATCTGATGATACTACCGTGGTTAATTTCCCAACAGGGTTGGATACGAATTACGTCGCAGGGAATAATACCTATGTAATTTCAGGAACAAGCGCAGTTGCTGGCACATTCGATTATACCGTAACATCAAAAGGAACTTGTGCTAACCCAAGTAAATTAACAGGTACTTTAACTTTTGGTGTTGGTTTAGCAGATACATCTGGTTCTTCTATTCAAAGTATTTGTAAAGGAGATGCCATTGACACGATAGTTTATGATGTGATAGGGGGTGATGCCTACATTAACTTTTCATCTCCATTCCCAACTGGGATTGATACGGGGTATGTTGCTGCAAATAATACCTATACAATTAGTGGTACACCTACGGTTGAAGGTACGTATGATTATACCGTTATCTCTAAAGGTACTTGTTTAAATTCTAGTTCATTACAAGGTAGAATAACTGTCGGTGGGGGCTTAATTCCAGGAGGAGGAAGCAATGTACAAGAAGTTTGTAAAAACACTCCTATCCAGCCAATTTACTATGAGGTTGTTGGAGGTGTTTGGGGAATATCTGGTTTACCTCCAGGCGTAAATGCAACTGAAAATGTCACAAAGGATACTGTTACTATAAGTGGTGCGCCAAGCGCAGAAGGTACATATACTTACACGCTGATAATGCCTGGGTGTACTAACGTAAGTATTTTTACTGGAGAAATTACTTCTGGTATTGGCTCGCCAGTTGCTGGTAATAATATCCAATCGCCATGTGTGGCAACCGCTATTAATGATATTGTTTATCCATTGCCTAGTTTTGTAACGGGTATAACGGTTACTAACTTACCTCCTGGAGTAGATACAATCATGAACACCTCTAGGGATACAGTTAGAATAGCAGGAATACCTACGGTTCAGGGTACATATAATTATGTAATAACAGCGCTTAGTCCTTGTGCTAACCCTCCAAGTACCTTAACAGGTGTAATAACGGTAAAAGGAGATACTCTTATATTTAACTCAAACAATGCAAACCAAACAATTTGTTTAGGAGATGATATTAACAATCTGTCATATGATATTTTTGTTGCTGACGGCTTAAGTTCGGCTGTTTCATTATCTCCGGCAGGTACGAGTGTTGATGGAAATTATAATGCTACAACTGGGAAGTATGAGGTAAGTGGTGGTAGCGGATTGCCTACCGGAACACACACCTTTACTGTACAAACTACTGGCGCTTGCGGAGCAGGGGTTAAATCCGACGCCTTTTCTATTTTAGTAGTGAATCCAATAGCAGATTATACGGTGGATAACACTTCAGGTATTGCACCTCTTGTTGCTACTTTTACCAATAACAGTAATTCAGATGCATTGGAAAACAAATGGTATTTTGGATTAGCCGATTCTACAAGTACTGTTACTAATCCAACTTTCATGTATTCTTCTGCTGGATTGTTTACTAGTAAATTGGTAGTTTCCTATTCTGGAGGCATTTGTTCAGATTCAACTACGATAGATATTTTAGTAAATGATTTACAAATTGCAAACGTGTTTACCCCTAATCTTGATAACATAAATGATGTGTTTAAATTAAACCCAGATGGAATTGCGGAAATTGATGCTACGATTTACAATAGATGGGGAGGTGCAGTGTTTAATTGGACATTAGTAAATGAAGGATGGGATGGTAAAAATATTAAAACTGGTTTGGACTGTCCAGCGGGGACTTATTATTATGTAATCCGTTTTGTAGATAAAATTGGTTCAGAATTTGAACGGAAAGGTACAATTCAGCTAATTCGTTAACGTATGAAACTTGATATACTCGCAATTGGGGTGCATCCCGATGATGTAGAGCTTTCATGTGCAGGTACAGTTTTAAAACATATTCAACAGGGTAAAACTTGTGGGGTATTGGACTTAACTAAAGGAGAATTAGGTACGAGAGGGAGTGCCAAATTGAGGATGGAAGAGGCAAATGATGCAGCTGCTATATTAGGAGTTCAGCTAAGAGATAATCTAGGATTTAAAGACGGCTTTTTTGTAAACGATGAAGAGCATCAAAAATTAATTATTGAGAAAATAAGGCTTTATCAACCAGAGATAGTTTTATGCAATGCACTAAAAGATCGACATCCAGATCATGGAAGAGCCGGCAAGTTAGTTGCAGACGCGTGTTTTTATAGCGGGTTAGCTAAAGTTGAAACAACTGTTAACGGCATACAACAAAATGCATGGAGGCCTAAAGCTGTTTATCATTACGTTCAAGATCAATATATTCAACCTGATTTTGTGGTAGATGTAACCGACTTTGTAGATACTAAAATGAAAGCCATTAACGCTTTTAGATCTCAGTTTTATAATCCCGATTCGCAGGAGCCAGAATCACCTATTACTTCTGAAAGTTTTTTACATCAGGTGAAAGGAAAAATGCGGGTATTTGGTCGTGATATCAACGCTGATTTTGCAGAGGCCTTCAACGTGAACAGAACAATTGGGGTTGATAATCTGTTTGATATCAAATAGGCTTCCAATTTCTTGCCCTTCCTCCAGTCAATTTTATTAAATTTGCATCCCTAAACAATTAATGTTTATAGCATGTTTGATAATTTAAGTGATAAAATAGAGAGAGCCTTTAAGCTCTTAAAAGGGCATGGAAGGATTACTGAAATAAACGTTTCAGAGACGGTTAAGGAAATACGTAAGGCCTTATTAGATGCCGATGTTAATTACAAAGTAGCTAAACAGTTTACCGATAATGTTAAGCAAAAAGCTATAGGGCAGAATGTGTTAACGGCTGTTTCACCAGGGCAGTTAATGGTGAAAATTACCCAAGATGAGTTAACAGATTTAATGGGTGGCGAAACCGCCGAAATTAAGCTAACAGGTAACCCTACGGTTATATTAATGAGTGGTTTGCAAGGCTCTGGTAAAACAACCTTTTCAGGCAAATTAGCCAATCACTTCAAAACCAAAAAAGGGAAGAAGCCCTTACTAGTAGCATGTGATGTTTATCGCCCTGCTGCGATTGATCAAATACACGTATTAGGTGAACAACTGGGTGTAGACGTTTATTCTAATAAAGAAAATAAGGATGTTGTTAGTATTGCTGAAGAGGCTATTAAACATGCTAAAACAAATGGTAACAGCGTTGTTATTGTGGATACGGCTGGTCGTTTAGCGGTAGATGAGCAAATGATGCAGGAAATTGGTACGATAAAGAAAGCTATTAATCCTGATGAAATATTGTTTGTTGTTGATGCCATGACAGGGCAAGATGCTGTTAATACCGCTAAGGCATTTAATGATGTGCTGGATTTTGACGGTGTTGTACTAACCAAAATGGATGGTGATACTAGAGGTGGTGCGGCGCTATCCATTAAAACAGTCGTTAACAAACCAATAAAATTTGTTGGTACTGGTGAAAAGATGGATGCCATTGATGTTTTTCATCCAAACAGGATTGCTGAACGAATTTTGGGAATGGGTGATATTGTTTCTTTGGTTGAAAAAGCAGAGGAACATTTTAATGAAGAGGACGCCAGAAAGCTTCAGAAAAAAATTGCCAAAAACCAGTTTACACTGGAAGATTTCTTGAAGCAAATTCAGCAGATTAAGAAGATGGGGAATATGAAGGATTTGATGGGTATGATTCCTGGTGTGGGTAAAGCTATGAAGGGAGTTGATGTGGATGACGATGCTTTTAAAGGTATAGAAGCAATCATTCATTCTATGACACCGGCTGAACGTAATCAGCCAGAAATATTGGATGGTAAAAGACGAAATAGAATTGCTAAGGGCAGTGGAACAAGCGTGCAAGAAGTAAACAAGTTAATGAAGCAATTTGAGGATATGCGCAAAATGATGAAGATGATGAATAGCAAGGGGGGTAAGGCAAAAATGATGGCCCAAATGCGCAATATGCCAGGCATGGGAGGTATGGGATTATAACTTTAAGATATTGGAAGAAGATAAACTAATAAACGGAAAACTTGTTTCACAGCAAATTCAAAATGAAATTGCTGAAGAGGTTAAAGCTTTAATTGCTGACGGAGGAAAAAAGCCTCATTTGGCGGCTGTTTTGGTTGGGAATGACGGCGCGAGCGAAACTTATGTGTCGGCTAAAGTAAAGGCTTGTGAGCTTGTTGGTTTTAATTCTACCTTGCTGAGGTTGCCTGAAAACACAAAAGAAGAAGAATTGCTAGAAGCTATTGAGGGTTTAAATAATACCCCCGAGGTTGATGGCTTTATTGTGCAATTACCATTACCAAAACATATTGATGAGCAAAAGGTGGTAGAGTCAATTGCTCCACATAAAGATGTAGATGGTTTTCATCCACAAAATATAGGTAGAATGGTATTGGGATTACCTACTTATTTACCAGCTACACCATATGGTATAGTTCAGCTACTAGAACGATATAATGTAAAAACTGCAGGGAAGAGTTGTGTGGTGTTAGGACGTAGCCATATTGTAGGTTCACCTATGAGTGTATTAATGGCTCGTAATGCAGAACCAGGTAATTGTACAGTAACCTTATGCCATAGCAAAACACAAAATTTAGAAGCGTATACACGTAGTGCAGATATTGTTATAGTAGCTTTGGGCAAACCAGAGTTTTTGACGGGCGATATGGTAAAAGAAGGTGTAGTAGTAATTGATGTTGGTATTACACGTGTACCTTCTTCAACTACTAAATCGGGCTATAAGTTATTGGGTGATGTTAAATTTGAAGAAGTAGCTCCTAAGGCGTCTTTAATTACTCCTGTACCAAAAGGAGTTGGGCCCATGACAATTGCATCATTATTAAAAAACACCCTGTTGGCATGTAAAAAAGAAGTATATCGATAACTACTTCTTCTTTTTTGATTTCTTCTTCTTTTTCTTCGCTTCCTTGGCTCTCTCTTCGTCCAATTTTATGTTGTACTTAATGTCGTCCCAATATTCTTTGCCATAATCAACAAAAATTTCTTCACCAGCTTTTATGTTTTTCTCTGCCTTTATCCAGCCTCTTTTTTTCCAGTCGTCATAGGTGCAATTGTTTTTTAGCCCTTTAACTCTACCAAGTCCTTTGGCGTCATTAGCATACCTAGCCAGCTCCTTTGGGGTGTGAAATGCATCAATTACATTCCTACTGTTTATGTAAAATGCATAGCCATATTCATCCTTTTCGGCTCGCTTGTCTAATTCTTTTTCGGTAATAATTTCACCTAAGTATTCAACAAAGCGTTCCCCTTTTTTAATGTCTCTTTTCGCAAATAAGCCTTTTCCTGCACCTGGTAATTGCGATTTTTTTACAAATACGTCGTCGTTTCCCATCATAGTGGTGCAAATTTATTCAAATAATGAAACATCGAATAAAACGCTTATTAAAAAAACATTAAATCGCTTTCCGAATTTACTATTTGCTTGATTTTAAGTTGTTTTTACCTGAAACAAATATTATACTGTTAATTATGGCAGTATAACTTCAAAACAAGCTAAAAAATTCGTATATTCGCGCTCCCAATTGGGATAAACAAAATTATTAACCCCCTTTAGCCACGAATCAGTTTAATGTGGTTAAATACAAAAAACTTTGAAGGAGTTACCCTTCAACACAAAATGTCAGAAGAAAATTTATTGGCCTCACCAAAACTAGAAGATTTTGATTGGGCTTCAGTAGAAACAGAAGTTGATATTTATTCAAAAGATGAGCGCTCCAAGCTTGAATCTTTATACGAAAAAACATTAACAACAGTTACCAATAATGAAGTTATTGAGGGAACGGTAGTGGCAATTACAGCCAAAGAAGTAGTTGTAAATATTGGCTACAAATCAGACGGTGTTATTCAATTAACCGAATTCCGTTATAACCCTGACCTTAAGGTAGGTGATAAAGTAGAAGTTTACGTTGAAACACAAGAAGATAAAAACGGCCAGTTAATTTTATCACATAAAATTGCACGAACTGTTAAGTCTTGGGAGAATATTAATAAAGCACTTGAGAATGATGAAATCATCAAAGGTGTGGTTAAGTGTCGTACGAAAGGTGGTTTAATAGCGGATATCTTTGGTATTGAAGCCTTTTTACCTGGTTCTCAAATTGATGTTAAACCAATTAGAGATTACGATGTGTACGTTGGTAAATCAATGGAGTTTAAAGTTGTTAAGATCAATAACGAGTTTAAAAACGTTGTTGTTTCTCATAAAGCATTGATTGAAGCAGAGCTTGAAGAGCAGAAAAAAGAAATCATTTCTAAATTAGAAAAAGGACAAGTATTAGAAGGTACGGTTAAGAACATTACTTCTTACGGTGTGTTTATTGACTTAGGTGGTGTAGACGGTTTAGTTCACATTACAGACATTTCTTGGGGAAGAATTAATCACCCAGAAGAAATTGTACAATTAGATCAAAAAATCAATGTTGTAATTCTTGACTTTGATAATGAGAAGAAAAGAATTGCCCTTGGTTTAAAACAATTAACACCACATCCTTGGGATGCGTTAGATGCTAAACTTGCAATTGGTGATAAAGTAAAAGGTAAAGTGGTTGTTATTGCTGATTACGGTGCTTTTGTTGAAATTGCACCAGGTGTTGAAGGGTTAATACACGTATCTGAAATGAGCTGGAGCCAACACTTACGTACCGCTCATGATTTCTTGAAAGTAGGTGACGAAATTGAAGCACAAGTATTAACGTTAGATAGAGAAGAACGCAAAATGTCATTGGGTGTTAAGCAATTGATGCCAGACCCATGGGCTAATGTAATGGATAAATATGCTAAAGGTTCTAAGCATACAGCAACAGTTAGAAACTTCACTAACTTCGGCATTTTTGTGGAGTTAGAAGAAGGAGTTGATGGACTAATCCATATTTCTGATTTGTCATGGTCTAAAAAAGTTAAACACCCATCAGAATTTACTTCATTAGGAGAAAAAATTGAGGTGGTTGTGTTAGATATAGACGGTGAGAATCGAAGATTAAGTCTTGGTCATAAACAGTTAGAAGAAAACCCTTGGGATGTTTTTGAAACTGTATTTACTTTAGATTCTGTTCACCAAGGAACTATAATTAACGTTATGGATAAAGGTGCTATTGTATCAATGCCATATGGTGTTGAGGCATTTGCTCCAACACGTCACTTGGTTAAAGTAGACGGATCTTCTGCTAAAGCAGATGAGACCTTAGACTTTAAAGTAATTGAATTTAACAAAGAATCTAAAAAAATAATTATTTCTCACACTAAAATCGATAATGAAAATATCGATGCGGATAGAAAACCAGCTGGAGGTAAAAAAGCAGCAGGTTCCGATGCTAAAAAGGCAGCTAAAAAAGTGGCCAAAAGCATTGAGAAAACAACACTAGGCGACATGGATGTACTTTCTGATTTGAAAGCTAACATGGAAGCTTCTGAGAAGAAAGAAGAAAAGTAAACTTCTCAAAACATATTTTACCTTGCTTTACAGTATAGGTAAAATCTAAAAATCAACGCCATGGTTTTTAGTGAGAGCCCTTCAGGTTACTGGAGGGCTCTCTTGTTTATAAGCTGTTACTCAAATTAATTTTCCCACCCAAAATAATCCTTACTTTCGTAATTAATACCATGTATAAGTTATTAATTCGTCCCATATTTTTTCTCATTAAGCCTGAAGCCATTCATCATCTGGTGTTTTCAATGCTTAAAATTGCCTTTTCAATACCAGGCATTAAGCAGTTGGTAAATACTTTTTATCAGGTTAACAATAATAAACTTAAACGAGAATTGTTTGGTTTAAAATTTGACAACCCTGTAGGTTTAGCTGCGGGATTTGATAAAGACGCAAAACTGTTTGATGAATTAGCGGCATTTGGATTTAGTTTTATTGAGATAGGAACATTAACCCCTAAAGCACAACCCGGAAACCCTAAACCGCGAATGTTTCGATTGCCTGCAGATGAAGCGCTAATTAATAGAATGGGGTTTAATACTGTCTCTTATACACATCTGACGCTGCCGACGATGTGCGTTGTGTT
>CAXHCC010000057.1:0-14364 GCA_964014945.1 uncultured bacterium | reverse complement strand
ACTCGTCGGCAGCGTCAGATGTGTATAAGAGACAGACAATAACAGTTGATGCTACCAGACCTGCTGATATAGTTTCATACCCAACCCCAACATCAATTCTTGGAGCTCCTGAACCAGCAAGTGGAACTCATACCTTTAACTCCTTACCATCAGCAACAGTTGCGGTGGCGCCATTAGTATGCAAAGATGCTACTGAGGATGTTACGTTTACAGCTGTTTCTGGTAGTGCCCCTTATACTTTTACCTATAATATAGATGGTAATGCTAATACAACTATAACCGCTGCGGGTACAACCACAGTAATTCCTCATGCAACTGGCACACCAGGAATAACTACCTATAACTTAGTAAGTATCATTGATTCTTTGGGTTGCACACAACCTCTATCTAGCACAGCTCAAATTAATGTTCTACCTCCTTTAACTGGAACAGTAACATCATCTGTTAAAAACATTTGTGAAGGACAAGCGTCCACATTTAATTTTACAGGAAGCTTGGGAACACCACCATACACATTTTCGTATTCAATCGATTCTTTAAACGCTGGCAGCCAATCTACTGGGTCAATAATGGCATCAGGCACCTCAACGATACTAACGTCCCCTAATGCATATTCTGACACCCTGGTTGTAACGTTAACCGGTATTAGTGATGCTTCTGGGATTCCATGCCCAACAGCAGTAAATAGTTTTGATACGTTAATTATTGATGCCATACCTAGCTCGATAATTAGAGCAAGTATACCTGATGTATGTGCTGGTGTGGGTGGAACACAAGATATTGTATTTGATGCATCCGCTAACCCTACACTACCAACACCCATTACTTTTAACTATTATACACGTACTGATGGTGGCGCGCAAGTAGCAGGTACAACCACGAGCGAACCGGGACAATTAATGGATACCATATCTTTTAATATTCCATTAACCGCTAGTCAAACCATTTTTTACAATCAATCGGTATCTAGCTCCACTTGTGGTGGTGGAATAGGTGGTGGCTCGGACACTATTAATGTAAATCCATTACCTACCGCAACTATTGGAGGTACAACCACGGTTTGTAAATATGCCACTAGTCCAGAAGTTACCTTCACAGGTACAGGTAGTTCAGCACCTTACACCTTTTCTTATTCAATAAATGGTGGTACTGCTCAAACTGTAATTAGTGATGGTACTGGAGTTGCAAGTGTAGCTGCCCCAACCGATCCAGATGGTGTACTTACTTACTCTTTACTTTCTGTGCAAGATGGAAGTAATACCAGCTGTACAAACACAGCTTCAGGAAGTGCAATTATTACCATTAACCCTGCACCATCAGCTACCATAACTGGTGGACTGGATATTTGTAAAAACGGTCCATCACCAAATATAACTTTCAAAGGCAGCTTAGGAACACCTCCTTATGATTTTACTTATAACATTAACGGTGGGGCTAGTCAAATTGTAAGTACTACCGGTACAGCTAGTACGGTTACCATTGCAGCCCCTACTACAAATGCAGGTATAGAACAATATAACCTTACACGTGTACAAGATGCGAATGCTTCTACTTGTGGTTTCGCAAACGACTTTACTACTGTAAGAGTAAATGAGATGCCAACAGCTACCATTAGTGGTACTGCAGAGGTTTGTAGAAATGCAACGAGTCCAATTGTAACATTTACTGGAGCAAATGGTGTTGCACCTTATACGTTTACGTATACAATTAATGGAGGGCCCAACCAAACTATTATTAGCGATGGAACAGGTATTGCAACTGTTGCAGCTCCAACCGACCCTGCTGGTGTGTTTACATATGATTTGGTAAGCGTGCAGGATGCGAGTTCTACCAATTGCTTAAATACTGTTGCAAGCAATGCTGTAATAACCATAAACCCAGCTCCAGGTGCAAGTATTATAGGAGATGCGGTTAATTGCAAAAACACAGTATCGCCTGAAATTGTTCTTACCGGACTACTGGGCGATGCTCCATATACCTTTACCTATAATATTAATGGAGGGGCAAACCAAACCGTTAGTTCAGCTGGAGCTGAAGCAACTGTAAGCATAGCTGCCCCTACAAACATTGTTGGAAACTTTAGGTATAATTTGGTAGCTGTTCAAGATGCTAACTTAACTTCTTGCGGATTTGTAAATGATAATATAGAGGTTGTGATAAATGAACTACCTAGAGCCGATGTTACATCAACATCTACTATATGTGAAACAGATAATGGTACCATAACCTTTACTGGAGCTGAGGGTGTTGCACCTTATACGTTCTCCTATAATTTAAATGGTGGGGCTAGTCAAATCATCACTACTACGAATGGCAATTCGGTAACCTTAACAAAAAGTGACATACCTGGCAGCTACACCTATACTTTAGAAGATGTTACGGATGGGAATACTTGTAGTCAAGTTCAAACAAACGCTGCTACCCTTGAAATAGACCCATTGCCAAGCGCATCAGCGGGCGGTACACATACTGTTTGTGAAAACGCTACCGCTACTATTAATGGTGCAAGCTTAACAAATGGTAAACCGGTTTGGACTCACAACGGTAATGGAAGTATATCTAGTGGTATTAATACGCTTAATCCAACCTATACGGCTAATAGCTTAGATAAAGAAAATGTTGTTACATTAACATTAACCGTAACAAGTGATAATACATGTGGAAGCGCAATTGCTACAGCTACTGAAACAGTTGTTGTTGATCCATTGCCCACCGCTGTTGCTGGGAATAATGCTACCATTTGTGAAAATGCAAGTGCAACTATAAGTGGTGCAAGTACAACCAATGGAACCATCTTATGGACAAGTAATGGTAGTGGCACGTTAAGCAATGAAACAACTACTACACCAATCTATACTGCAGCAGCAGGTGATGCGGGCAATGCTGTAACATTAACCATGACTGTTACAAGTAATAATAGTTGTGGTACACAAACTGCAATAGAAACAACTACAGTTAATGTAGATTCATTGCCAACAGCGACAGCTGGTGGCGTACAAACCATTTGTCAAAATGCAAGAACTACAATCAGTGGAGCTAATTATACCAACGGAACTCCAATGTGGACAATTACTTCTGGTAATGGAAGTTTATCAAATGTAAATACATTAGCACCTAGTTACGCAGCAGCAATTGCTGATGCTGGTAATACAGTATTGCTTACCATGACTGTTACAAGTAACAATGCTTGTAATGGTGCAACAGCTACAGCTAACGAAACTATTATCGTTAATGCGTTACCAACGGCTTTGGCAAATGGGTCACAAACTATTTGCGAAGGAGATGCGGCTTCTCTTATAGATGGAGATGCGGCAGCCACAAACGGTACTATTGCTTGGACCGAGAATGGGTCGGGATCAATTACCTCTGGTGCTAACAGTTTAACTCCAACCTATACATCAGCGGTTGGCGATGCAGGAAACACAGTTGTTCTTACTATGACTGTAACAAGTAATAATACATGTGGAGCAACGGCTACGGCCAATGCAACCTATAGCGTTCCGGTTCGACAAGGATTAAATGGAACAACTGCTCTATCAACCAGCACGGTTTGTAAAAACAGTACTGCTCAAGTAATTTTTACAGGTACAAATGGTACACCTCCCTATACCATTACCTACAAAGTTGACAATGGGGCTAATCAGGTTGCAACCACTATTGGCAGTAATGACAAATTAGTAATAGGCGCTTTAACTAATTTAGAAGGGAATAACACCTATGAAATTGTTAACGTAGCCGATGCTTATTGTTCGCAAGCAGTATCAAGCATAAAAACCATGACGGTATTACCATTACCTACCGCTAGCATTACAGGTGGAGAATCTATTTGCCAAGACAGCATAGCACAAAACATAATTTTACACGCTGGTAATGGCACTGGACCATATACTTTTAACTATACAATAGACGGAAATTCAAATAGCACAACTACCGTTGCTGGCGTAGATAGTAGTGCCGTTAAGGTTAATAGCTCATTTGCAGGCACGCTTGTTTATACCTTACAAAGTGTAAGCGATGCAAACAATTGTACCAATCAATTAAGCAGTAAAGCAACCATCATCATTGAAGAAAACCCTATTGCTAGTTTTGAGTTGGGGGCAAATAAAGCTACCATCATTGAACCTACGGTTGATATTTACGAGAACTCTTTAAGTGCAACATCTTGGAGTTGGAATTTTGGCGATGGTACTACTTCTAATAGTTCAGACCCGCAATACCATGAATACAAGGATACAGGATCTTATGCCATGGTATTGGTAGTAGAAAATGGTTTAGGTTGTGCCGATTCTATTACCCGAACTGTAGTAATTACGAGCCCTATTTTGGTTTATATACCCGAAGCCTTTACGCCTAACGATGATGGTATTAACGACTCCTTCTTACCTAAAGGAGAAGGTATTGGCAAATTCAGTATGAAAATTTACGATCGATGGGGCAACTTAATATTCATTAGTGATGATATTAACCAAGGCTGGGATGGTATTGTAGACGGAGGTAGCGAACTCGCTCAGATTGATTCCTACGTATATGTAGTAGAAGTAGAAGACCTAGAACGCAAAACCTATACCTATAGAGGGGTGTTGCAGTTGGTGAGGTAAGAGAGCAGCTTTGCAAAAGACCTAGAACAGCTCTTTTTGCATAAGCTTGGATTCAACCACCATACACGTTTTTCCTGTTTCCTTATCCGAAATAGTTCCTGCGAATGTGGCAATATGTCTATCCTGATCAATATGTGTGATAACCACTTTTACTTCATATAACGTGTCAACATACATTGGCCGCTTAAAGCTAACATTATGTGTCAAAAAAACAGGTGCCTTACCAGGGAAATCCATGGCATAAATTTTTGAAAAAACCGAAGCCCCTATCATACCATGCATAATTGGTTTTTTAAATTGTGTTGTAGCCGCGTATTCGGCATCCAAATGAATGGGGTTGGTATCATTTGAAAAGTCTGCAAATGCTTGCACTTGTTCTTGCGTAAAACTTACTTCTTCCTGGTATTCTTGTCCTTCTTTATACATAATTGTTTTTGTATTAATATGAATCTGTTGGCTTGTATTTGCGTAAATATAACTGTTGTCCTAGTGTAGGTTCTGAACCAGGCTGCATGTTATTCTTCTTATACAATGCTTTTAGTTTAATCCCATAATGTTGTGAAATACTCTTCATGGTTTCCCCTTCTTTTACCTTATGATAAGGCACCTTAGCCTTATTTCTTTTGGGTTGCAGAAACAACTTTTTCCCAGGAGTAAGAATATCACCCTCTTTCATGTCGTTGTATTTATACAGCTGCCACAAATCTTTATCTGTTTCTTTCGCAATGCTGTAAAACGTGTCTCCTTTTTTAATTATGATATACTTTAAAGTACCTAAACGTAGTATTTTATGCTTGTTTGACTTGGCCTTAACAACGGGCTTGTTCTCCTTTTTAATAGGTTGCTTATCTTGTTTAACAGTATTATCTTTTTTCTTGGCCTTGTACTTGCCATCGTATTGGTATAACTCATAACGTTCAATAAGGTTAATTAACAAAGCAGGGTATTTAGGGTTGGTTGCGTATCCCGCCTTTTTTAGTCCTTTTGCCCACCCTTTATAATCGGTAATTTTCAACTCAAATAAAGGGGCATAGCGCTTTTGGTTAGCTAAAAATTTAGAATGGTCACGATAAGAATCGTATACAGATGAGTATTTGCGGAAGCATTCATCCTTTTTGTCGTCATCTTTGATAAAGGTAGGCCCCGTCCAGCTACTATGGCATTTAATGCCAAAATGGTTTTTTGCTTTTACCGCCAACTCACTATTACCATTACCACTTTCGAGCAATGCTTGAGCAAGGGTAATGCTAGCCGGCACCTTATACTTTTTCATTTGAGCAATAGCTCCATCCTTGTATTTAGCTATATATTCCTCAGCAGTAAGCCGAGTATGTTTCGCCTCCATTGAAGGCAAACCACAAAACAGTATGGTTACAAAAACAAAGAAATGTTTCATGATATACAAAGTTAGGACACAATTAAAGTGCCAAAACCATCATGAACAGGTACTTATTAAAGGGAATCTGTTAATAGGGAAAACGGACAGTTATTCTAAGCCCAACATTTCTAACGCCACATCTATATAGCGTTTGGTTTCAATGGAGTGACTTTTATTCGGCCCTACATGTTCTTTCTTGTCACCCAATCGAACAATAATTATACGTTCTTCAGGAATACAAATAACGTGCTGGCCCATATGACCTTTCATCATAAATATATCATACCCTTTATAGTTAGGCATTAACCACCATTGATAACCATACCGAGTTAACTCGTCCGTTTCAAATTCAACATTCGCAGGCGTTATAGAAGCTTTTATATATTCTTTAGGAATAAGCTGTACGCCGTTCGCCTTACCGCTATCCAAGTATAACTTTCCCATACGCGCGTAATCGCGAGCATTTGAATGTATACAACAAAATGCTTTTTCTACTCCATCTTTATGATCTAAACTCCAGTATGCAGGTTGACTTGCACCTAAAGGTTTCCATAATTTCTCTGAAGTTGCTTCGCTTAATGTAATGCCATATGCTTTCGCCACTATCATACCCAATAATTGTGTGTTCCCGCTTAAATAATTGAACTTTCTACCCGGCTCCTCTACTACATCATGCGACAAGGTTAATTCTGTTACCTCATCACCGTAATATGCCTCTGCCGAATAGGCAAAAGGATTGTGATAGTTCTCTTCAAAACTTAGACCAGACGACATGGTTAAAACATGTTCAATGGTTATCTTCGACTTATCACCTTCTTTATAACTCGGAATAAAATCACCTACCGGCTGGTTCACATTCTTAATTTTTCCGTCTTGTATAGCCGTCCCAATTAAAGCAGCCACAACAGATTTGGCCATAGAAAAAGAGTTGGTTTGAGAGGTAGCGCTATAATTATCCCAATACTCCTCGTGAATAATAGAATCGTCTTTAATAAGCAAGTAAGCAGCACTGTTCATTTCTTCAAAATCTCGTACATGCTTTTCAGGTATTTTCTTAGTGCCATATAAAGATGATATATTCCATGGTTGTGCAACACCGTTATCAATGGTTCTGCTTTCAAATGCATCTTTATCATTAATGTTAGCAGTAGTATTGCCAATCATATATGTATTCATAAACGCAGTAACAATAAACCAATTACCGGTTAAATACAAGAGCGCATAAAACACTACCAGTCCAATTATCAATCTTTTAAAAAACTTAACCATAGCATTAATTTTTTATTCAGGGTAAATATAACACATTCGACAGCTTCAATACTTAACATTTGTTAGGTAGCACAATCTCCAATACTAAATTGAATTAAACATGTGGATAGAAAGCGCTATTTTTGCGTAGGATTTTACTACACATGGAAGGATTTTCAAACCGCAACAAGTTAGCTGAAGACGAATATTACTACAGCGATGAAGGCTATATTATATTCACAGAAAAGTATTTGTTAAAACGAGGGTATTGTTGTGAAAACGGATGTAAACATTGCCCTTATGGTTTTGATAAAAACAAAGGAAGAAGGGTGAAACAAACGTAAAAATGAGGCATTAACTACATACCTGGAGTTGGAGTGTTACAGCTTGTTCTTCCTCTAAAGTGGTATTTTAACCCTACCCTTAATTCAAATACTTTATTGTAAATATCTAATGGGTTGTTTGTGTACGCAGGCAATATAAAATCGGGGTTGTAAATAACGTCTGTTATAAAGGAAATGTTTCCATAGCTGACAAATTCAACACCAGCGCCTACGGCAGGGCTCACATGAACAGCAGAAAAATTACCAACAACAGGAGGAGAACTTGTACTTTGGGAAACAATAAATTCTAAACGAGGGCCTATTAATACATACGGTATTATGGTAAGCATTTCATAACGAAGTTTTAAATAATTATTCCAGCAAGCGTACTGTAGCTTATTGGTATAATCCTGATTGGGTTGCTTATCAACCGATCCTTTTTGATTGTATTGCAATTCACTTACCCAGCGTGCATATTCGTTACGAAAAAACTCAACAAAAAAACTGCCATTAAAACCTAACTGGTAATTTTTTTTGTCGATTACAACAGGTGAATTCGTGACAAACTTTTGATTGCCATAGCTTATTCCACCCATTATTCCAATGCCCTCCACTATTTGCGCCTTCATTGCAAATGATACACACAACAATGTAAGTACAAGAACAAATTTAGTTAATCGCATAGGAATGCTTATGCACTAAAGGTTTCCATATCACGTTGGGCTTTTTTCACCAAGCCTTGTAATACTTTTCCTGGTCCTACTTCTGTAAAAGAACTAGCTCCATCAGCAATCATTTGTTTAACCGTTTGCGTCCATTTAACGGGTGCCGTTAACTGTGCGATTAAGTTTTTCTGAATTTCTTCAGGATTGCTTACCGCACTGGCAGTAACATTTTGGTAAACAGGACATATAGGGTTATTAAAAGTTGTTGCCTTTATTGCTGCTTCTAATTCCTCTGCAGCAGGTTGCATTAAAGGAGAATGAAAGGCACCACCAACGGGTAATACCAATGCTCTTTTAGCGCCTGCTTCTTTCATTTTTTCACAAGCTGTATTAATCCCATCAATGCTACCTGATATTACTAACTGTCCAGGACAGTTATAATTTGCAGCAACCACTACTTCCCCACTTTCACTCACTTCCGCACAAATTTTCTCAATTACCTCATCATCCAAATTCAATACCGCCGCCATAGTAGAAGGGTTAATTTCACACGCTTTTTGCATGGCTAAAGCTCTTTTAGAAACCAATACCAAGGCATCTTCAAACGATAAGGTATTGTTAGCTACCAAAGCAGAAAACTCACCTAAACTATGACCAGCCACCATATCTGGTTGCAAGCTGTCACCCAATGTTTTTGCTAATACAACGGAATGTAAAAAAACTGCCGGTTGCGTTACTTTGGTTTGTTTTAGTTCCTCATCCGTACCAGCAAACATGATGTCGGTAATATTAAAACCTAGTATTTCGTTGGCCCTACCAAATAGCTCTTTCGCTAAATCATTACCCTCGTATAAATCTTTGGCCATCCCCACAAACTGAGAACCCTGCCCCGGAAACACATATGCTTTCATAGTTTAATGTTTTTAGTTAGTAATGCTCAAATATCATAAAAAAAAAGCGCCCTGAACTTTATCAGGGCGCTTTTTATTCACAGTTACTTGTCAACTGTTAATTATCTTCTATCGCCAAATAAGCGCAATAGAAATAGGAATAAATTAATAAAATCTAAGTACAAGTTTAAAGCACCCATAATCACTAATTTTCCAGTGCTCGCTGTTCCTAATTCCACCCCTGCACCAATACGTTTTAATTTTTGCACATCATAAGCGGTTAATCCTACAAATACTAAAACTCCAATAAAGCTAATAATGTATTCCATTTGCGCACTTTGCAAAAACCAATTGATGATACTTGCAATAATTATCCCTACAAGTCCCATCATCATTAACGACCCAAACTTAGTAAGATCTGTTTTAGTAGTATAACCTACTACCGACATTAAACCAAACATACCAGCAGAAGCCATAAACGTAGAATAGATTGAACTAGCCGTGTAAGCCAAAAAGATAAAGCTTAAACTTGCTCCCATTAAGGCTGAATACAGAATAAACAGCAACAATAGGGTTTGATAGGATAGTTTGTTTAATCCAAAAGACATAACCATAACAAATGCAAATGGTGAAAACATAACGATGTATCCCAACATCGTAAAGCCTCCAGCTTCAATATTTATTAACAGGGACAATAATTCAAGGTTATGCGCCAAATAATACGCAACTATGGATGTTATTGCCAAAGCGGCAAACATCCATGAAAAAACGTTGGCTACAAAAGCTTTGGTTGTATCAACAGCTGCACTTTTTGGTTGTGTAAAGTTGATATTTCCGTTGTCAAAATTATTTAAGTTATTTTCCATGTGTTTTATTATTGATTCTGTTAAAATACTACAAATTCTATACCGTTGCCTAACTTCTGCAAAATTGGCAGTTCTGATTTAGTGCAATTTGGATGAAATAAGACTAATAAACTCCTTACGCGTAGGGTCTTTTAAAAACTCGCCAGTAAACGCAGAAGTGGTTGTAACCGAATTTTGTTTTTGTATGCCCCTCATTTGCATGCACAAATGAGAACACTCCATAACAACGGCTACGCCAATAGGATTTAATGTATCCTGAATACAATCTCTAATTTCAGTTGTTAAACGTTCTTGCACTTGCAACCTTCTAGAAAACGCGTCAACCACACGCGGAATTTTACTCAAGCCTACTATATGGTGGTTAGGTATATATGCCACATGCGCCTTACCAAAAAAAGGCAATAAATGATGTTCACACATACTGTATACCTCTATATCTTTCACCAGCACCATTTGCTTGTATTCTTCTTTAAACTTTGCCGACTCCAATATTTCTTTCGGATTCATATCGTATCCATGCGTAAGATATTGCATAGCTTTTGCAACTCTTTCAGGCGTTTTTAAAAGCCCTTCCCTATTGGGATCCTCTCCCATCTCAGACAAAATTACTTTGTATTTATCAGCAATGGAATTTACCGACTTATCGTTGTATCTATCAATTTTTGTGTAGCCATCTTCTACATCATCAAACTCATCGTGGTTCATAAGCTTATTTTCGATTTATTATTCTTCGCCAAAATACTCAACGTAATTATTTTCTGTTTCGCACAATTTTACGCAATGCATTTTACAACCCAAATTTTCTATATGTTCCGCTATTTGCTCCCAAATAGCTTTGGCCAAATTTTCAGTTGATGGCATCACACCCTGCATAAAGTCTACATCTAAGTTTAGGTTCTTGTGGTCTAATTTGTCAATAGCAAACTCTTTTATGATGTTACTAATCGTTTTAAGGTTAGCCGCATAACCAGTTTCTGGCTTTACTTTACCTTTAACGGTTACATATACAATGTAGTTATGCCCATGCCAATTAGGATTGGCGCATTTACCAAACACCTCATCATTTTGTTCTTTGGTCCAACTCTCATTATACAGTTTATGCGCTGCACTAAAACATTCTCTTCGGGTTATATGTACCATTGTAGTTGAATTGTAATCTCACAAATATAGCAGCTTTTAACAAGCTATACCCAAAATTAGGTAACTTTGTAAGCATATGAAATTACTAATTGTTGCTGCTACCAAACAGGAAATTGCACCGTTGCTTAACCAGTTAAACGCTACTGACGAGTTACGTACGGTTTCATACAATAAGCACGATATAAGCTTTTTGGTAACTGGTATAGGAATGGTGGCTACCACGTATTATTTGTGTAAAGCTTTAAGAAACAGTTATGACGCAGTAATTAATGTAGGCATCTGTGGCAGTTTTAACGACAATTTAGAGTTGGGTGAGGTGGTAAATATTATTGAAGATCAGTTTTCTGAATTAGGTGTTGAAGACGATGAACAATTTATTCCTTTTAAGGAAATTGGAATGGATACAGATACATGGGTAAGCAATACTACCAAACTTGAAAGTAAGGTCTTAGATAAAGTACCAAAAGTAACCGCTATAACGGTAAACACTGTGCATGGCAATGAAGCCAGCATCACAAAAGTATATAACAAGTTTCACCCCTATGTTGAAAGCATGGAAGGGGCTGCATTTATGTATGTGTGCGCACAAGAAAACGTTCCTTATGTACAGCTTAGAGCAGTTTCAAACAAAGTTGAAAAACGCAATAAAGCCAATTGGAAAATAGACCTTGCGATTGTCAATTGCAACCATAAGGTAATTGAAATACTGGACGATTTTAATGGCTGATAAACAACATACCAATATAAGCCTTGGCTTTAGTCCATGCCCCAACGACTGCTATATTTTTGATGCGCTCATTCATCATAAAATTGATACAGAAGGCCTAAGCTTTAATGTAACTATGCAAGATGTAGAAGACTTAAACCAAGGTGCGTTAAATGAAGAATTGGATGTAACAAAGTTAAGTTTTAGCGCTTTTGCACATTGTACCAATGCTTATGAACTACTAGATGCAGGTGGCGCATTGGGCAGAGGTTGTGGACCATTGCTGATAGCTAAAGATACTATTACGCTTAGCGAAAATTCTAGGGTAGCCATTCCTGGAAAATACACTACAGCCAACTTTTTATTATCCATTGCTTATCCTCACCTCAACAACAAAAAAGAATATTTGTTTTCTGAAATTGAAGAGGCCGTATTAAATAATGAAGTTGATGCTGGTTTAATTATTCATGAAAACAGATTTACCTACCAAGAAAAAGGCTTGGTAAAGCTGATAGATTTAGGCGAATTTTGGGAACAAGAAACTAAGCTTCCCATTCCGCTAGGCGGTATTGTTATAAAGCGATCCTTACCTGAAGAGATAAAACTAAAAGTAAACAGAGTGCTTAAAAAAAGTGTAGAATATGCATTTGCACAACCCAAGGCAAGCGTTAACTTTGTGCGCGAACATGCCCAAGAAATGAGCGAAGAAGTAATGTATCAGCACATTAATTTATATGTGAATGACTTTTCAGTTGATATGGGCACTGAAGGGAAAAATGCTGTAAGCGCATTATTTGAAAAAGCCCAGGCATTAGGTGTGGTGCAAAATATTAACAAACCTATTTTTTTATCATGATAATTGTTACAGGAGCAGCAGGATTTATTGGGAGTTGTTTGGTAAGCAAACTTAACCAAGAAGGTTTTAAAGATGTGGTGGTGGTTGATGAGTTTTCTCATGAAGACAAATTGAAAAACTTAGCAGGGAAAACCATTTCACAGCAAGTGCATAGAGACGATTTTACTGCTTGGTTAAAAGATAACCATCGCTTTGTGCAAATGGTTTTTCACCTAGGTGCTCGTACCGATACAACCGAATTTGACAAAGAAATTTTTGACAAACTAAATTTAAATTACACCAAAGATATTTGGAACATATGTGTTGAATTTGGTTTGCCTTTGGTTTATGCATCATCTGCCGCTACTTATGGGTTAGGAGAACACGGCTATGAAGACAATGAAGAAATTGTTGAAAAATTAAAACCATTAAATCCTTATGGTGATTCTAAAAACGACTTTGACAAGTGGGCATTAGCACAAGAAAAGAAACCGTATTTCTGGGTAGGTTTGAAGTTTTTTAACGTATACGGTCCTAACGAATTTCATAAAGGTAGAATGGCATCTGTTATTTTTCACGCCTTTAATCAAATTCAGGAAAAAGGCAGCATGAAATTGTTCCGTTCGCACAACCCAGATTATAAAGATGGTGAGCAGCTACGTGATTTTGTTTATGTAAAAGATGTAGCAGAAGTGTGTTACTTTTTACTACATCACCGCAAAAATTCAGGACTGTACAATTTAGGATCTGGTAAAGCTCGTACCTTTTTAGATTTAGTAAAAAACACCTTTGCCGCGCTGGATAAGAAAGAAGATATTAGCTTTATTGATACCCCAATTGACATCAGAGATAAATACCAATACTTTACAGAAGCCAATATGAATAAACTAAAATCCATTGGCTACAACAAACCTTTTTGCACCCTGGAAGAAGGTGTAAAAGACTACGTTCAAAATTATTTAATTGGTAATAAATACTATTAAGTTGTAATAGTAAACTAAAGCGAAGATTGGATGTTGAGCAGTTCGCTTTTGATTTTCTTTAGCTTCTTTTCAATTTCTGCGGTATGACTTTTATCCGCTTTTAATTCGTGTTTTAAGGCCTTTTTATTTTGCTTTAAATATTTTTTCGCACCCTCCAAGGTTAAACCCTGCTCTTTTACCAGGTGGTAAATCAATTTTATATTCTCAACATCATCCGCCGTAAACAGCCTGTTTCCTTTTTTGTTTTTCTTCGGTTTTAAAACATCAAACTCATTTTCCCAATAACGAATTAACGAGTTATTAACCCCAAACATTTTGGCCACCTCACCAATGTTATAATATAGCTTGGTGCCAACAGAAATACTTTCAGCAATTGATAATTGATTGTCTGACATGCATCTAATTTAATCAAATGATTGAGACGACTGAGCAACTTGCTCCAATAATTTTTGGTATTGCTCGGGATTTAAATCGTTATAGTAAAAATTAATTGGGTTAATTTTTCTACCGCCTTTAATTATTTCATAATGAACGTGCGGCCCAGTTGAACGACCTGTATTGCCCACATAGCCAATAACTTGCCCTCTCTTTACACGCTGCCCCTTGCGTACTTTAAATTTGCTCATATGCGCATACAAGGTTTTATAACCAAAACCATGATTAATAACCACATGTTTACCATACCCTGTCTCTTATACACATCTCCGAGCCCACGAGACCCGGAATAATCTC